>NZ_JAUOEV010000014.1:0-133408 GCF_031932135.1 Shewanella vaxholmensis
GCCGCTATAAGAATACACCTCAAGAAAGAGTCGATTGGTGCTTATATCGGTATCGACATTTAGTGGAGAATGCTTTTGGAAGAATTAAGCACTATCGAGCAATATCAACAAGATATGACAAGCTAGCAAGAAATTACGCCAGTATGGTGTCACTGGCGTTTATGTTAATGTGGCTGCCGATGTATTGCTGAGCAACATTTGCACAGCAAAGATCAACAGACCCTAGCATAGGCACGATGTTGCTCACTAATGTCATATAAGGCACCGACATAGGGTACAAACACCCCATCATCACCAAAGTTGGTATCAGTGCCGTAGCTCACTCCTTCACGATTCCAGCTCGAAATCCGGCCGCCAGCAATGATTTTTAAGGCTTCAGTAATGGTGAAACGGGTTGCAGCGTAAAAACCTTTCTGCTCAGTGTCCATTTTAAGCTGGCGATTGGCGTCCGTTGACCATTCAGGCTCTGCAAATGCATTGTTTTGCCATTCGTAAAAGTTATCTACGGGCTTGTTATCGTAACCGCTCATGTTATCGCGAATGGGTTCGAAAGTATCCGTATAGGATTTTTGTTTACTGTATAAGGCACCGACGACAAAATCATGTTCCAGATTGAACAGTTGATAATCCCCTTTCAGCTGCAAATCGAAATTATCAGAGTTGCTCTCACCGTGGCTGTGATAACGCTGACCACTCAATCCTGCCCCCGTTTCTTTATCAAGCAAACCAGACATATAGATCATTTTAGTCGTAGTTTCATACTCCATACGGTTGTAGGTCGCCACCAGTTGCCAGCCATTGTTGAAATAATGATTGAGGTTGGCAAAATAGTTTACGTTGGTGGTTTCCCAGCGACTCCAATCTGCTGCCGTTGTAGCAGAAACATCCCAATCGGTAGGAGTGCCATCGCTGTATACGGCTTGCAATGCTCCCCACATGGCGCCTTTAGGGTTATTGTTGTTGTAACTGCCCCCCACGCGCAACATAGTGTTATCTGTGATATCAGTATCGATAACACCGTAAAGAATGGTTTTGCGGTCTTGATAAAGCTCTTGGTATGAATCGCTATTGACGTATTTAGCGACCATGCGACCACGTACACTACCACTTTCATTGAGGCCATTAGAGACATCTGCGGTGATCTGTTTTTTATCCCAACTGCCCGTTGCTACATCGACATAACCCTTCAGGTCGCTGCTATCGGCATGTTTGCGTACCAAATTAATCGAAGCAGACGAATCACCGGCACCTGTGAGTAAGCCTGTTGCCCCTCGCACCACTTCAACTCGTTCATAAAGGGATACATCAGAAACGGTTTCGCCGGCATCACCACCTAAACTCCAAGATAAAGGTACACCGTCAATCTGGTAATTTTGCACTGAAAATCCGCGAGCATTGAAACCATTACGCACGTTGTCAGTTTTAGATGACGATAAACCGACAGCATTATTAACGACATCAACGACGGTATTAAGCGCCTGATCTTGAATTCGTTCAGCCGTTAAAATCGACACTGACTGCGGCGTTTCCATCAACGACAATCCAAGCCCAGTGGCGGTATCGATAGTCTTGCTGACAGTGTATTTACCCATCACAGTGATTTTTTCAATATTCTGGTCTTGGAGATCAGGAGTTGACTGCTCCTCGGCTAAAACCAGTAAAGGGTTTAAGGCCAAAGCAACAGCCGCCGCAAGAGGAAGTAAATTAAATTGCATAGTTAGTTGGATAGTTTATTTAGAGTAGCAATACGGTAACACTATTGCGAATCACTTTCATTTGTATTTTAGTGATTAGGATAACATTTTCGTGATTGACTCACGAAGGACAATATAATTTGGTGTTTAATGCACTTGAAACCTGACATTTAAACTGAAAGCGCACAGCAAGCAGAATGATTATTTAGCCTTTAAGCTTAGATACTTAACCTTAGATACTTAACCTTTAAAAAACGCCCCCTTAGCTTGTTAGTCTAAGAGGTCGTCTTTGCTATTTGGGCTTTAGCTTTCAAACCTGTTTTGAGGTGATTTTTGTTATTGACCCAGTATATCGGCGGGCAGCGGCCATTTGCCGACTTGCCACTCACCTTGCCAATTCTCAATCGAAATCCACAGACTTTCGTTCGACGTTAAGGTTTTTGACGAAATCGCGTGCACATGCTGGCCATGCTTATTACCGTGTATAATGCCATTTTCACTGCGCTGTAAGTCTGCGATAGGCAAAGCTTGAGTTCCAATATTGGCGTAGCCTTGGCGTATATTGGCTATATCTCCTTTTTCAAAAACCAACATAAAATCTTTTACGTAATCATCATGATGCACGTAAGGCGCGTTAAGGTCTAAGGGTAAAGGCGCAATGGTAAACTCGCCCAACTGCTGAGCCTTCCATGCAGGAGGAAATGTGGGTGTTAACGACTGATATAGAAATAATATCGGTAGGAGTAGAATTAACCCACTGAGTTTATACTTATTTCTTAGCCAGAAGCTTGAGTTAGTAACAGCCATTAACATCCCTCCTCTAGGACTTCAGTTGCTGTGTTTTGAGCGCTTGCATTTTTAAATGCCCGCAGATTGCGTAATCCCCACATCATAAATCCTGTAATCGACATACCCGATAGAATTAATCCAAAAATAAACCAAATGATTTTTGTCCAAATACCGCCTAAGGTGCCGTAATGTAGAGGATCGGCAATATGCATTAGGGTTTGCATGCCCGTCATAGTCTCGGGTGATGTGGCACTGGCAACCTCCCCTGTCCAAGGATTAATACTGAGGTTGTATGAATACTGATCGTAGAAAATATGATCGCCGCTACCGCTCAGATGATACATGTCTCGATTGTGCTCTGGTTGCATTACATAACTTGGCTGAAAATTTGGAAAGCGTGTTTGCGCTAACGTTAAGGCTTGTGTAAGTGACACATTCGGCACTGCTGGCTTCATGTCACTCTTTTGGACGAAGGGCAATTGTTCTGCCGCGACTAATGGCGCATGGGGTTCTATATCAATATCCGCATGCCAAAAAATGGCTTGGGTTAAATACCATAACCCCGTCACGGCCATGATGGCGATAAACCAAATAGACCAGACGCCAGACAATTTATGTAAATCCGCTAATAACGTCTTTTTTCCTTGATTGAGTCGCAGCTTAGGAGCAAAAAAACTCCGCCAAAAACGTTTGTAAACAATCAAGCCAGTAACTAAAGATGCGAGCATGAACAGCGCCATCGAACATACGAGGTAATAGCCAAGGCTGTAACTGCTTTGCCAGGGAAATAGTAACCACGCATGTAACGATCTGATAAAGCCGATAAAGGTAATACCTTCATTGATCTGTTGGATCTCACCTGTGTATTGATTTACATAGGCCATGGCAAAGGGTTTATCCGCGTCACTGAACATCACCACATTCACCAAATATGGCTCTAAAGTCATAGCGCCAGTAACCCCCGCACTTGGGTAGGCTGTCTCGACAATAGTCATCAACTCACTGACAGGTTTCTCCGGTAAATCATTAGGATTCAATGCTCTTGATGCAGGATTCGTGAGCCAAGTGATCTCATGACTTAATACCGCAATCGTGCCCGTCAAACAGATAAAACAAAATAACAACCATATTGGGAGCGACACCCAACCGTGCAACATAAACCAGAATCGGTTACTGATCTTCGCCATTTGTGACTTTCCTAACACTTATCGAATTTCGAGAGTGTAAAGGTAATGCAAATTGTTATCAATACGATGTACCGGTAATTGTTTTCAATTAGAATGCCGGTCACAAAATACTTTGATGGGGAATCATGATGCATAAAACGTTATTAGCTACGCTCATTTCGAGCCTGTTGTTAGCCCCGAGTTTGTACGCAGAAGAGATACAATCAGACGCCAATATTGAAGTGATCAGTATTAAAGGAAGCCGTTTAGATAAGGCGGCCACTGCAACGGGTTTACCTTTAACACTGCGAGATACACCACAGTCGGTGACGATTATAGATCAAGAGTTTATTCAGAGTTTTTCTCTGAATAATGTCGCCGACTTAATGTTTTTAACGCCGGGTATTTCGGCCCAGAAAATTGAAACTAATCGGTACTTTTTCAGTGCCCGCGGTAATCCTATCACTAACTTTCAATTTGATGGCGTACCAGTTAACTACTCCAGTTTCTTTAATGATGCTTCAACTGATACCGTTATCTTCGATCGTGTAGAGGTGGTGCGAGGTGCAACGGGATTATTAACTGGAGCAGGTGAACCCTCAGCAGCCATCAACCTCATTCGCAAACGTCCAAAGTCGTCACCTGGTGGTTATTTCAGTGCCAAACTAGGTTCATGGGATAGTTATCGTATTGAAGGCGACAGTTCAGTCGACATAACAGATGAAGGCGACGTACAAGCTCGATTTGCCGCAGCCTATGAGAAATCAGACAGTTTTACCGATCTTGCAGAGGATGAAAACCTGCAAATATATGGCGTCGTAACCGCACAATTAAGCGACAGTACTTTATTCACTTTAGGAGCGGATTATAGTGACCGAGATCCTAAAGGCTCCACTTGGGGTGCGCTGCCACTGTTTTATGCCGATGGCAGCCTAGCCAATGACCTTCCCCGTTCAACAACCACTGCGGCATCTTGGTCCAGTTGGAAGCGTCATGGCACAAACGTTTTCTCTACTTTAGAACACAGCTTCGATAATAATTGGGAGCTCAAACTCGACATTGAACATCGCGAAGACAAGATGGATGGCCACTTGTTATTTTTGTATGGTGCCCCAGATAAAACCACAGGTTTAGGTATGGGTGCGTCGCCCATGATCTACCAATCAACTCGTAAGCAGGATGCAGCGCGATTATTTGCTTCTGGTCCATTCGAGTTATTTGGTCGAGAACATAAACTGACAA
Organism: Shewanella vaxholmensis; assembly: GCF_031932135.1. Lineage (NCBI taxonomy): Bacteria > Pseudomonadati > Pseudomonadota > Gammaproteobacteria > Alteromonadales > Shewanellaceae > Shewanella > Shewanella vaxholmensis. The sequence goes on from NZ_JAUOEV010000014.1 coordinate 4,892, forward strand.
CTGGTCTACTCTATTCAAAACAAGATATTAGCGCAGATTCTTACTACACGACCGATGTTTTAAGCGTAGGGAACTTCTTTGAGTGGGATGGTTCTATTGCAGAACCAAACTACCCATCGACACCTACCACTCAAGAGACTGAAGAGATCCAGAAAGGCGCCTATATCGCCACTCAACTCAGTTTGCATGATCAGTTGACTCTGTTACTGGGGAGTCGTATTAGTCAATACAAAATCGACCCAGGTTATGAGCACAATGATGTCATCACCCCTTATGCGGGACTCGTGTATGACATCACTGACAGCGTCTCGCTCTATACCAGTTACACCGAAATTTTTCAGCCCCAAGACGCAAAAGATGCCAATAATAAACGCCTAGATCCGACAACTGGCAATAACATTGAGCTTGGTAGTAAAGCTGATTTCTTCGACGAAAGACTCACCGCCAGTGTGGCAGTATTTAAAGTTCAAAAAGAAAATGTGGCAGAAAGAGATCCTAATTTTAAAGATCCACTTCCAGATGGTAGCTTTCCAATGCGTGCAGTGGATGGTACCAGTAACCGCGGTTTCGAAATGGAGTTAACGGGGAGACCTACAGAAGATTGGGATCTGTACTTCAGTTACACTTACAGTGACTCTGAAAAAGCCAATGGTGAAGCCTTTGGTACGCATTTGCCTAAAAACCTAGTGCGATTATCTACGCTTTATCATTTTAATGGTGCTCTCGAAGATCTCACATTGGGTGGTAACTTAAGCTGGCAGAGCAAGATCTATGTAGAAAATGCAGGTCCTAACGGCGCAAGCTCTGAACAAGACAGTTACTTCATTACCAACTTGATGGCGAGTTATCAAATTACTGACGATGCAATTGTCCGCTTGAATATTAGAAACGTGTTTGATGAAAAGTACTACTCCAGTATCGATTTCTACGATCAAGGCTTCTTCGGCGAGCCAAGAAATGTCGAACTTAGTCTGAGCTACAATTTCTGATCATTTTACTCATTAGGGATACCGCGCATCGCATTTATGCGCGGCATCCCTAAGTTAGCACTATCATGTGTTAAAACATCATCCGGTAAACGATAACGGATTAAGCCTTTGGGCTCAGGGAGATATCTATTACAATGAAGTCCATTTAAAACCCGTGAAACAGATGTTCAGCCTATGCCTAAGTCTCATACCCATATGCACCAGCATTTACAGATGCCACATTCGCGGGTCGATCTTCACACGTTGGCGCATCAACTTGCCTTCAAGCAAGTGACCATTATTGGGAATGCTTCTGGCAATTGGCAGCCTGCGACTACGGGCACGACATTTATCTTTAACGGCACTCAATGGCATGAGAAAAGTAACCAAAATAATCAGATAGTGAATATCGCTAATGGCGGTTTTGCAGAATCAAAATATGCTTTTGTGGTACAAGGTCACCCGCAAAGTGATTTGCTTACCCAAGCTTTGACACAAGTTGCGATTGAATTAACGCCTCAGCTTGGCTGTTGGCCTTCATCTGGCCTAACCACAATTGTGTTGATGCAGCAGTTATCTCAGCATGTGCAAGTGCAGCGGATGTCGCTGTTTCCGAGTTTAGCAAGGCCCAATGATTTACCGCCTGAAGACCACTTACCTTGTATGGTGCATAACTGGTTAGGCGAACGGCGGATTGCGCAGACGCTCGCGCCCACACTTGACTGGCCGGAGTTCACCTTGCCAGCAGTTTGTTTAGCAAACTTAGCGGCAGTCAATAAAGCGCGTGGTTCCCAAACTTCAATGATGATGAAAACGGGCAATCCTTTTGATTTACTTGCGCGTTTACAAGAATCAACCCCATCAGCAGATATGCCACATTCCGCAAAACACATACAACTCGATTGGTTGATTACGCTGGCTCATACGCCTATCGACGTTTGGCTGAAATATGCGGATTTAAAACAAGTCATCAATGCCGAAGCATTATTTTTTAATCACATGCCAGAATCAAAACCCAGCTACTGGTATTTAATGGATACTCAAGCGTCCCAATATCTCGATGCTATCCGCCACAGTTTGGCCTATTGCTGGCAAACACATTCGACTAAGCAAAACGGCACGACTCACACCTTCACTCACCGTTGAATAGTTAAATCAGCTTCGAATTTGTCGACTTGCCAACCAAGCTTGTACTCGCATCACACTGCCATTTACCGTATTTTGACGTACTTTCAAAAGATTATAATCAGCCAAGCGGATGTTTACTCAATGCCATTCCTAGTGGCTCGAAGTAATTGATCAAAGCGTTAAAAATCACTTTTCGGTGGGCTTCATCGGGATAAGCGCCCTCCTTTGCCATTGCTGAAAAGCGTGTCCCAGACACTAAATACGGATTCGAAATCGCATCATAGGATTCAATACAGGCTTCAAATGCCCGCGCCATCATTTCAGTTGGCCGTGCGAAGTACTGCATGCCATGTTTTTTGTCTAAGGCAATCGCTCGGCGCACATAATCATGGGGCTCATCGCCATCACCACTCAAAAACGTTACCTTGAAGATCTCTGATAAGCGTGCATTCAGTGGATGTTCTATGACGGGCAGATCCGACAACCAAAGATCGCTCGCGCATTGAAACCGCTTAGACGAAGATTTGAAGGACTTAGCGGCAATATAGTGGTCAAACGCATGCCAAAATTCGTGGGCCAAAGCGCCAGCGCCGGCATTTTTTGCCAAGGCCAATTCCCGAGTCGCGGGCGCATAATGGGCCTGAACGCCTTTTTGACCGCCATGACCAAAAGCCAGACTCACGGTTTCGCGCAGACCTAACGTCAAAGGTGGCAACTTTAAGATAAAGGCCAGATCGGCGAGCGAATCAAACACCAGATCCGCAGCAAGGCGCGATTCATCCCGCGTAACCCAGCGGCCAACACGTACATGACTAAAACCAAAGGTTTGTTTAACATCAAGAAATGTCACCTGCTCACCAAATCGGTAATCGGGTCCATGGCGGGTATATTGCTGATTGATTAACACAGTTTCCATTGAGTACTAATGCACTGAATGTCGAATGCTTTGTTTAGCTGGGCTTGTGGCGAGGTAACATCACCTCGTCCCATATTACCGCACGATTCCGCCCGAGGGTTTTAGCGTGATAGAGTGCTTTATCGGCCTCGGCCACCAGCTTTTCAGCATCCGAGCGACACTGACTTCCGGTTCCCACGGGCAATTCAACCTGCTCCACATCTGCAATATCAGTAGTATTATCAATGCTATGGCGAATAATCACAGGGGTTAAGGCGCTGACGCCTGCTGAAAATTGATATTGAAAATCAGCCACGATTGCAGAAATGTCCTCATTGGCAAGGGATGACATCATACGCATTACGATTTTTTGAGCGGTATCAACCGTGGTTTCTGGCAGTAGCAGTGCAAACTCTTCACCGCCGAGGCGGCCAAAAATATCGTAGGGACGCGTTCGAGTGCTGATGAATTGGGTAAAATGTTGCAATATCTTGTCACCGACTTGATGGCCGTAGCGATCATTAACCAGTTTAAAATTATCGATATCCATCATCACTAGGCATAATGGCAATTGTAAACGACCCAAGCGTTTGATTTCATGTTCTAACTGCTGAAAAAAGTGCCGCCGGTTGGCAATCCCCGTTAATTCATCGGTGAGCGCGAGGCGATTTAATTCAGTCTGCGCATTCCTAAGGGCAAATTCGACCTGTTTTAACTGGGTGATATCCGTGCAAACAATCACCATATCGCCATTGTGATAAACCTGTTCCGAGAGTTGTAACCAGCAGCCATCGACCAGATCCACTTCAAAACGTCGAAAAGCTGATTTACGTTGATTGGTATGAATCAGTTCGAGCCATTCCTCTATAGTTTCATGTTCAATGTTCGGTCCCTGTTTATGGGTAAAGGCAAAGCGCATCATGTCATCAAAATGCTTGCCGACCATGTCTTGCTCAACAAAACCAAACATTTTAGCAAAGGTATTATTATAAAAGATAAAATGATTATGTTTGTCTAACACTGCTAGACCATTCTCGCTCAGCCGCAAAGCTTCCGTTAAAAATGGGTAAACCAATTCAAGGGGTTTCTTATCCATCGGCATTCCTAGCGATAACATTAAATAGGCTCAATCACAGATTAGCAGGGATCACTCTAAAACTCGCGAGTTTATGTCTTTAAGTATTCCGCTTCAGCCTTATTTTACCCCTAAAGTTAAATTCTTGGAAAATAGCAACATAGCATATGCATCCTTGTTCCGTGCTTACATGAATATCTATGTTTTAAATATGCAAAATAAGCGATGTAGTCTCGGGTTTTCTCCTAACTGTCATGCATTTTTTTGAATAGAAGTTCACTTTTATATTAACTAACAACAAAGGACCTGTATTAAGTTAGTGGTCAAAATGAAGAGACAATGAGAAGTGATATTTCTTGTAGTGGCTTAAGCCAGCCAGCTGCGAAAATAGGTGGGCAATTGGCCTGTCCAGCGTTTAAAAGAACGCCTGAAATTACTGGCGTCACTGAATGACAGTGAGTTTGCAATCGTGTGGGCGTCTTGCGAAGGTGTGGCTAAATAATAAAGCGCTTTGATTAAACGGGTTTCATCGGCGAGTTGGCCAAAGCTTAAATCCATCTCGGCCAAGCGACGCTTTAAGGTCGCTGGGCTCATCATTAGTTTTTCTGCCATTTCTGGCAAACTTAAGTTATCCCGCATCAGCGACAAACGAATGCCCGCCGCCAGTCCGAGTCTATATTCACTGGCAAACAGTGTGTAGCGCGGCGATTGAAAGTGACTTTGGCGCGAAATGACAGCATGAGTCACAGCATGGCGTGTGGCTTGTGATTCAACGCTGGCGATCTGCTGCGCATATAACAGCGGTTGCTGCATAAAGGCTTTTGCCATCGAGACTCGACACAGCGGCGCATCGAAACTAATGTCTGTGCCGAAGTACTTATAATATTGGGCGATATTCTGTGGCGTCTCGTAGGGAAAGCTCATGCTGCCATGCCAACCCTGCCCCATCAATTGTTTACAACTGGCGACCAATGACGACAGGCTTAACTCAATAAAGAACTGTGTATGCCGCTGAGTGCCTAAATCGAGACTCAGTAAAAAATGCCATTCTTTGTCACCCTGCCAACGCCAGCACTGTAACCAAGGCTGAGTGAGCCAATGAAATTGATACCAAAATAACCCAAGTTCATTGAGATCCCGCACGCATAACATCCCCGCAGTTAGCGCGCCACTTTGGGATGGTAGCCATAATTGCCCAAGTAAAAAGCTTAAGTCGCCACTTGGCCACAGTGATAAACCATTATCCACCAGTCTGAGTAATTGTTTCGGGCTAATGCTATGGCCAGGTTTGCGGATATCTGCACTGAAAATCCCCGTACCACGCAGTAATTTGTCGCAATCCAGTCCCCTTTGCTTAAATAAGCCCACAAGGCTCGCCACCAGCAGTTGGCTGTCGATACACTTATCTTGCCAAGTGGCTAGGGCTCTCATTTATCGCGGCTCATGAAACGCGCTGACTGTCGTGGTTTGCGGGTTTGATGGCTGACGGTTTAACTTTTGCTGTGACATTTTTTCATTGAGTAATTTGAGTAATGCCTGCGCTTCATCCTTAAGCGGTCGTTTTGTTGGTTCACTGCTCAGTTTATCCACAACCATCTTGGGAGATGGCAAAGCCCACACCACTGAAACCTCGCAGCCCAGTGCTGTAATGCCATACTGTAACTGCTCCGCCATGGTACTGACCCAAGGTGCGATTGCACCATTGAGCAAAATGATAAAACGATCGCCAGCATAACGGCAGACCAAATCTTGACTTCTTAGCTGGGTACTTAACCACTGGGCGACATCGGATAACAGTTTATCGCCCTCTTTTGCACCTTGAAGTTGGTTATATTGATGAAAATAATCGATATCAAGCATGATCAGCCCAAAGGGTTGCTGCTGCGCCAGTTGCTTTAGCAAGTGGTGCTCGAAGGCTTTCGCATCGTTCAATAAGGTTAGGCCATCGGTCAGATGGTGTTGGCGATAGAATTGCTCGCGGGTTTGTAACTGGCGATTTACTACGGCTTGCTCGTCACGCCACAGCCAAAGCCCGCAAGTTAGAATGAGTAGACCAATCGGCGTTGGCATCTTTTCAAACCAGTTATACACGGGCAGCGTTTTAACGATAAAAATTTCATCGAGTAAATCTAAATAACAACCTAAACAATAACTTGCCAGACCTACCACCAGTAAGTTGGTTACGCGCCCCGATGGACGAGCCGAAACAATCACCATCAACCAACACATGCCCAGCACAAACAAGGCTCCTTCGGTGGCGATATCGAGCCAATCAACTTGAGGAATGGCTTTCGCAGGCGTGTTCTGCCACAGCAGTAGCGGCACGATAAAGATGATCAACAGACTTAAGCCATACACACAGGCCAGTCGCAGCGATTTCACGGGATAATGCAAGGGCTCACCTTTTGATTTTGTTGTGCAGAATGGAGTGGGAATTCACCCTATTGGCACCGCAAGCTAACCCAGTTTTATGACAAAAAGGTGACGTACGGTTTAGCGTGATTGCGGCAAATTAGCTCAACCACTTTGGGATTTTACGGCTATTTGTCGGCTATTATACTGGCAACGCTTGCTCACCTTTACGGACTCTCACACTAAATACTCATGCAAGTAATTGGTTTAAAACATTTAAATCAGTAATAGAACATTTAAATACACAAGCCCTTCCCTAGTGTTTTTGCTGCTAAGCCCACTGTGATAAGCGTCTTTTTAGCTCACGCTCTCGCAAAAAGTCGCTATTAAGCGGCGTTTGAGGGCAAGTTTGCCCCGTTTACAAAATCCCGTCACAAATCTGACATTAACCTGCCCTAACGTTGCCGCTATTGAATGTTTCCAGTGACTAAAAACACAGATTCAAATCCGTGATGCCATGTCGCAACTCATGTTGCAACTCATGTCGCGATGCAGCGACCGAGGGTAACTGGCCGTCACGGATAACACTCGCGTACCAACAAAATAATAGGAAGTTAATATGCAATTTCGCACGCCGTTATCGGCCATCGCCCTTGCCATTGTGGCCGCTGGCTCCAGCGCCAATGTCTTTGCCGTGGGTAAACTCGAAGGTCAGGTTCGTGACAAAACTAGCCAGCAGCCCTTAGCTGGCGCGAGCGTCACCCTCAAAGAGCTAAATCTGAGCCAACAGGCTGGCCGTGATGGTCGCTACTTCTTTGTCGGCATTAATGACGGCGATTACACTCTGGTGGTCAACTACCTCGGCGCTACGCCTATGGAGCACAAGGTCCAGATTGCTGATAAGCAAACCACCCAGCAGGATGTTAGCCTCAGCAGCAAAGATGTTGAACACATTATGGTGGTCGGCCAGCAAGGCGCCTTGAGTAAGTCGATGAACCGTCAACGCGGTGCGGATAACGTGCTCAATGTGGTGAGCGCCGACGTGCTGGGGAATTTCCCCGACAGTAATATCAGCGAATCACTGCAACGCGTGCCGGGGCTTTCTATTGAACGTGACCAAGGCGAAGGCCGTTTTGTACGGGTACGCGGCATGGCGCCGGATTATAACTCAGTGTCGATGAACGGCACGCGTTTGCCATCGCCCGAGAGTGATCGCCGCGCCGTGGCGCTCGACGTGGTGCCATCGGATTTATTGCAATCGGTTGAAGTCAGTAAAACCTTAACCCCAGATATGGACGCCGATGCGCTGGGCGGCGCGATTGAAGTCAAAAGCCTGTCGGCGTTCGATCGCGAAGATACCTACGTTAACTTAAGCGCTGAAGCCAGCCAAGATTCTCTCACTGACAACACTAATCCCAAATTGGCCGCCAGTTACAGCGATGTCATTGGTGAAAAGTTAGGTATCGCCATCGGCGCTAGCTGGTACAACCGCGACTTTGGCTCGGATAACGTCGAAACGGGCGGCAATTGGGATTTCCCCGATGAAACAGGTTACGGCAATGCAGCGCTCGAGTCAGTCGATCATCGTGACTACCAAATCAATCGTGAGCGTTTAGGCATAGGGGTGAACTTTGATTATCGCCCAAGCGATGACACAGATTTATACCTGCGCACGCTTTACAGTGAGTTTGACGACACCGAAACCCGCAACAGCGCCAAGACGAAATGGAAATCGCCGCGGCAAGCAGGCGAACTCAGCCAAGGTAAAACCACTCGCTCACTTAAGTCGCGTACCGAGAACCAAAACATCACTTCCTATGTCCTTGGCGGAGAAACCCGTTTTGAGCGCTGGACCCTCGATTATCAAGCAAGCCACAGTACGGCCAGTGCCGACAAGCCACGGGATATTGCCGGCGCGGACTTTGTCGCCAAAATCGATGACACAGGTTTTAGCGATACCAAACGACCGCACATAATCGCGCCCGAAAGCTATTATCAAACCGATAATTTTGAACTGGACGAAATCGAGTTAGCCGAATCGAAAGCCAAAGACACCATTAACAGCGCCCAATTCGACCTCAGCCGCCAACTGAGTCTGGGTGACTACCCTGCCGAAGTGAAAACGGGGCTAAAACTCAGCCGCCGCGATAAAACCAATCGCGAAGAAGTGTGGATTTACAGTGACTTTGCCGACCAAGGCGTTAGCGATGATGCCCTGTTACTGAGCCAATACTCAGGTGATGAAGTCGATTACAGTCTCGGCCGCTTTGGCACGGGTATTAACGCTTCACCCGTGTGGGATCTAGTGAATAGCTTAGATGCCAACAGTAACCGAGATGAAATCGAATCGACCATCAACGACTTTGATATTACTGAAGATGTTAACGCCGCCTATCTTATGGGTCACCTAGATATCGGCAAACTGCGGATACTCACAGGGCTAAGGTTCGAGCAAAACCAATGGGATTCTAAGGGCCATGGTTTTGATGGTGTTAGCGGCGAGTTTATCGATATTAATAACACCAGCGATGAAGACCACTGGCTGCCCGGCTTGCATCTCACCTACCGTTATTCTGACAATACAGTGCTGCGCGGCGCGTGGACCAACACGTTAGTGCGCCCGACGTTTGGTCAATTAGCGCCAGGTTATTTGCGTGAAGAAGATGACGGCGATATCGATTTAACCTTTGGTAATCCAAATCTTAAGTCGCTGGAATCAATGAACTTAGATCTGAGCATTGAGCACTACTTTGGCAATATTGGCCTAGTGTCGGCGGGATTGTTTTACAAGGACATTGATAACTTTATCTACAAAGCCGACTTAGCTGGACGAGATGATTATGTCGATGCCCATAGCGCAGTGACTTACATTAACGGCGACAGTGCCCACATTTCTGGGATTGAGCTCAGTTATGTACAGGAATTTAGCTTTTTACCCGAACCCTTTAACGGACTCGTACTCAACTCTAACCTGACCTATACAGATTCCGTCGCCAGCATCAGTTGGTTGGATGACGGCGCAGAGAACAGCCGCGATATTCCGATGCCAAGTCAGTCGGATATCACCGCGAACCTGTCCTTAGGTTATGAGAACACTTACGCCAGTGTGTGGTTATCTGCCGCCTATAAATCGGAATACTTGCAAGAAGTATCTGAACTTGATGATGTACGTCTCGATCTCTATGAAGACGCTCACTTGCAATGGGATTTTGTCGCAAAGGCGCACATTACCACCAGCCTTACACTGTATTTTAAAGGTGTGAATCTCACCGATGAGCCCTATTACAGCTACGCAGGTCACAGCGACTATAACGCCCAGTACGAAGCCTATGGCCGCACTTTCCAATTAGGCCTGCAATACACTAACTATTAACGCGCTCATCGGCACTTAGGGTAGTAACAAGCTTGTGAGTAGACTTTTTTGGCTAAAAATGGGCTGAGAAATGTACTGCGAAGTTTGCTGACAAGTGTCGATGATAAATTTAATAAAAATCTGATAAAACAGAATACTAGCGAATCAAAATATGAAAAAAACTCTACTATCATCCGCCGTATTGCTCGGCCTTATCGCCAGTCATACGCCCTTGACTGCCATGGCAAACACCATCAGCGTCGCTGTTCAAACCATAGCGGGCCATAAGGGCAGCCAAGCACAGCCACTCATCTTTAATCAAGACAAACAGAGCGATAACACTATGTCTCACTGGCTCTTTGTCAGCGAACAGCAAGGACTGATGTTACAAACCGTTTCGATGACACAAACGCAGCAAGGCATGCAAACGACTGCACAAGCGCCCTTGCCTGCTGCGAGTTTACTGGTGCAAGGTGACTTTGAATTACTCGCCTTTAGCGATCCCTATGCCTTAACGCTCGATCGCAAAGCCGACCGCGTGCGACCTATTATGCTCAAAGAAATCAATGGCAAACCGACGACCAACATCTTGCCCTTGCTGCCCATGGGTCATTTCGAGATCAATTGGATCTGTATTCAGCCCCGCACTCAGGATGGCAATGTCTACGCGTGGTTTGGCGGTGAAAGTGGTAAGAGCGAGCAGTGGCTATTGGGTAATGCCGCGCATTTCTCACCTAAGCTAATGCGCAGCCAATCGATTCCGGTTAACAGCACGGACTGCGCTATCGACGGCGACACGCTGTATGTCAGTGAGCCCGAAGCGGGTGTATGGCAGTTTGATGCCAGCTCGTTTGCCGATACCAGTGCTAAGCTCATCTTCCCCGCGCTCGATAATCACATCACCGGCTTAAACCTGCTGAACGCTCAATTGCTACTCAGTGATAAAAACGGCAAGGTGATGGACGACAAAGGCACTGAAATACTGAGTTTTAGCGCGCCATCGACAAAAACCAACGATAAAACCGAGCTAAAAGCGATAACCAAGGCACAGCGCTTAAGCCTTGCTGTAAACGCGAACACATCAGCCCAAGCAAAAACTGCGACGTTTGCTCTCTATGATGATAAAAACGACCGCTATCTTTTTGCTGAGCAAACCTTGTCACCAGCTTTGCCACAAGCCTTGACACAAGTGCCACCCCAAAAGTTACTCGCCACATCCTTGCCGAGTACTAACACAGCCGCCGATGCACAAGCGAGGCCAACAACAATTGCGGAAAATATTGTAGAAATCCCCGCTTGGGTTGAGAGCGCGCCATCCGATAGACCGGGCGATACCATGGATGATCCCGCCATTTGGGTGCATCCTACTGACCCCGAAAAAAGTCTGGTGCTTGGCACCAACAAACGTTGGGGTTTATTGAGTTTTAATATGAGCGGCGAGCAAGTTCAAGCGCTGCCATCGGGCAGGATCAACAATGTCGATCTGCGCCAACGGGTCAAACTTGGTGGAAAGTCACGTGATATTGCCGTTGCCACGCTGCGCGATGGTGACAAATTGGCATTTTATGAAATCGACGCCGCAGGCAAGATTACTGAATACCCAAATCAAGCAACCAACATGACGGATATTTACGGCATGTGTTTGTATCAAGACGAGCAAACCTTATACGTGTTCGCTAACGAGAAATCTGGCCGCATCGCCCAATATCGTGTTGATTGGAAACAAAATGGGCCAAGCATCACACTAGTGCGGGATATTCACACCCCAAGCCAAGTTGAAGGTTGTGTGGTCGATGAAGCGCAACATGCGCTGTTTATCGGTGAAGAGGATAAAGGCATTTGGCGCTTTAATGCCAAAGCAGATGCCAGTACAGAGGGCAAATTGATCATTAAGGCCGAAGGCGATTTAGTCGCCGATGTTGAAGGGATTTCTCTGTATCAAGGTGCGACCCTTAAAGGCAAAAAACAAGATTTGCTGGTGGTCTCAAGCCAAGGTAATAACAGTTATTTGCTTTATCAAGCAAGCGCGCCTTATACCCAAGTGGGGCGTTTCCGCATTGGGGTGAACTTAAACGGCATGGAGAATGGCCGCGAAACCAGCATAGACGGCGCTTCAGAAACCGATGGGCTGGCTGTCACGCATTTGCCCGTCGGCCATGGTGTTTGGCAACAGGGAATGCTGGTGGTACAGGATGGTCACAACCACTTACCCGATGCCAACCAAGCGTTTAAATGGTTACCTTGGAGCAGCATAGCCAAACAACTCGACATGCAATAGGGCCAATTTGCTGCTTGAAATGCCACTGCGAATAATGCGTTATGCAGGTAGCTATTTGCACTTAGCGGAACGCGAACGAAAATTAAAGGGGTTAACTATTTATGCAGGGAATATGCAAATTCAAAATAATAACCCCCGATAATTTGCTAACCAGCATTCAATAAATTGAATTATTAATCAAAAAAAGAGGTTAGCCGAGAACTACGGCTACCCTCTTTCGTTTACACCCGCCTAAATCGTCTATCACACAGTTAAAACAATAACTTCATTCAGGGCGACTAACATCGAATTAACTGCGCTTAGTACCCCAAGGATCGTTATCATCCGTCGATGGGCTTGGTCCTGAACGCTCAGTCATTCTTGAATCATTTCTTGAATCATGTCTGGGTTCGCTGCGACGCTGTGAGCTGCTATTGGACGAACCATAGCCAGAACCCGTTCCCCGTCCACCCGCAGTTTTTTTGCCAGCGCCTTTACCCACGTCATTACCAAAGCGCTTGCCAGAATTTGGACGGCGGTTGCCCGCTTCGTACTCGGCGCTGGCTTTGGCTTGCATTTCAGCGATAGAGGCTAATGTTAGCTCCATCGGTTTACGCGGGACAATACCCGAGGCAAAACCACGTTCACGTGGCTTAAGATCAAACTGCTCACCGACGGCTTTAGGCATACGCTTGAATCGGTATAAGTAGAAGTTTTCCACTTTCTCCCGCGCCCATTCGGTCTTTTTGAGGAAAATGATACAGGCCTCAATGGTCGGGTTAGTGTTAAAGCAGCCTAGCTTTAATGCCGCGTATAAAATTTTCCAACCATAAAAATCGACTAACTCAGTGATCATTGTCTCGAGTTTAAGGCCGTGTAATGGGTTGTTCTGTTGCTCTTCTATCATGGGAATTCCAAATCCAGCCCAATTGGCTGATTTTAAGGTATTAGTTTACGGTATTGAGTGGTTAAACGAGTGACTTAATTCGCTACAAAACTCGCGACATTTAGGTCTTACAGTCCTAAAGCCTTCAAACTGAGCCATTAAATTTTAGCCGTAAAATCTGCTGCTCGACAAAACTGCTGGAATAATAACGGTAAATACGCTAAACGCCTTCTTTTATTTGCGCTAGCAAGGTTTGGCGTCGGCTTTAGTACAAAGAAATAATACCGCAAGCTGGCAGTTTAGCTCGGCATATCTGCGATATCATGCAAACAGCTATAAACTCACGCCTTCACCTATCCGCAAATAAACGCAACTGAAACGGCTCGATTTATCGCTGCGCATCACATACTTGCTCGCATATTTAGCCCTTAGTCTGTATACTCCGCGACCTTATTATCCCCACTTTACTATTTTGGCTTAGAGTGGGTGAAGCGCATGTTTCATTTTGAGGCTTGTTTGTCACAATCCCCGTTAGCAAATACCTAGGAAAGCTCCTTTGATCTCTACCGCGAACATCACGATGCAGTTTGGCCCAGAGCCATTGTTTGAAAACATTTCAGCGAAATTTGGCAATGGTCACCGCTATGGTTTGATCGGCGCGAATGGCTGTGGCAAATCGACCTTTATGAAGATCTTAAGCGGAGCGTTAGCGCCAACCTCTGGTAATGTGTCTATCACGCCCGGCTTAAAAGTCGGTACTCTGAGCCAAGATCAGTTCGCCTTTGAACAATACAGCGTTATCGATGCGGTGATCATGGGGGATGTTGCCCTGTGGAAAGTCAAACAGGAACGCGATGCCATATACGCCAATCCGAATATGACTGAAGAAGATGGCATGCGCGTTGGCGATCTTGAAAGTGAATTTGCCGAAATGGATGGTTACAGCGCTGAAAGTCGCGCCGGTGAAATTCTGCTCGAAGCGGGTATTGAAGAATCTTTCCATTACGGTCTAATGCAACAAGTGGCACCGGGCTGGAAATTGCGGGTCTTGTTAGCCCAAGCGCTATTTGCCAACCCAGATATTCTGCTGCTCGACGAACCTACCAACAACTTGGATATCCATACCATTAGCTGGTTAGAAACCGAGTTGAACAAACGTAAATGCACCATGATCATTATTTCCCATGATAGGCACTTCTTAAATGCCGTCTGTACCCACATGGCGGATATCGATTATGGCGAATTGCGCATTTACCCAGGTAACTACGAATACTTCCTCGCACAATCGGCATTACTGCGCGAACAATTATTGTCGGGTAACGCCAAGAAAAGTGCTGAAATCGAAGAGCTACAAGACTTCGTTAACCGCTTCGGTGCCAACGCATCTAAGGCAAAACAAGCCAGCTCGCGCGCGAAGAAAATGGACAAAATCAAGCTTGATGAAGTGAAATCATCAAGCCGTATCCACCCTTCTATTCGTTTCGATGCTGGCAAGAAAATGCATCGCCAAGCACTGATCCTTGAAGATTTGGCCCACGGGTTTGATGGTGAGCTGCTATTCGAAGGTGGCGACTTAATCCTCGAAGCCGGTGCAAAATTAGCGATTATCGGCGAAAACGGCGTGGGTAAAACCACTTTCCTACGCTGCTTAGTCAATGATCTAGAACACAATAAAGGCGTGATCAAGTGGTCAGAAAACGCATCAATCGGCTACTGCCCGCAAGACAGCAGTGACGAATTTGATAATGACTACACGCTGATGGATTGGATGTCACAGTGGCGCCAACCCAAGCATAACGATCTTATGGTACGCGCCATGTTAGGCCGTTTGCTGTTCACCGAAGATGATGCGAACAAGAAAGCGCGTAACTGTTCAGGCGGAGAGAAAAACCGCTTGTTATTCGGTAAGTTAATGATGCAAGACATCAACGTGCTGATCATGGATGAACCGACAAACCACATGGACATGGAAGCCATCGAAGCACTCAATAATGCATTGAAAGACTTTGAAGGCACTTTGATATTCGTCAGCCATGACCGTGAGTTTGTATCATCGCTCGCAACACGTATCATTGATATTAAAGATAAAAAAGTGATTAACTTCCAAGGTACCTTCGATGAGTACCTTTCAAGTCAAGCTGAAATGGAAGCAAGAAAAAGCGCGTAATGTTGTGCTTTGATAAACCTTAATCGGCTATGTCAGCTTGATTAAAAGAGTCGTCATTGGAGAACCTACTGACGACTTTTTATCGATATCTAAAGAGCGATATGATTGGTAAAACATGAAGTATTGCTGCTTTGGGCCTTGGATACACAGCTGTCTATTCGTTATCTAGAGTGCTATAATTCATGCACTTAATTGAGGTTGAACCGATGAAAACTAAATCAAAAAACACACAAGTGACTCAAAATCGACTCTATCGCGCTGTGGCCAGTTCAACCGCTATTGAGACGGGTAAAACTACGGCTGAAGTTGAAGCAAAATTGAAGGCCAAAAAAAGTCGTTTCAGTCATTTGACCTTAGCCTAAACTTCATTCGTTTTTAGCGCTGAGCACATCGTTTACCAAACGAGCCATATGTTGATAATCCCCACCCAACCCTGCTTGAATTGACTTAAAATAAAAATCTCTATGTTGTTCCCAAATCCCATAATCAAGTGGGAGATAACCCGCCTTTACAACCTATCAGCACAAGCACAGATATGGGCAGTAAGAAAATCGATTTCATCATCGAACCTCCAAAACTAGACACGTATTATCAATAAAAGTGAAATAATCCCTTTAGTAACTCTGTCATACCTTTCCTTTAAAAATAGATAATTAAGATTTTTTGAACTGAATTAACGCCACGTTTTCCAATCATGATCCAGTTGTTTAATACCATCAGGATAACGTGTAAATAGTTCATCGATTACTTTAGCTTGGCAGCGTTGCTCACTCAACTGCAGCAAAAGCTGCTTTAAGGTCACTCGACCTTGGCGAGTGCTAAAGAGGAAAGCCATAAAACTGTGAGCATGCTGGTATAACGCAGCTTGTTTTTGCCCCTGCCAATCATGGTCTGAAGCCGTTAATAGTTCACTCAATCCCATTGATAAAGAAATAGATTCGTCAACGATACGATATGAGTGACCTCGGCTGGAATTGTTTTGAATGATGGCATCATAACGATTATTTGTATCAATCGTTGCTAGAAAAGCGGGCGATTCAAAATATTCCGCCATGCCTTCATTAAACCAGCGCGGAGTATGACCAAATTGACCCGCATTAATGACATGAACGCTTTCGTGAATTGCAGTACGAAACGATTGAGCATCTTCTCTGTGCCAAACTGCGGCCAAATTATGCTGACTTGAATAAAATCCTTGGCTTGCACCTACCGTGGATGCGTACTGTCTTTTAAGTTTATTATAGGCAGTTAAATTGCCTCCAAGCATCAAGTTAACCTTAATGGGCTGTAGGGTGCGCTTGGGTAGATATTGACGATAAATTTGATCGATTTGATTGATAGTGCTGGTCAGTCGGTCCCTAAAAAATGGCGGTGGAGTACTGACTAAGGAATCAATGTTCAATTCGAAATTGTATTTAGGTTCAGTATATTGAGTTAACTTACTCTCAGCTGATGCATGATTTATATCAGAAAAATGAGTTATGCCATTCTCATCAACCCAAGTATAAACCTCCCCCACTTTTTGTTGTGCAATGCGTCCTTCTTGCACAGTCAACAAATCACAACCTAGGTACTGATCTTCACCATGATATTCATCTACTTGCTGCTTAATATTAGGCAGATCATTAACACGAGTCATTAATGGCATAGAGCTCGCTGAACACCATTGCCAATTCTGTTTTATACAAACTTGTTGCAACGGCTGAGCTAGCTCTGCAAATACTTGGGAAAACTCAACACGAAACCAACGACCATGATAATGATCAATCAGTAGCGCTAAAATCGCCATGATGAACAACATCAAAAAACTACGCTTAAATCGGCTATCCATCGCCCGTTTTCCTCAATATCTAAATTGCTGTGCTCGATAAGTCATTATCTGTCGCGTTAAAAGGCACAAAGGTCTTTTTATCGAGCCATAGAGGCGAGCGATTTTGTCCTGCAAGCTGATAAGCCCAAGTCGTAATGGCTTCAGAGCGATCACTCTCACAGACGAAATATCGGCTGAGTTCAGAGTGCAACGCTTGGCCATGCTGGATAATATTTTGCTCATACCAGTTATCTTTATGGTGCTGAGCGGCAAGATGATCGCGTTTATTGTTATTGCAACTGCTATGAGCGAGGACAAAATTATGCCCTAAATCATTAGGATATCGTGTCCAAGGAATAAAATGATCCACTTCGCCAGTTTCTTTTAATGACTTATGGCAATAGAAGCATTGGCCTTTTTGGATATCAAGTAGTACAGGTCTGGCGTGAGTGATCGTCTGTCGGTCACTGCCAAATAGAAACTCGCTTAAATTGCCTTTATTGCCAATAACGACCTGATTTGCGGGAAATTCGGCGACTTTCTGCACCCATTGAGTACGAGCCAATGACACCACTAAATCGTGAAATCGCCTGAAGCAAAATGCTATGCCCGGATTTAACTCAATGTAATTTTTCATTTTATCATGGGGATAAAGAAAACAATCTGCGCTTCGGGACAAAATTTGTAAGCGCCATAACGGACCCTCTTTAAAGGTAGCGCGTGTTTTACGCAATAAAGCTGGATAACTAAGATGCGCTTTTAACTGGGATAAACTGTTAACGCCTTGATTACGTAGCTCAATCAAACTGTTGATTAAGGCTGATTGCTTTCCATTATTTTGAAGTAGAACAAAATGCGCATTAACGGCACCAAAAGGTAAAGAGTGTTGCCAATAGAGTTCAATAAACTTTTCTACCAGCTCATCAATACTGATGGCGGTTCTCTGTTCAGGATCGGCATTAAGTATTAATGGCCGTTCGATGCAGACATCTGCGATCGCATGCAGTAAGGCAAATTTGTATGTTGCAACGAAATCACCCTCTACTAAAAGACGTTGTAAATAGCTAATAAATTCAACTTGTTTTCTCGCATCAATCGGCATTCAGTCGCTCCTGAATAATAACGCTTGCTTCAGGTGCATTTACGCTTGGCATCAGTTTGGATGTAAAAACTAGCGTCTGCCAATGCACTTGTGTGCGACCGAATTTGTCAGTCTCATCTTGGCTCGAATCTAAAAGTTGTAGCTGGCAATCTGCAGCCAATGTGAGCAGTTCATCAGCACTAACGGGGTGCATAACGCGCGCATCGGGGCTTGGACCATGGCGCAAACTGATGACTAAAAGTCCCGTTGAATTGAGTAAACGTGAGAGTGTTGCCAGTGCATGTGGGCGCTCAGAGGGAGATAAATGCATCCACACAGCGCTGAGTAAAATCAGATCGAACTGTTGTGCTAGGCCAACTACTTTTTGTAGCTGAGGTAAACTATCCTCAATCCAACGAACGGGTAGATCCCGCGTTAACACCTGCCCCATTTTCGCTAAAGCAATAGCAGGTTCGATTGCAAAAATTTGCGTCTCTTTGCCCTGTGCTTTTTTGGCTAAATAATGCACATCCCGCCCTGAGCCCGCTCCCACATCCAATATCGACAGTGTATTTTTGGCGAGTAGAGGTAAAAGATGATGTAACCAACTTGAATGCACTTCTTCAAAGGTTTTAGACAAATACTGTACCGCGAGTATTTCGGCGTGGTCATTATAAAATGCTATGCTCACTGACAACGATCCTTTTGCAACAAGTGATTGTTTTTAATGAGGCTAACTTATCACAATCGCTTTTGATACAAAATACACGTCATCATTATCCTGCTGTTTTACATAAAATATTTTACGTTTTTTCGTTTTATGCCACAACGCGAATATTGGCAATTTAAAAAGGAAGTCTATTTAGGGAGGCGACATCTCTACATTTCTCCGTCGTTTTTTTTGCAGTGGTTTACACTCTATTAGTCAGAGAGAAAATACGCGCAATTGATTGAATCTATTGCATCCTTCTGTGGAGAACAGAGTCAATTTTAGTATTAGTGTAAAAGGGTTTCATCGTCTCGGGCTGTGACGACATCGGGATAAAGGCCTATGGCTCAATCATTTAGGATATCTATTGCCTATGAGTTTTGAAGATTCGTTAGAGCAACTTAAACGACAGTTTTTACATGCACTGCCGGATAAAAAGAAACAAATCATTACCCTGTGGATTTCATTGCGTAAAAATTGGAATACACACATGTTGTCGGCTGTGTATCGTGAGGTGCATAACTTAAAAGGATCGAGCGAGACCTTTGGATTGTCGGATACCAAACACATAGTCGATAAACTTGAGTTGCAGCTTAAAGGGTTGCTCAATGCGCCAGCTCCCGAACTTCCTACTATCAAAGGCTTAGATACCCTCTTCCACCAGTTGTTGCAAAACAATATGCGCGGTCAACCGTCGCCGCCTGTGGTAGAGGCGCAAATGCAGCAAAGCCCCTATAAACCTGCTAAGGCGCGGCATGATCATCATATTGCCATCATAGAAGACGATGGTAATGTTGGCGCGATGATCACAAAGCAACTGCGAGAGTTCGGTTTTAGTGTGCAGCATTTTTTGAATTTCACGAGCTTTCTGGTGGTGCAAAATGAAACGCCCTTCGATCTTATTCTATTGGATTTAATTCTCCCCGATTGGACTGAAGAGGCCTTGTTCGAAGCCGCCACTGAGTTTGAAAAGAACAATACCCGAGTGTTTGTTTTATCCTCGCGCGGGGATTTTGACATGCGGTTGCTGGCCATTCGTGCCAATGTCAGCGAATATTTTGTCAAACCTGCGGAAACCACTTTATTGGTGCGCAAAATCCATCAATCTCTCAAGATGTCAGAGAAGCAGCCCTTGAAGGTGTTACTGGTGGATGATCAACAGTCTATGGTGGATTATTTTTCAAGCCTGTTACGCAGTCACGGTTTGATGGTGAAAGGGTTATCGAGCGCCGAGCAAGTTTTGCCTGCCCTTGAGCAGTTTGAGCCTGATTTGTTCATCTTTGATTTATACATGCCTGAGGTGAACGGGCTTGAACTGGCAAAGATGATACGCCAACTGGATAAATACACCTCTAGCCCAATTCTCGTGTTGAGCTCTGACGATACGATGCAGAATAAAGTCAGCATCATACAAGCGGGATCAGATGACTTAATTTCAAAGCAAACTGCGCCGAGCTTATTTGTCGCGCAAGTGATATCACGCGCCCAACGTGGCCATGATATTCGCAGTTCGGCAAGCCGCGACAGCTTAACAGGATTGTTAAACCATACCCAGATTCTGGTTGCCGCGAGGCGCTGCTATAACGTGGCGAGGCGAATTAACTCTCAGGTTTGTATCGCCATGTTCGATTTAGATCACTTCAAAAAAGTGAACGACACCTATGGCCATGCCGGCGGTGATAAGGTGTTGCTGGCCTTTGCCCATCTTCTACAACAGTCCTTACGGCAAACTGACTTTACCGGTCGCTATGGCGGCGAGGAATTTATGTTAGTGCTGCCAGATATGCAAAAACCACTGGCGATCGCTAAGTTAAATGCAATCCGCGAGAGCTTTAGCCATATCGTCTTTGTCGAAGATGGCGTCGAGTTTAAGGTGACGCTCAGCGGCGGTTTAGTGTTCTCGGACGAATGTGAGGAGTTTCAAGATTGTCTGTTACTGGCGGATAAGCACTTATACGAGGCGAAACGTTTAGGCCGAAATCAATTAGTGTTTTCACCAAGTGAGCAGGATTGAACGCCATTCACTCATCCGGTGCATGAGTCTGGCCGTAATGTCATTCGTTTGGCTCACCGCCATATTGATGATTACTTTTAAAGCACGTTAAAAGCAGCAATCACAGTGAGCTTAAATGGTTGATAAGCTTGCTCGGCATCTGCGACAACTCCACCACATAATCCACCGCGCGGCACTTTATCGCTTCCCTTGGCATACCAAATACCACACAACTTTGTTCATCTTGGGCAAAGGTGGTGACGCCTTTTTGATGCAGCGCCACCATACCTTCGGCGCCATCTTTGCCCATGCCGGTTAATATCATAGCGCTGATATTAGGCGCGGCGCATTGGGCCAGTGCATTAAACATCACATCGACCGACGGCCTGTGGCCACTGACCTTTTCATCTTGGGTTAATTTCACTTTGTAGCTGCCGCCCACTTTGATGATCTCAAGGTGATGATCGCCAGGGGCAACATAGGCATAACTGGGTAAGAGTCGCTCACCGTGCTCCGCTTCTTTAACAGTGATCCGTGACAGTCGATTTAAGCGTTCGGCAAAAGTGCGGGTAAAACCCGCTGGCATATGTTGGGTGATTACTATCGGTGGCATAGCCGCAGGTAAATGCTGTAACACATACAAAATGGCTTCGGTGCCGCCTGTAGAGGCGCCTATCGCAACTAGATGCTGGGTTAGGGTTGTATTGGCCAATACCGGCCGCTTACTCGACACTGGCCGAACTGGCTCAACAAATTTCTGCGGCTTGATGATGTTGGCTTTCGCGGCAGATTTGATCTTATCTAAAATCAAATCCTGATAATCATGGATACCTTGGGGAGAATCTAATTTGGGTTTAGGGATAAAATCCACCGCGCCTAAGGCCAAGGCATTAAAGGTCGCATCAGCGCCCTGCTCGGTTAACGAAGAAATCATCACTACCGCTGTGGGTCTGGCTTTCATCAAGCGGTCCAGAAAGGTTAAGCCATCCACTTTGGGCATTTCGATATCTAAGGTAATCACATCGGGGCGAAATTGATTCACCATATCCTTGGCCTCATAGGCATCGGCAGCTTGCCCAACCAGAGACAACTCAGGATCAGCCTCAATCATTTTACCGAGCAGGCTGCGCATCAGCGCGGAATCGTCAACAACGAGCACTTTGATCGTCATAACTTAATCACCAAATAGTTCAACGTCGCCGCCCGTGGGGAGATTACGAACCCGTAAGCGGTATTCACTTTCCCGGTCAAGAATGGTGCTGTTGTGCATGGTCTTAATTTTGCGCACTTTCACTTTGCCCGTATGGGGAAAGAAATACACCTTACGTGGATACACATCGAGTAAATCGGCGGCAATAATCGGGATATTTTCCGTATTAAGATATTCAATTACAAACTCAGCATTGCGCTCACCAATGTTATGCAGTGTAAAACCTTGCAACATGTTGCCGCCACCAAATACCTTTGCCTCAATTGCGCTTCGACGTGCACCGAGTTTTAGTAAGTCATTTAATAACAGTTCCATTGCATACACACCGTAGCGGGCAGAGTCGGCGAGCACCCCAGTGCTATTACTGTTATCGCTTGGTAATAAAAAGTGATTCATCCCGCCGATTTTGAGCTTAGGATCATACAAGCACACTGACACGCAGGAGCCAAGCACTGTCACTATCATGGTATTTTCACGGGTGGCAAAATATTCGCCGGGTAAGATCTTCACCGCATCGCAACCAAAATGACTATCATGGTAGCGATTCGGTTCTGTAACGGCATATTCGATATTAGGTTTTAGCACTCGAACTCCCTTTCGCTGCTCGATAAGTGGTCTGTCCAACCGCCGTTATAATCTGCGGAAACATATTAAAATTTTCCGAATGTCCCGCAATATAAAGTCCATCCTCACTCAGGGAGTTCATCATGTGCTTTAAAATGACTTCCTGGGTTTCTTTATCAAAATAAATCATCACATTTCGGCAAAAAATCACATCGATTGGCGTATTTAACGGCCAAAATGAGTCGAGTAAATTGATGCGGGTAAACTGGATCATCTGCCTTAGCTCTGGCACAACTCTGGCATTACCAAACTGAGCTCCTTTTCCTCGATGGAAGAATCGTTTTTTACGTATCTCACTGATCGCTTCAATTCTTTCTAGGGGATAAATACCTTGTTCGGCTTTATGCAGTACGCCACTATCGATATCGGAGGCAATGATCTCAATGGGGGTATTAAAGTTGCCAAAGTGTTCAGCCACTACCATAGCTATCGAATAAGGCTCTTCACCCGTACTACTGGCTGCGCACCAAATTCTTTTCGTATCAGGATGTTCCAATAAGTACTTCCTGAGAATCTCGAAATGATGTGGCTCCCTAAAAAATGCCGTCTGATTGGTGGTTAATGCGTTAATAAATTCTTGGTGTTCACTTTCCTGTGCGAGCAGATAGTCAAAGTACGCTGAAAAACCGGACAATTTCAGTGTCCGGATCCGCCGCACTAAACGGCTGTACACCATAGCATCCTTGCTATCGGCAAGTTTAATACCTGAAAACCGATACAGCGTCGTCCGCGCGGTATTAAAATGCGCCGTGGTATAGGCAAACTCCCGCTCCAACGATTTAAGCTCGCTCAATTAAAATTCTTCCCATTCATCATGATCCACTTTTTTCAATTTTGACATGGGCATTTTTGCTTTAACGGGCATACGAGCAACCGTCAGCGAGGTGGTGTTTGCCGTGAGCTTTTTCTTCTTTGTGGGCTGAACAACATGCGGCTGTTCATCGTCATCTACGCGGAAGCTGGCAACACTGTCTGATAATTGTTGCGCTTGAGATTGCATGCTTTCAGCAGCAGCGGCCGCTTCTTCAACCAAGGCAGCATTTTGCTGGGTCATTTCATCCATTTGCACCACAGCTTTGCTGATCTCATCGATGCCAAGTGCTTGTTCATTGGAAGCTGAGGCTATCTCCGCCATGATGTCGTTCACCCGTTTAATGGCGATGACGATTTCCTTCATGGTATCACCGGACTTACCGACGAGGCTGTTGCCGCTCTCGATTTTGGACACGGAATCTGAGATCAATGCCTTGATATCTTTAGCGGCATTGGCCGAACGTTGGGCTAAGCTGCGCACTTCTGATGCGACCACAGCAAAGCCGCGCCCTTGTTCTCCCGCCCGCGCGGCTTCAACGGCGGCATTAAGCGCTAAGATATTGGTTTGGAATGCAATACCATCGATAACACCAATGATGTCGGCAATCTTACGCGCCGATTCATTAATCGATGCCATGGTCTGTACCACTTGCTGGATAAGTTCACCACCGTCCACCGCGACTTCCGAAGCTTTGGAGGCTAAGGCATTGGCTTGACTGGCGTTATCTGCATTGAGTTTCACTGTACCTGTGAGCTCCTCCATGCTGGCCGAGGTTTGCTCTAGGCTCGAAGCTTGCTCTTCGGTGCGGCTGGATAAATCGGCGTTGCCTTGGGCTATTTCTGCCGAGGCGGTATTGATGGTATCCGCCGCTCGCTGGATATCTTGGATCATGAAGGATAGCTTTTCAGCCGTTTGATTTGAGTAATTTTTCAAATCATTAAAGGTGCCTTCATAGTCGTTATAAATGCGGGTGGTGAGATCGCCATCCGCGAGCGCCATTAGCACGCGCGCCACATCTTGTAGCCCACGGTCCGAGGTTTCAATTAGCGAATTTAAGTTGTTCGCCAGCATCAGGAAGAAGCCCTGTTTGCCGTCTGTGTCCGCCCTTTGGGAGAAATCTCCCGCTGCTGCTGCGGTCACAATGCGGGAAATTTCTTGCTCAGTTTGCACTTCAATAGTGCGGTCGAGCCATTCAACCACAGTCCCTAAACGCTCGCCTTCTTTAGACACTATGGGGCTAGCGGTTAAACGGAAATGGCAGCTAGCGACCTTAATCAGCGATTCATATTTGCGGTCTAATTTATCGAGTAAACTCGCCTGGTGGGCAGGATTGCGGTGGAAGATATCCATCGAACTACCGAGGATTTTATCCACGGAAAAGTGCGGTAAGGCTTGACGGATCTCACTTTCAGAATGGCGTAGCATAGTTTCGACCGAGCGATTCATATAAATGATCGTACGGTTAGCATCGGCTATCATAACGTTGGTACTGGTATTATTGAGCGCTTCAAGAATGCGTTGAGTTGCTCGTTCAGCTTCGATACTTTCGGTGCGATCTATCCACTCAACACCTGTGCCTAAGTGTTTATTTTCAGCCGTGATAATTGGCGTCAGAATCAACCTAAAGGTACGCTTGCCAATGGTGATTTGTGCAGTATGGGACTGAGTCAAACGTTCTAATAGATTTCGTTGATGCGCTGGATTTTTGTGGAAAATATCAATATTACTGCCGATCAGTTTAGCGACCGAAAATTGGGGTAACTCTTTACGAATATCGTCCTCGGCCTCTTGCAGCAAACGGACAACGGCTTTATTCGCATAGATGATATTGCGCTGACTGTCAGCAATCATGAAGCTATTGCCACTATTATCGAGTAGCTGAAAATAGCGCTGACGCTCTTCATCCCTTTGTTCACGCGCTTCATCATTGCCAAAAAATTTGAAGATACTCATTATTGTTACTCCTGATCAGTCAGACTATTTGCATCAATTAGACCCAGCTCATCACTGCTGATCAGAGCCTGAATATTTACTAAAATGATCATCTTATCCTCGACCGTGGCTAAGCCTTTAAGGTAGCGGCTATCGAACGCCACTCCAAATTCTGGGGCGGGTAAGATTTCCTCCGCTGATAGCTTAATCACATCGGAGACGGCATCGACCACTATGCCGACAATACGCTCGAATACGTTGAGCATAATGACGATAGTGAATTCGTTATATGTGACTGCTCCAACAGCAAATTTCATCCGTAAATCCACTATGGGCACTATGTCACCGCGTAGATTAATCACGCCTTTTATAAAGCTGGGGGCGTTGGCAATTTTGGTGACTGACTCATAACCGCGGATTTCTTTCACAGACATAATGTCGAGGGCATAGTGCTCTTCACCGAGCATAAAACTCAAAAACTCCACCTCGTCATGGGTGCTGTATTCCACTTTGGCGGTCATAGTTGATCGACTCTCCATGGCTATTTCCTTAATTTTTAATGTGCAATGCGAGCGATTCGACATCGAGGATCAACGCGACGCTACCATCGCCCATAATGGTGGCGCCGGAAACACCGGGGATCCTACGATAATGTTTTTCAAGACTTTTAATCACCACTTGCTGCTGGCCAACTAAGGCATCAACGCACAGGCCAAAGCGCTTGTGGTTACTTTCCAGCAATACCACTATGCCTTCTTCTGGGCTCTTCGCATTGGGCTCAATCTCCATCAGTTGATAAAGATTAAGTAGAGGTAAGTACTCTTCACGTACTTTTAAGAGCCGTTCTTTAGCGAGAAATTTAAGTTGTTCCGTTTGTGGCTGAATGGATTCTATGATGTGCACTAAAGGCAAAATATAGATCTGATTGCCAACAGACACACTCATACCATCTACAATGGCGAGCGTGAGTGGCAATTGAATTTCAAAGGTTGAACCTTGGCCCTCAACCGACTCAATATCAATGCGTCCACCTAAGGCTTCGATATTCCGACGCACCACATCCATACCGACACCGCGGCCAGATACATCAGTGACTTCAAGCGCGGTTGAAAATCCTGCTGCAAAAATCAATTGCCAAACTTGCTTGTCGCTACTGTTATCAGCCACTTGCAAACCATTTTCCCGCGCTTTTTGAATAATGCGTTCTCGGTTTAACCCCGCGCCATTATCATGCACTGCGATAACAATATTGCCGCCCCTTTGGCTGGCTTTTAGGGATAATACGCCTGCTTCTGATTTACCCGCTGCGAGCCGTATTTCAGGTTTTTCGATACCGTGATCTAAACTGTTGCGTACTAAATGGGTCAACGGATCGACAAGCTTTTCAATCATGCCCTTATCAATTTCTGTGTTGCCACCTTCAATAACGAGATTGACATGTTTACCCAGTTGCTCAGAAAGATCTCTCACTAAACGATTGAATCGGTTGAATACAAATGAGACTGGCAGCATACGTACCGACATAACGGCTTCCTGCATCTCACGTGTATTGCGTTCCAACTCATTGAGTGCCGTCTTCAGCCGCTCGCCTAAATCGCCCGTCATTTCATTGCCAATTAGCGTTAGCATGGACTGAGTGATCACCAGCTCGCCCGCTAAATTGACCAGGGTATCTATTTTGGAGGTTTCGACCCTTAAAGTAGCATCCTGGGCCGACGCAGCAGGTTTCTTAGTCGCAGCTTTCACTTCTTGGGGCGTATTTTGGGAAATAGCGGATGAACTGAATGCCGTATTTGGACTTGTTGCATTTGAAGAAGGTGCTGCAAGCGAGCTAGGATTGACAGAAGCACTGGTGGGAACACTGACAGCAGAGGACGCTTTAGAGTTAGTTGCGCTCTCTTTATCCTTCTCTTTAAATATGCCGCGTTTAGTTTGGCTACTATCTGCGATGACTTTAGCTTGATTGGCTCGTGGGGTGACGGGTTCAGCAACCTGAGGTGCCACAGGCTTTGAGCTCAATAACTCGATTTCATTGGCGAAGGATTCGGGGGTTAATGCCTCAAAAAAACCAAAGCCTAATTCATCATCGTCAGCTATGACACCAAGTGGGTCTGCCGCTTTCTCAGCATTGCTGACATCATTTATGACACTTTGTGCGCTGATTTCTTCGGCTTGAAAAGCCTCATCAAAAAAGCCAAAGTATTCACCTTCAATAGCGATATCGCGAGCCATTTCATCTTCGAAAAATCCAAAATCCTGTGACTCCTCTGTTTCCACGGGCACGGCTTTAACGTTTGGCGTGATTGAAGGATTCACAGTATCAGTGCCATTGCGTACTGCAACCGAGGAGCTAAAAGCTTCGCCATTTAACGCTGCGACTAATTGGCTTTTGCTGTACTCGACTTCTTGCCAATCAATAGGATCTTCTTCGCGATACAGACTCAATATATGGGATAAAGTATCAACGGTACTCAGCAGTAAATCGATGGTGGATGAGGTGAGCTGGAAGTTACCCTTGCGCGTTTTATCCAGCAGGTTTTCCATAACATGAGTGACACTGGTGAGTGCGGTAAAACCAAAAATACCGCTGCCGCCTTTAATCGAGTGGGCGGCACGGAAAATAGTGTTCAGTTCTTCAGGATCGGGAGAAGCCAGGTCCAATGCCAATAGCAATTGTTCCATATTTTCAAGATGTTCATGACTTTCTTCAAAAAAGACCTGATGGAATTCGGCCATATTGATGGACATAGCGCACCCCGTTGCAGTTAACCCAGCACTTTAGCCGTAATAGCCAACAGCTTTTGAGGATCAAAGGGTTTTACCATCCACCCAGTTGCACCTGCCGCTTTTCCTTGCGCCTTCATGTCATCGCCCGCTTCCGTCGTGAGCATAATGATCGGAGTGCGCATAAATGCCGACATAGCACGTAAGGATTTAATTAAGGTCAGCCCATCCATTCGCGGCATATTCTGGTCAGTCAGAATAAAATCAAATCTTTGCCCGTTACAGATATCGAGAGCTTCACGACCATCTTTTGCCAGTACCACTTGGTAGCTAGCCGATTTAAGGGTCGCTTCGACCATTTGTCGAATCGCAGCGGAATCATCAACCACTAATATTTTTTTACTCATGCGCTATTCCATTATGACTTTCGTTATATTTCCTGGTGATACTAATTCGTAGGTCTTAGATAATGTTTTCACCAGTGATAGACCACGACCAGACAATTGAGGAATGTCTGCAATGATGTTTTCATCACCCGCAAAACCCTTCCCACTGTCACTCACACTTATATGTAACTCATTTTGCGATGAGCACCAGATAATACTCACTTTCACCCAATCATTTAATGTAAGTCTGTCAGCAAAGCTCTCCCTAATACTATGGTACAATTCAAAGCCTTCTGGATCGTTTTTTAGCCGAGAATCTAATTTTAGTACACCATGGTCAATCGCGTTGCTAAATAACTCTGCGACCACAGTAAAAACCCGTTGACAAAAATGAGTGGCAAAACCAAATATGCTTAAAAATTGATTTAACGAGCTTAAATAGTCAGCGCTCAGCAACATAGGACCGGCAATACTGACATCCCAGTGAAACTCGCCATCCATAATAGATTGTGCTCGACTGACGTCTCTGCTTTGATGCCAACTGCTTAGTTTCTCAAAATCTAAGGTGCAAATAGTAATGTCATCTGCAATATTTTCAGTAGAGCAGTATTCATGCATGCTTTCATTTAAATAATGGGTAAGCCCACCGGATAGATTAATAAACAGCTCTTTTAATTTATCGATACCAAATGGGCGCTCCTCACGGGTGTATTGCTCAATTAAGCCATCACTAAATAAACAAGCATGTCCATTAAGCGGTAAATCAACGGTGAAAACATCAGCAATAAAAGTGTGTGGCGGCAATATACCCAGCGCCATATTGGTTGATTTAAATTGTTCAATCGCGTTATGGGATAAGTTGTCGCACTCATTGGACTGAATATACAGAGGAGGCATACCGCCATTCCAAATGTGTAATTTATTACGATTAAAATCGGCTTCCAAAATAATACAGGCAACAAATCTGTCTTCTGGATTTTCACGGTGAACCTTGGCATTCAACTCGTAGATCAGTGTAATTAAAGAAAACCCCTTTGAAACCATAGCTCTAAATGTGCTCGCAACACGCATAATGGGCATGGCCGCACTCAGGCCATGACCTGTAGAGTCGGCTAGAATTAGGAAGAAATTGCCATTGGGGGCCATACCATTAAGGATAATATCACCACTAAAATTGGCACTTGCCTGGCAGAAAGTACGAACAAACTCGAATTGGGTATTATCAATATTGACTAAGTGCTCGAATAAGTTCCTAGCCATTTTTTCTTCTCTGGCTTTCTCATACAGCATTTTTTCAAGTTCAATTCTTTGTAACTTAACTTCATGCTGTAACTTAACCCGAGTTAATAAGCACTCGACTTTATACCAAAATATCTCAAGATTAATCGGCTTAACAACAAAATCTAATACGCCCATTCGAAAACATTCTAATACGGATTGATGTTCCTTAGTATTGCTGATCACTATGACTGGAGTTGTTATTTTTTCTTCATTTAAATGTTCAAGTAAAATTAGAGCTGTACCATCTGGCTGCCAAAAGTTAATCAGTACAAGGTCAATCTTATATTGTGACAATTCTGAGAATGCTTCCTCAAGATTATTACAGACAATGACGTGGTAACCTTTCTCATGAATAAAGTCACTAATTGTCTGGCTCATTATGACATCGTCATCGATGACTAATATATAGTTCTTCTTTGCTATTAATGATTTCATGACTAGCAATTCTCTATAATGTAGAGTTTCTGCATGTTAGCAATATTGAGTATTTCCTCGGCTTGACCATGTGCACCTTTAATAGAGGTCGAAATATGTAGCTCCTGTGCCTTACGATGTAGTAATACCATCATACCTAAAGCAGAACTATCCAAATAAAGCACTCGGCTAAAATCGAGAATAATATGATTAATACCTTCCAGTTTTATGATGCTTTGATAACTGTACGTAAATGTTTTGTGATAATAGAAATCAAAGCGTTCTGGCAATGGAATCGTTTGAATATTCGACATTATGATATCCCTATTTAAAAGAGTTCAATTTCACCACAGGTAATTTGATCCCTTGATACGGGATTGTGCGTCTCCTGACGCCGGCGACTCATTTGTGTCGTGATATCATCGCCGTCAATACCAAACTCCTGTTGCGACATGTTGGCGACGCGATTGAGGGACTCTTTTAAATGACTTAAGGATTGATTGGTGTAAATCAGGCTTTGGGAGGTGATATCACTGAACTGCAAGCCACGGATCGTATCTGAGATAGCTTGTTCGAGTTCATGTGCTGATGAATCTATGCGTGCAATCACTTGAGAATCCTTCTCTGCTTTGACGATAATCTGCCTTAGTGCAGTATCGATATCCTTTTTTGCATCAATAATATAGGTCATATCTTGTGCGGCAACTTTACTCACGTGTACGGTTAATTGCTCAATCTGAACTTGAATCGATTTAAGCTGCTTTTGAATACCTTCACTAAAACCAGCACTGCGGGTAGATAAAGCCCGCACCTCATCGGCCACCACTGCAAATCCCCTGCCTGCATCACCCGCCCGCGCCGCTTCAATGGCCGCATTTAAGGCGAGTAAATTGGTCTGGGAAGAAATCCGGTCTATATCCTGTAAGGCTTTCATTGCTTGGGGCATAGACTCATAGATGAGATTGACTTTTTCCAACAACTCCATAGTAGATGCCGACATTTCAATGGTGGATTGGATAAAGCGCTCTAAGGTCAGAGAGGTATTATTGGCGAATTGCTTCATTTGGTCTGAATGGAATAGCTCTGCATCATCAGTGCTTTGGACAAGCGCTGAAATAAACCCAGTTTGCTCCGTCATTAATCGCCCTAAGCCATCGAACGACTCGCCCAGTAAATTAACTGCATCGCCCTGCACCGCAAGTACGCTGTCAATGTTAGATTCACAACTGTTGAGTGTGGTGATCGTTTCTTGATACAGACTGATGTGGGCTTGCCAGTCGGTGGCAAGTTGGGTGTCTGAGGACTTATCATCATGCAGTTGGACTGATTGCATTTGCTTGTGCTGATAAAATTGCCAAAGCAACATAATCAACACGGATATAATCGGCCCGATAGCCAATAAAGTGATTAAACCCAGTAAATATCCAACGCCTGCCGCAAGTAACGCAACGACCCCATCCTTGTATGTCATATGGATTTCACAATAATTGTACAGTGATTAAAAAGTAGTTTGGTACTAAGCAATTTTCAAACATGAAAGTGAAATTTTTCACATTGTTACGTGTCGCAATGCGGAAAATGCAGTTATCACAGGATAAATCCACAGAATTGGGCTCAGATTCTCAGTAAATGGCTGTAAATTCATGATTTGCTAATAAACTTACCTTAATCGAACCCGAAACTTAAACTGGGCAGTACTCATACCCTAGGTTACACTGGAAGCGTCATTGATTGGGATGGAATCGCTTATGAGTCAACGTACATTACACTCCTTATTTAAACCGACTTCCGTAGCCATTATCGGCGCTTCGAATACCGAAAAGCGTGCGGGTAATGTGCTGATGAAAAACCTGCTCTCCAGTGGTTTTTCGGGTCCTATCATGCCTGTCACCCCAAAATATCGGGCAGTAATGGGCGTGCTTGCCTATCCCAATATCGAATCTTTGCCCATCAAACCCGATTTAGCGGTTATTTGTACCCGCGCCTGCCGTGTGCCCGCCATCGTTGAAACCCTGGCGCAATTTGGTTGTAAAGTTGCGATAATTATGGCGTCGGGCATGGCGCAGGAAGTTAACGAAGACGGCGTGAGTCTGCTCAACCTGACCATGCAAAATGCCAAACGTTATGGGATGCGCATTCTGGGGCCAAACAGCTTAGGGATGTTGCTGCCACCATTAGGATTAAACGCCAGTTTAGCCCACGCCAGCGCCCTACCCGGTAAAATTGCCTTTGTGTCTCAATCGGCCGCCATTTGTACAACGGTACTCGATTGGGCCAATAACAAAGGCATTGGTTTTTCATCCTTTATCTCGCTAGGTGATGCCACCGACATTAACTTTGACGAACTGCTCGATTACCTTGGCCGCGACAGTCGCACCAGTGCCATCATGCTTTATATCGATTCTGTGAATGAGAAACGCCATTTTCTCTCAGCCGCTCGAGCCGCTTCACGCAATAAACCGATTTTAGTGATCAAATCTGGCCGCAGCGCCGAAGGGGCCCGCGCCGCAAAATTACATACGGGCGGTGTTGGCGGTAATGATGCTGTATATGAAGCCGCATTTCGCCGCGCCGGTATGCTGCGGGTTAACGACTTAATTGAACTGTTTGCCGCGGTTGAAAGCCTTGCGCATTCCAATCCCCTGCAAGGTGAACGCTTAGGCATAATTAGTAATGGTGGCGGCCCCGCAGTGTTAGCGGTAGATGAACTCATTATGCGCGGCGGTAAATTGGCTGAGTTATCAGATGACACCATAGCCAAATTAGAAGCCGTGTTACCTAATACTTGGTCAAGGCAAAACCCTATCGATATCATTGGTGATGCAAACGCGTCGCGATATGCTAAAGCCTTGACTATCTTGATGGATTCCAATGAGCTGGATGCCATTTTGGTATTGCACTCCCCTTCGGCGCTGGGTGAAAGCGTTGAAATCGCCGATGCCTTGATTAGCGTGATCCATGCGCATCCGAAAAAGAATCGCCTTAATATTTTGACCAACTGGAGCGGCGAAGACTCAGCCTATCAGGCACGAAAACGCTTCACTAAGGGCGGCATATCCACCTATCGTACGCCCGAAGGCGCCGTGGGTGCGTTTATGCATATGGTTGAATACCGCCGTAACCAAAAACTGCTGCAAGAAGTACCGCAATCGATCCCCGACAATATTCCGACAGATAGCCACACGGCGCGTAAATTATTGCAAGCGGCTCAAGCGAAAGGAAAATCAGTGCTCGAAACCCATGAGGCCAGCCCTATTTTGCGCGCCTATGGGCTTAACACCATAGACACTTGGTTTGTGAAAGATGCCGATGAAGCGGTGGCCATTGCGAATGAAGCGGGCTATCCCTTAGCGCTAAAAGTGCAATCCCCGAACATCTTGCATAAGTCCGATGTGCACGGGGTGATGCTCAATTTAACTTCAGCCGAAGATATCCGCCACGCCGCGAGTGCCATTACCCAAAGGGTGCATCAGGCCAATCCTGAAGCCATTATCGAAGGTATGATAGTGCAAAAAATGGCATTGACCGCTGGCGCTCAGGAAATCCGCGTGGCCGTGATAAGCGATCCCGTCTTTGGTCCAGCGATTTGTTTGGGTGAAGGTGGCTCAGAATGGGATCCAACTAATGACGCCGCCGTTGCCCTGCCGCCACTGAATATGGCACTGGCGCGTTACATGGTGATCCAAGCGTTAAAGACGCATAAGTTGAAGGACAGGCATTTACCGCTCGGTTTAGACATGAATGCCCTGTGCGTGATGCTAACGCAAATATCCCACATCATTATCGATTGCCCCGAAATCGCCTCTTTGGATTTAAACCCGGTATTAGCCGCGGGTGAAAACATTACGCTGCTCGATGTGAATATCCGTTTGCACGATGCCAATGCCGACAGTTCATCACGGATGGCCATCATGCCGTATCCGAAGGAATTAGAAGAAGTTGCCGAGCTTAAAAATGGCCTTAAGGTAATGCTAAGGCCGATTCTGCCCGAAGATGAACCCAAGCATTTGGCTTTTGATAATTCGCTCTCCGATGAAGACAGATACAAACGCTATTTCGGGGTGCGCTCTAAAATGACCCATGAAGAAATGGCGGTATTAACCCAAATCGATTACGCCCGTGAGATGGCTTTTATCGCCACGGCCAAAGGCCCAGATGGCGATGACATCACCTTAGGTGCGGTACGGGCGTCTATCGACCCCGACAATACTGAGGCCGAATTTGCCATGGCTGTGCGCGGCGATCATCAAGGTATAGGTTTAGGTAAATTGTTGCTCGAAAAACTGATTAAGTATTATCAAGCCAATGATACGCCCGTGCTCACCGGCTTTACCATGTTCGAGAATCGGAATATGGCTAGCCTTGCCAAGAGTCTTGGTTTTAAGGTGACCTTCGATATGGAGGAGCATTTGATCAAAATGCATATGGATTTAAAGTCTCCCACTGATAAATAGCCTTTTCCTGACTAACAAAAACGCCGCAATGATTTGCGGCGTTTTGTTATCATCTCTGCTGGAATCCACAGTACAACCACAAAGTTCAATTTTTATGCAACTGACTCTTATCGATTAATCACTTAAAATGTCAGATGCTTGAGAAGTGTATTGGTAATGAGCCAAGGCTGTGCACCGTTGGCTGAATAAACGCAGCAAAATAAAGCTGTTTATGGTGACTGAACCAGCAAAACTCAGCCGAAAATCACCTATCTATTTATACCCTATCTATTTAAACCCTATCTATTTTATCCCCTGACGCAGTTACGGCCTTCGGACTTGGCTTGATACAGGGCCTTATCGGCGCGACTAAATAGAGTTTCGGCATCGTCGCCTTGCTGCAATGAAGCAAGGCCAATCGAAACAGTAATGGCGCCAAGGGAAAGTTTTTTGTCTTTTCCTATGGTTAAGCGGCGCTCAGAGATACGTTCCCGAAGATTTTCAGCCACTTGTAATGCATCGTGAAAATGAGTGTTAGGCAACACCACCACAAACTCTTCGCCGCCATAGCGCGCCACAAAGTCATCCCCTCGCACACATTGTTTTAAGGCTAATGCGACATAGGCTAACACTTTATCGCCGGTTAAATGGCCATAAGTGTCGTTAAAGGCTTTAAAGTTATCGATATCGATCAGTAAAAGGCTGCAACGGGTTTGATGATCTTGGGAAAGGTAGATTTGATCTTGAATACTCAGTTCATAGGCACGGCGATTGTGCAGCGAGGTTAATTGGTCCGTCATCGCCGCCAGACTCAGGTTTTCCATTTCCGATTTAAGATTTTGCACTTCTTGGCCCATGGTGCACAGGCTTTGCTCCATCTCACGGTTGTTGATGAGCAGCATCTGCATTTCATCGACCACACCATCAACCAGCTCATTTAAAGTATTAATGTCGGGATTTGTCTGTAGGCGCAAACCAAACTCAGCTAATGAACCTGAAAACGCTGCGGTACCTTGACTCAGTTGGCTAATTTTACTTAACAAACTATTGATCAGGATTTGCGTTTCAATCTGCACATTTTCAATCACTTCAGGTGACTGCTCTTGAATAAAGTTCTTATACAGGCTGGTATTGACCTCCTTAGTAAAAGAGACTGAATTTGCCAGAAAGCCATCAATCGCACGGTTTAAATCGAGATTTGTCCCTGCAAAATATTCATACCAAACAGTGTAGTTTTCAGGTGTGACTGGGATATCGAGGACAGACATTTGCGGTACGGCCAAACGCAAAATTTGCGCGGCAGAATCAAGCTCTTTATTTTCTGCAGTAGAAGGCATAAATCGCGAACCATAGACTTGTTATGTTTTTGTATGCATTAAGTTAACTCAAGTGCTTCGATTTGGATATGGGGGAAATCAATTATTATGATAGGCGACAAAAGAAAAGAGGATGTTGCCATCCCCTTTTAAGTTAGAACTTGAATTGACGACACCAAACTAACGAGGTATCACTCAATAACTTGGGGTCAGTCGATCAGACTTAGTAGCAAGATAGCATTGAGTCACAAGATAGCATTGAGTCACAAGATAACATTGAGTCGCACGATAATGCTCGCGACTCAATATTGATGAGTTAATGGGTTGATTAACCTCGGCAACTGGCAAAGATATCTAACTTAGGCTGATATACCTCGGTCTTGACATTCATTAGGCCTAAAAGACTGTCGAATAAATTGTCATGGGAGAAACCGCCCTTCGCCGCGTGATCTGCTAAACAGGCCATGTCTAAGTGGTTATCTTTACTGAAATCTTCAGATACCCAAGCAAGCATAGGAATACTCGTCTGTTCGATTGGCGCAATGCTATAAGGAGCGCCATGTAAATACATGCCCTTCTCACCTAACGATTCGCCGTGATCACTGAGATACAACATGGCTGGATCAAATTTATCTTGCTGATTTTGTAACTTTTTCACTACTTCGCTGATGATGTAGTCAGTATATAAAATGGTGTTGTCGTAGGTGTTAATCAGTTCATCTTGGCTACAGTTTTGAATATCGCTACGCTGACAATCCGGTGTGAACTTACGGTGCTCAGGTGGATAACGTAAGAAATACGTTGGTCCATGGCTACCAATCACATGCAACACAATCACGGTATCTTTACGTTCTGCAGTGGACAAGGTTTCATCTAATTTGTTGAGTAACACTTGGTCAAAACAATATTGGCCAGTACACAACTCAGGATCGCTGTTCAAATCAATCGTAATGTTTTCAACTTGGTCGCACACGCCTTTACAACCAGAGTCATTGTCAAACCACTTCACTTTAATTCCGCCATGGTTCAACACATCAACCGCAGTATCTTGGGCATAGGCGCGGCGAGAATCATAATCTTCCCGTCCCATGCGTGAAAACATACAAGGCAGGGAGACAGCGGTTGCCGTGCCACATGAATGGGTATCTTTAAAGACAATCAAGCCTTGATCTTGGGTATGGGCGTTGGTTGGCTTGTCATAACCATAATACTGATAACTCATCGAACGCGCGGTTTCACCGACCACAAGCACTAGCAAGTTAGGTTTACCATTAGGATTAGTACTGACATTCTTAGCATCGAGGCCAAGCTGCTGATATTCCATCGGTGTTTGTAAGTAATGCACATTAATGTACTTAGACGCAGCGCCAATATAGTACGTCGGCACTATATAACGTTTTAGCTCGTCGTTGTTGCGGCCAAAGGCGGCATAATCTTGGAAATAAAAGAAAGCAATAATGCCGAGTCCCGCCAACATCGCCAGCATAAACAGCACTTTATGCAGTAACTCTTTGAAGAAAGGCTGGTACTGAATATCGGCCTTATAGATAAGATACGCAGGTAAAATCCCTGTCAGTACCATATTCATTATCGAAGCAAAATTCACATACATCAGCGCTTCAGCATGATTGGTTTGAAAGGTGTTTTCTATCATGCCGTAATCAAACACGACATTGTATTGATAGGCGGCGAAGAACACACTCGATGACAACAAGGTAAGTATGATGAAAAACGGCTTAACGAGGTACTTCACCGTAAATAAGGAAAACACAAAACTGAGGGCAAAGGCTAAAAACAACGGCATAGTAGCGATGAAGATTGGATCGACATCCGGTTGTTTTTCGATGCCTTTTTTAATGATGCCAAATAGTGGGATATTGAAAATACAAACGTAAAATAACGCTGTGATAAAAGTGAATCGATTCACCGATAGAGTCTTAAATCTTGCTAGCACTGATAGCTCTCACTCAAATTAGTTGTATGCCGAGACTAACTTACAATTCTTAAGGTAATCTTAGGCTGTAACGGTCAAATTTTTTCGCCATAGTAGCAAGCTCTCGGCAATGGCTCAAATTATCTGTGGTTAATGTTAACAATTAAAAAACAAAGTTAAAAAAACGGCCGAACCTCAATCAGTTCGACCGTTTTTTGCTCCCCAACCTATTAGGGCATTGCTCGGCTTTGTCACCAACTTGTTAACAACTTATGTTAACCCAGCGGTGATTATCGTAATTGCTGTAGTAAGTAGGCAAACGCCATTGAATTAAGTTCCGCAGCTTGATTATTATCTGCAGCGCCGGCGTGGCCACCTTCTATATTTTCGTAGTACAACACATCAATCCCCATGTCTTTCATCTTAGCGACCATCTTACGGGCGTGACCTGGGTGAACCCTGTCGTCACGGGTAGAAGTGGTGAAAAAGACCTTGGGATAATGCACGTCTTTATGCAGATTATGGTACGGAGAGTAGGTTTTAATGTACGCCCATTCCTCAGGAATATCTGGGTTACCGTATTCGCCCATCCAGCTAGCACCTGCTAATAACTTATTGAATCTAAACATATCAAGCAGAGGTACTTGGCACACGACAGCATTATAAAGATCCGGTCTGCGGGTAAATGCCGCGCCTATTAACAGGCCACCATTGCTGCCACCTTGGATACCTAAATGTTTGCTTGAGGTGATTTTACGGGCAATCAAATCTTCAGCAATGGCTTCAAAATCTTCATAGGCTTTATGACGATTTTGTTTTAACGCTGCTTGATGCCAAGCTGGGCCGTATTCGCCACCGCCACGAATGTTGGATAACACATAGACGCCGCCCTGCTCTAACCAATTCTTACCAATGGTGGCCGAATAAGATGGACGCAGCGACACTTCAAACCCGCCGTAGCCGTAAAGTAGCGTGGGATTAGTGCCATCTAACTTAAGATCCTTAGCCATCACCACAAAATAAGGCACTTTAGTGCCATCTTTAGACGTCGCAAAGTATTGCTCGGTTTTAAACTTATCCGCCGCAAACTGTTGCGGCATACCTTTAATTTTCTGCGGATTTAGGGTTTTAGCATTCACAGTGTAGAGAGTTGAAGGTTCAAGAAAACTGGTGTAATTCACAAAGAAATCATCACTGTCTTGCTCAACATCCATTACAGTCAAGGCGCCATTCGCTTCGAATGGGACTTGGGTACTTTGCCAAGCGCCCTTTTCGTCTTGCTCATAACGCACTAATTTGCTTTTCACGTTATCGAGCCAATTAACGAAAATTGCACTCTTACTAAAACTGAGCTGCGCTATCGATGCGGTTTGAGTCGGGCTTACAAATAAACTGAACTTGGCTTTTTGAGCGATAAGATCCGCCACATCGGCATACACGACCGCGCCTTGCTTAAAGTTACCGTCTTGATTGGTTAAATCGCTCTTTAACTCAATGAATAACTTACCTTTGAAATAACCTTTAATCTCAGCATCTTGCGGTAAAGGCAATCCAATAAGTTTACCGTCTTGGTACACATATTGGCTGGCGGTATAAAAAGTATGCGCTTCGGTGACTAAACTCAGCGGCGTTTTATCATCAAATAACACCCAGCCAGAAACTGCAACTGAAGCCTTATCGCCAGTAAAAACAGGCTTAGCTTGCTCGAGTGGCGTGCCGCGTTGCCACAGTTTAACGCCCCGTGGATATCCAGAGTCCGTCATGCTTTGACCATCACCAAAATCTGTACCGACAAAGGCGTGATCTTTATCTATCCAGCTCAGACTCGATTTGGCTTCTTTTAAAAAGAATGGTTTATCTTTGGCAGCAACAAAGGATTTAGTGTTGAGATTAAATTCACGTACTTCCACCGCATCAGCACCGCCGCGAGACAATGAGACAAAACAGCGCTCATTTTCGGGATACTGACAGCTAATATCCTTAAATACCCAATTGACGGCTTCTGCTTTACCTAAGGCATCGATATCGAGCACGGTTTCCCATTTAGGATCGGCTTTGGCATATTCTTCCATTGTGGTACGACGGTAAATGCCGCGCACATGGGTATCATCCTTCCAAAAGTTATATAACTTGTCACCAATATGGGTGGCGTAGGGAATGCGTTCTTTATCGTTTAGGATGGCGAGACTGTTCGCCACTAAGGTATCAAAACCTTTAAACGCTTTAATTTCGGCGGCAGATGCGGCATTTTGGGTTTTCACCCATTCCATTGGCTTAGCGCCTTCAACATCTTCCAACCAAATGTATTTATCTTCTTCTGCGTGAAGTTGACCGCTCATTCCGAGCACTCCTGCAATGCACCAAGGCAGTAATTTATTATTCATTCTATTCCTTTTATACAAAGTCCATCTTGAGATCTGCCCTTACATTACCTTAATTAATATCCAGTTCAACTATTAATCCAACAAGAATGTAACAAAAGGTAAGGTACTGTAATAGCAGATGATTAATCTAGAATGAATCGCGTTTTTAAAGATGTCGTGCTATAAAAAAGCGTCCACGAGGGACGCTTTTTAGTCGATGACGTAGGGTAAACTAAAACTCGTTATTCATGCGTGACAGCAAATTAAGCAGCACGATTCGTTCCTCACTGCTCATTTTTGCGGTGAGATCTGTGGTGAGTTGTAGATGCAAAGCATCATGTTCAAGGAACAAGGCTTGGCCCTTCTCAGTTAACTCCACCAGAATCGACCGGCGATCGGTTTCATGGGGACGACGCACGACCCACTGTGCCTCTACCATTTTATCGATTTGAACCGTTAATGTGCCGGTCGTGACGCCAATCTTGTCCGCCAATTCCTTCATCCGCATGGCGCCATGCACGCCAAGTAACTCAATCGTGTGCACCTGCGACAGACTAAAACCTTTGTCACGTACAATGGCGTGCTCCCATGACGACAGCTTTTCATAAAATTCAATAATCACATGATTTAATGCATGATCTGTTGAATGCGCGGCCGTTGAATGTCCAGCTGTTGATTGTGCAGCAGGCAAATGTGCCTCACTTGCATGCAGGTTTGATGAGGAATGATGTTCAACAGTCATTTAGGCTTCCTTAGCTATACACTCGCGCTGACGGCAAGTATGGAGTTCAATGGTGATATGGGCCAACTCAGGAAATTGTGACAGTAACTGATTAAAATAACTGACATCTTTCGGTGAATGGGACACGATGGACACCATAATAGCATGGTGATCGGCGCTCACTCGCCAAAGATGTAAATCGGCCACTTGATGATCTGTTACAGCTTCAATGGTTTGCGTGACTTTACGTTGTAATGATGCTTTAACGCCGCCGTCCAGCAAAATAGGGCTGGTTTGCTGAATGAGTCCCCAAGACCAACGGCTGATAATCACAGCGCCGACAATCCCCATAATCGGGTCGAGCCAAGTTAGTCCCATGTATTTACCAAACAACAAGGCAGCGATGGCGAGCACTGACGTTAACGCATCGGCTAATACATGAAAATAGGCCGCGCGTAGGTTGTGATCATGGCCACCGTGGGCCTTCTGGCTCTTGTGCTCATGATCATGTTGGCAATGGCTATGATCATGATGACTTTCATCATGTGCATGTGAGTCATGGTGCGGTCGCGGCTCCGCATCATGTGAATGTGCTGTATGGGCATGATCGTCATGGGTGTGTGCTTGGCTGTTATGATTCGCGTGAGCATGTTCGTCTTCATGATCATGGTCGTGAATATGATCATGTCCATGCCCGTGACTATGACCATGAGCGTGCCCGTGATCGTGGGTATGATGATCTTTAAGTAAAAACACACTCAGTATATTGACGCTTAAACCAATAACGGCCACAAAAATAGCTTCGTTGAAATGAATTTGCTCAGGACTGATCAGCCGCATTCCCGATTCAATCAACATCACCAATGCCACTAAACCTAAGGCTATTGCACTGGTGTAACCGCCAAGCACACTCACTTTGCCAGTACCGAAAGCAAAAGCAGGATCATTAGCGTGTTTACGGGCATAGGAATAGGCAAACAGTGTGATCATAAAGGCCGCGGCATGGGTGCCCATGTGCCAGCCGTCGGCGAGCAATGCCATAGAGCCGTAAATGGTTCCGGCAGCAATTTCTGCCACCATAGTGATCACAGTTAAATACAGTACATAGCGCGTGTTCTTTTCGCCA
Organism: Shewanella vaxholmensis; assembly: GCF_031932135.1. Classification (NCBI taxonomy): domain Bacteria; kingdom Pseudomonadati; phylum Pseudomonadota; class Gammaproteobacteria; order Alteromonadales; family Shewanellaceae; genus Shewanella; species Shewanella vaxholmensis. The sequence continues at coordinate 46,842 of NZ_JAUOEV010000014.1, forward strand.
TCGCGGTTCTGACTCGAAAACTCATGGGAGTGTTGCCACTGGGCCAGTGAGTGCCCTTGGCGGTGGGCTGAAGCTTGATGCCCTGTCGCTTGCTCGGCTGTAGTTGATTTCATTGTGTAATTCCTACTCCATGTCCATCGCAATCAATGATAAAAAACGTGTTGCCTGAATTATAGTTTGAAAATCAAAATATATGAAGATCAAATTAACTATTTATCAAGATATACCGTTTTCAAACTTTTAAGCATGTATGTGGATCCCCATAATTCACATGTATTACTGTCATCAGTCGAGACGCAGATATGTGAATTAAGATAGGCAACTAGACTAGGCAAAGGATATCAGGCAAGGTTTAATGGATTAGCGTTTGATTTATGTGTGAAAACAGCTGAGTCAGCAGAGTAAGATTGGCTTTATTGCAGCCTTATTATTCAGATGGATAAAAATTATTTGGGTAAAAATCGATTTTTTGTTGAATAATTTAACCCTTTCTTGCTTCTGCTGCGTTTATAGGGGCAGAACAACGACAAACTTGTCGACATCCATTCAGTTCGATTAGGAGAAACAAGATGAAATTGAAGACCTTATTTAGCGTTAGCGCTGTTCCCCTTGCATTTGCATTATTGTCATTCAATGCTGCGGCAGTCAGCCCGCCGCACCCAACAGGATTAGATGCGCCTATGATCAGCATTCAACGTTTTGACCCAAAAGATTACAGCGCACAGGAAGCGACTAAGATGTTCCCTGCTCCGGCGGCCGGTATGGTGCAGCACATCCTGAGTTTGCCTAAGTTAGAAAACGAAGATGACTACATGATCGAAATCCAAATTGGCCAGACTCAAATGGTCGATTGCAATAAGCATGGATTAAACGGGGAATTGAAGGAACTGACAGTACAAGGTTGGGGTTATAACTACTATCAAGTGGATGAAATCGCTGAAGGGCCGAGCACTATGATGGCCTGTTTCGAACTGGCGAAGAAAGAGGATTTTGTACGTATTCCGGGTGAACTGAAAATGCGCTACGACAGTCGTTTACCTAAGGTATTTTATCTACCAGAAGGCGCGGAACTGCGTTTCAGAACGTGGAAAGTGGATTCAACCTATCAATATTCCAAGTAAGTAGCACGATTTTAACGCTCGAGTCATCAATCGAATGCGCTTCGAGTCTTTGCTGATTGATAAAAGCAAAGACTCGAAGAACATTAACTAGAATCGTTTAATTCTAACAACTTGCATGATTTCTATCTCAAAACCCGCCACAGTTTCTGTCTCTGGGTAATAGATGACATTGATCTTTTGCCCTTGCAGATTACGATATTTTTTCACCCGTCTGAATTTAAACGGAACATCACAATCTTCAATCATAACAGTATGTTGTACCCACTCTGCCTTTTCCCTTTGCATATGGGAAACCACAGTCACACCTTCAGAGTGAACTAAATGTTCATGGGTGGCTAACATCTTTTTTACGGCCTTATTCATGTTCAACTCTTTTATCATCTAGTTGCGACAACAGTGACTCAACTTTCTGTTTAATTTCAGCATATCTCAATTTTTCACAGCGGCCGAAGCCACTTAACTTACGCACTTGAAAACGACTCACCAAAGGCACCGACATGCCTGCGAGGCAACGACAATAGGTATCGAGTGACAAAGCATCAATGCCTTTAGCCGTTAAATGATGTTTCAACTCACGCAAATCAGCCAATATCTGCTGATCTGTCGGCCAAGTTGGTTCCGTCGAATAGCGCAACTTAGCAATATTGCCGCGGCAAACACTGCAATGACCGCAGACCGCTGGCGTCTCATTATCATCAAAATAACGGGATAAATTGTGGCTTAAGCACGTCTCAAGTTCAAAAAAGCGGACTAACTGCGCGATTCGCGCAATTTCTTTCTGCTCTTTATCGATAAAATAATGGTACAGCTCATCGGTGAGTTCGGGACGCGCTAATGCGGCAACATCCGCCCGATACACATCGGTAATTCGTTTAGTTTCTAATTCAATCAACTGATGTTCAGCTAAATATTCCAGCGCGGCTAACACGCGGCTGCGCTCATGACCCGTTGCACTGTACAAGGCATCAAAATCTAACGCGCCCCATATTTTTTTCATCTGCGTATGATTAAAAATCTGTGTCAAAAACGCCTGCCGCTCGGGATTAAATCGGCTCAGAATGGCGTGTTTGTCGACCAAAAACTTGTAATTAACGTCAGCGTAGTAAGCGAATAACGGTTTAACCACACCTAAAATTTCTAGCTGCACAAGTAACGTTTTTAACGGTAACTGGCGAATATTACTCGCCGTCGACACGCCATTGAGCTGACATTCCCACTGACCGGAATCTTGTTCAAGTCGAATAGTCTCAATGACTTGTGCGATACCTTCTCGCTCCGGCGTATCGCCATACACAAAATTCTCAACGGTATTTAGCCCGTCAAGATTGGCCAAGGTGACACAATGGGATAACGCACCATCACGCCCAGCTCTGCCAATTTCTTGGCTGTAGTTTTCAATAGATTTAGGCAAATCGTAGTGGATCACAAAACGAATATTACTCTTATCGATTCCCATGCCAAAAGCAATGGTTGCCACCACCACTTGCAGCTTATCCTGCATAAAATCATTTTGAATTTGTTGACGTTTTTCATCTTCAAATCCAGCATGATAGGCACTGGCGACTATACCTTGTTGGCTCAAAAGTCGAGCGACCGTTTCGGCGGTTTGCTGCAAAGTCACATACACAATGCCGGCACCAGAGAATGATGCTATCTGCTGAACCAGTAAGGCATTCTTCTCTTGCGTTGATACAGGCAGAACAGTCAAATCTAAATTGGGTCGATAAAATCCCGTTTGCACTATGTGTTCAGGCGCAATATCAAAGCGCTTGGCCATATCCAGTTTCACTTTACGTGTCGCTGTGGCCGTCAATAACAGTACTAATGGGATCTCAAGCTCACGCCGATAGTCGGGCAATTTAAGATAATCGGGCCGAAAATTGTGGCCCCATTCTGAAATACAATGCGCCTCATCAACGACCAGCATTGACAGCGGAACCGATTGAATAAATTGCCGAAAACGTTCATTTTTGAAACGTTCAACCGACACCATTAAAATTTTCAATTTGCCAGAACGCGCATCAGCCATCACTTGCTGACTTTGCTCAGCACTTAAGGTTGAATCTATGCTGGCCGCATGAATTCCCTTAGATTGTAAAAATTCCAGCTGGTCTTTCATCAAGGCGAGTAAAGGTGAAATCACTAAACTCAAATGGGGTAATTGCAATGCTGTAAATTGGTAACAAAGGGATTTACCAGAACCCGTGGGAAAAATAGCCAAACTCGACTTCCCCGCCAACAGTTGGGTTATCGTTTGCGCTTGGCCAGAACGAAATTCAGAAAACCCGAAATCCCGCTGCAACAAACTAATGTATGGATTAGTTTCTGGAATGGAATTAAACATCAACCGTCCTTTACACTCATCCTTACCACCCCAAAAATTGGGTATACCGCAAGAAAAAGATTCAGCATTAAGTGAGTCGACTAGTCTAGCAAATTTTGAGCTACTTTACGGAGTTAATTACCGACAACTGAGTTTTGACGCTGAGTTTATCAATTGGAATCAATGATGCCGCAGATGAAGAATGATGGTTAATATATTGATTTTATGAGAAGTAAATAGCCATTTTTATAAAAAATTGAATGCGAAAATAAAAATGGCTTTAGAAATTTGAGCTATGGCTAACGTATGCGCCGAGGCTAAAGCTGAGGTTAATCTCGGCAAAGCAAAGCCTTCAGTTTACGGTTTTCTTGCAAGGTATAAATTAATCAGCGAGGTGAGTTTATCGTGAAATCTTTCTTCAAAACTATCGATATCACGTCCGATAGAGACAAGATACTTAGTCGCTTGTTCGCGAGAAAGTAATTTATTGGCAACACTGTATTGCATCTCTTCCAAGGTTTTATCGTATCTTGGGATCAGCAACCAAGTACCAACATCGACGTCGAAATGTTGCATCGCTTTTTGGGCCAAAGCACAAAAAGCCTCAATGTGATCCACACCATCTGGTCCGAGACAGCCAGGTTCAATTCGGCACAGGACAGCAATTTTCCTTTCATTTGCAATGCTTACACTCATTTCTGATGCCCCATGTTACTTAATCCTAAACTAAAAATATCCCTTTAAACTTAACAGCAATTTTACGTGTCTGCACAGATAAGTCACGGCTAACTTGCTCATTTAAGCGATTATTGATCACGTATCTCGACGCTAATAATATTGTCAACAATATCATCTGAGTGCTGTAAATGATTTTGTGAGTTATCAGCATCATGCTCCGACAATAAGTTATCTATTGCCTGATCAAAACTGTCCAACTTTTGAGACTCCATATAACGCTTTAATCTCAGAATAATATCCCTACTTACCTCTATATGAGACTTTTTCTGACGTTTTTTTATTTGTGATAACTCTTTACGAACCATACGCCAACCCAAATCAGTAAAATACTGATTGAGCATTTTATTTACCTTCATGAGCTCGTTGTCGAGTCGCTGTGCCTTTTTGCGTAATCGGACTAATTCATTTAATTGCGTCACCAACTCAGTATATAAAACCGTTTGTAACTCAGCGCCACAAAACCAATCTGGTTTAGATGCGACGGCTTCAGGATTGATAAGGCGATAAATTAAGGGTAAGGCAAAAATCAATTCTGCTTCCTCAAGCAATAATAATTTTCTGCCTGCGGTTGGTTTGTCTTGTTGATATATCCAAGCTTGCGGTTCCATAAATACGTTTCTTCAGTTAAGCATGCGTTCAATGCGGATAAAATAAATGGGAACTCATGCTAGTACAAATCGACAAGTATTAATATATGGTTAAACCATTTTATTGATTAATGATCGATTCCTTATGCTTCATTTTACCCTAGACTGAAATAGCTCAATGCATATCACCTCAATAACCAGATAAGCGGTTGTCGTTATTCGCTTAAATTTCACCCAACATACAAGCCTAGTTTAACGGCCTTCTATTCAAGAATGGCAAATAAAATGGTTACACCATTCTTTTAATTTGCACATCTGTGGCCAACCGAGTTCAAAACTATTTCATATACAAAGTACAAATTTCATACTAAATTTGGCTCTTATTATAACTCTGCTGAATTAATCACCATTGTAATAACGGGTTTGTCTTGGTTATTTTTTAAACCAAACAATCCAGCTTAATGTTATTTAATTCCCCCTTCTCTGATAAAAGAGGATTATTTAAACAAATAAGTACTCTACCAGTGATAATGACGATTATCACTGGTAGATATAGCTATAATTTGCGTATAATTACGCCTTCTTAATTCAATATCAGGTGACTTCAACGGCATGTCTAAAATGATCCGGACAAATAGTAATGCTCAAAATAACACCAATGTATCGAATGAAAGAGTGACAGGATCAGATCATCACCATAATAACCGTGCTGAACAGCCACGTTTTTTTGAAGAGTCTTTCCTACCACAATCGGTTCGAAGTGATTATTTAAGCGCCGCCGAAGAAACTGAATACGAAATTTCAGTTAACACTCGCCGTGTTTATAATACGAGCTTCAGTGTATTTAGCCGTTATTGTGCTGAGCACCAACTTCAGGTTCTGCCCGCAGATCCACGAAGCATAATTTCATTTATTGGTCATCAAAAAGAATTGATCCAAGAAAGCACTGGCGTTCAACTTTCAATGCAAACATTAACCACAAGGTTAGCAGCAATTCGCTATCATCATATTCAAGCGGGATTTCACTCGCCCACCGAACATCCACTGGTGATGAGAGTAATGCGCGGTTTGAGCAGAAATCAATCTCGCCATGTGAGTGACTATGATCAACAACCCATTATGTATGATGAAGTGGAAATGTTGATCCAAGCTATCGATGAACAAGTGCAGCCATTAACCCGAGCGCGGGACAAAGCGATTATTCAATTAGGATTACAAGGTGGGTTTCGTCGTTCTGAACTGGCAGATATAAAAGTTCAGTATGTCAGTTTTCTGCGTAACAAATTAAAAGTGCGCCTGCCCTATTCGAAGAGTAATCAGCAAGGCCAACGTGAATGGAAAGACCTGCCAGATCATGAACCCTTTGCAGCACTCGATGCAGTAAAAAATTGGTTATCGCTAGCCAATATTGAAGACGGACATTTATTTAGATCGCTTTCCCGTGATGGAAAAAATTTACGGCCGTATCAAATGAAGGACCGACATTCCGGAGCGAGTTCATTATTGAATAAAAATAGTGGTTTCCTTACTGGCGATGATATTTATCGCATCATAAAAAAATATTGTACTAAAGCAGGATTGCCCGCCAGATTTTATGGTGCCCACAGTTTGCGTAGTGGTTGCGTGACACAACTCCATGAAAATAATAAAGATCATTTGTACATCATGGCCAGAACCGGACATACCGATCCGCGTTCACTTCGTCATTATTTAAAACCTAAAGATTAACACTTAACTGTTAAAGATTAAGTGTCAACAGCATCGACTCATCGGAAAACTAACCGCATAAATATCGTTTTCTAAGCATATAAATAATTTAAACTTTTTATTTTAAGAATATTAACCTGAGAAAATCCTATGAGTTGATAATGATTTCACTATCAACTCATATTTTATATTTATTTCAAGCTTCAAATTAGAGCAATAAGTCTAATTAATGTTATTTTAAGTTTTATGCCTTGTTATCTTAAAAAACACATCACGCCAGTTCTAACATTATTCAAACATATCGATTGGATTCTCTTTAAATTATTCCTGTAATATAAAATAAGCTTTATTGTCATATTGGTACTTTAGCCTTAGGCACGAAATTTAATTCATCGTACTAGCCGGAGTAAAATATGAGTAAGGCCACCTTTGATCCTACACTTTATAATAAAAGTAATAATGAACCCTTTAATCAAGTGTTGGATAAGCATTTATCTCGCCGTAATTTCGTAAAAAGTGGTCTAGGCATTAGCGCTATGACTGCTTTTGCCAGTGTTGGCTTAACCGCTTGTGGTTCAGACAATGAAGCTGTTCCTACACCTGTCGATCCAGTCACGCCAGTGCCACCGACTAAAAGTAGTGACAAGCTTAACTTTACATCGGTTGCGGGTTCTCGCTTAGATGCGGTTGTCGTGCCAGAAGGTTACACAGCGCAGGTGTTAGCACCTTGGGGCACGCCATTAAACGCAAAAGCGTCGCCATGGAAAAGTGATGGCAGTAACACGGCCGATGACCAAGCGAACTCAGTGGGCATGCACCACGATGGTATGCATTTCTTCCCATTAAACGATGCGGGTGATGACGGCCTACTCTGCATTAACCACGAATACATTGATGAAGATGCTTTGCATCCTACGGGCCAGACGTTTGACCCCACTTCTGGTCTTCGCACTATTATTGATGAAGTACGCAAAGAGATTAACGCTCACGGCGTATCGGTTGTACGTATAAAACTGCTGAATAATCAATGGGAAGTCGTCAGTAATGATGGTCATAACCGTCGATTCACTGGCGCAACTATGATGGATATCAGCGGCCCTCTGGCCTACTCTTCGCTACTCGAAACCCGCTACTCTCCCGATGGCAGCCAAGCACGTGGCACCTTAAATAACTGCGGCAATGGCTACACGCCTTGGGGTACTTACCTGACCTGTGAAGAAAATTGGCCTGGTTATTTTGCTAACCGTGGTAGCTTAACCGCCGATCAGAGTCGTATCGGGATCAGTAAAACCAGCACTCGTTATGGTTGGGACGATCTTGCGGGTCATGATGAAGAACGCCTCGATGAATTTGCCCGTTTTGATGTCACGCCAAAGGGCGCAAGTGCTCAGGATGACTACCGTAATGAAGCAAACGGCCACGGTTATATTGTCGAAATTGACCCGTACAATGCCACATCTCGCGCGGTAAAACGTACCGCTCTTGGTCGTTTCCGCCATGAGGGTTGTACCTTTGGTAAATTAACCGAAGGCAAGCCAGTCGTTTTCTATTCTGGCCACGATTCGCAATTCGAATACCTCTATAAATTTGTTTCAAATGCGGCCTGGGATGCAAAGGATGCTGACAGCAGCAACCGCCTGCAAACAGGCGATAAGTACATGAATGAAGGTACTTTATACGCGGCTAAATTCAATGAAAATGGTGGCGGTATTTGGTTACCTTTGACGTTAGATAGCCAAACCACTGACGGCAAAACCCTAGGCGATAGCTTCGCAACTTTGGCCGAGATTATTTTAAACACCGCGGGCGCAGCGGATTTAGTCGGCGCAACACCTATGGACCGACCTGAGTGGTGCGCGGTCGATCCGTTCACAGGCTCTGCTTATTTGACCCTGACCAACAACTCAAAACGTACCGAAGCGAATCCTGCCAACCCAAGATTGAAAAACTATTTCGGCCATATTATCCGTTGGGATGAAGGTGACAAAGCGACTGAATTTACATGGGATATTTTTGTTTTTGGCTCTCCCAGCGATGGCAATGCTGAGACCAACTTGTCAGGCTTAACCGATCTCAATCAATTTGCCAGCCCAGATGGTTTAGCCTTTGATAAACGCGGTATCTTGTGGGTTCAAACCGACAACGGCGCCAAGGAAGTTGCCGAAGAAACTAACGATCAAATGCTCGCAATAGTGCCTTCAACACTGGTAGATGGCCAAGAGAAACAAGTAGGCGTAACCGCCGATAATCAAATGGAATTAAAGCGTTTCTTTGTCGGCCCCAACGACTGTGAAGTGACAGGTTTTGCCATTAGCCCAGATTACACTTCGGTATTTGCTAACATTCAGCACCCAGGTAACTGGCCTTATTCGTCTAATGCCGCTGAACAAACACCAGCCGGAATCACATTACGGCCTCGCGCCGCCACTGTGGTTATTCGAAAATTAGATGGTAAAGAAGTCGCTGTATAAGTCGTTATCTGTGGATATATCGGCATTGGTCGAAGCGTAAATAAAACGTTATTGCCAAAGAATATATACGCTTATATAAACTCCCCTTACCTGAGGGGAGTTTTTTTATTTAAGATAATAGCTGACTTAAATACTTAAATACACATTCATTTCGAAGATGAATTAACGCTTGCCGTTATTGGCCTGTTCAAAAGCTAGTTCAAAGGCATCGGTAAAATCTGTGATTGGCAGAAGATCTTCGCGGCAACGACGATTACGACCCAGTAATGATGATTCGACAAACAAATCAAACCATGTACTTAAGGCTTTGCCATTAGCCGCTTCACCAATCGCCCCTAAAGCTAATGATGCCACCTCGGCGGTGCCAAGTTGAAAGTCATGGCTGCCTTTACGCAATGCATAGGTTGCCAGCGTATCTGGGTCAAAGGAAAGCAGTGGTAAAGAATGCAAGTATGGACTCTTACGGAACATTTTAATCGCTTCACGCCAACTGCCATCGAGCATGATTAACAACGGCCGTTTGCCTTCGGCTAACATCGACATAGGTACCTGATTTAGTACCGTTTGTCCTTGCTCCGCATATTGGGCAGGAAACACTAAATAGGGTTGATATTGCGGCGAATTGAGTAAGGTAAGTAATGCCGCTTCAGGTTCAGTGCGCGACCAAATATAGGCGTGTGTATCTGGGATAAGATCCGCAATCAAGCGCCCACTGTTAGTTGGTTTTAGTACTTCATCGTTGTACATGATCAGCAGAAAACTCGCTTGAGTCTGTAACTGACGGCGCAGCGCGCAGGTACAGAACTGCTCACCTAAAAGACATAATGGACAGCGGATCAGTTTTTTACCACGGGCACCAAAGGGCTTAGTCGATAGAGACTTACGGTACTGATATAAATGGTGCACTGCATGTGGGGCTAAAGCCATAAAACCGATTCTCTTTCAAACTTATTAGGGATTGCAGCTAAGTTATTCAGCACTTTTCTCTCGCGGTGGCGCAGTTTATCCCTTGGCCGTAAAGGGCGCAACAGCTGTAATGCCAAACTCAATGTCACCACATCGCTTTTAACACAGGGTTAGCGAAGTTAACGCTTTAGTTACCTTCAGAGGGAAAATAATGCTAAATATCAGTAAGGGCTTAACTTTATGAGGAATTGCCGTAATATCGAGTTCAATCTCGACTCTATAAATGCAATTTCGATGAAAGGCCCATTATGCAACGACATCCCCTGCTCGCTTCCATGCCGTTATTAAGCGTTGTACTGCTCACTGCAACGCTATTTTCCAATATCGCAGCAGCACAAACAGTTCATACCACAGACATCCAGTCAATTGTAGATGCCGCAGTTAAACCTCTGATGGCCGAATACGGCATTCCCGGCGCTGTGATTGGTATTACCCTTGATGGTAAACAGTATTTTTACCAATATGGCGTCAGTTCTATAACCACAGGGCAAAGTGTGACTGAACATACTCTGTTCGAGATTGGCTCTATCAGTAAAACCTTTACCGCGACACTGGCGAACTACGCACAAATCGAAGGCAAGTTATTACTCACGGATATGACCAGTGATTATGTTCCTGCATTAAAAGGCAGCCATTTTGACGAGATTAGTCTCATCAATTTAGCGACTCACACTGTGGGAGATCTGCCGATGCAAGTGCCCGACAAGGTCACGAATAACGCGGAATTAATGGATTATCTTAAGCATTGGCAACCGTCATTTGCCCCAGGGACGCACAGGAATTACGCCAATCCGAGCATTGGCCTGCTCGGCATGATTGCCGCACAGAGTTTAGATAAAACGTTTCAACAAGCTCTTGAGCAAACACTATTTCCACAATTAGGTATGACCAGCAGCTATATCCAAGTTCCGAGCAGCAAAATGGCTGATTATGCCCAAGGCTACAATAAGCAAGACATGCCAGTGCGGGTCAATCCTGGTGTATTAGCAGATGAAGCCTATGGCGTAAAAACCACAGCCACGGATCTGCTGCATTTTGTGGAGGCCAATATGCAAATGCACCCGCTAGCTAAGCCACTGCAAACGGCACTCGATGAGACCCACACGGGATACTTTGATGTGGGCATGATGACTCAGGATATGATTTGGGAGCATTACTCTTATCCTATTGATCTTGAAAAAATACTTATGGGTCATACTCAGGAAGTCGTGTTTGGCAGCACACCCGTTAAACCCATAGTGCCGCCCCTCGCGCCGCAGCAAAATGTGTGGATCAATAAAACCGGCTCAACCGGCGGTTTTGCCGCTTATGCAGCATTTATTCCCGCACAAAAGCTTGGCATAGTATTGTTAAGCAATAAAAATTATCCTGTACCGCCTCGGGTGACTGTGGGGTATCAGATTTTAACTGGCATAGAGAAATTACAAAAATAGCATCATGCTGGTAGCGACTATCTAGCATTAAGGGAAATAAGGGGATAGCCCGATTCGCTATCTCCTTTTTATTTGTTTCTTACCAATATATTTTTAGCGTGACTTCCTTACATTAGGCACCTTATCCACTTGCTTACCTCCAATCTCTTAATAGCCACTATTTTTAAGCAAACTCCCATGTAAGAAAATAGGCAGTGCAGGGTTAATCTGAGTATTAATCCATTTGCAATTATTCGACCTAATTAACAGACAAATAACCCTACGTAAGTTTAGCTTTACAGCTAAAAATGAAGAGAAAAACTTATGCGTCGCATTAAAAAATATTTCATCAAATCAATATGATTGACACTTGAAGTTACGCTTTTAGGGAGTAAGATGCGCGCAAATACCTAAAGTGACCTTTTTCGGAACTATCATGTCAGGCATGCCACACTCTCCTATTCATCACGATATCGCTCCAGCGGCGAGTCAGTCTAGTTTACTGTTAATGATTGTCTTTATGGTCGCCTGCGGCCAAATGGCGCAGACGATTTTTGTGCCTGCCCTTCCGCAAATTGCACTCGGGCTCAATGTAGACGCTAGTCAGCTACAAGCAGTGATGGCTTGTTACTTACTCTCCTACGGAATTTTTCAATTTGTATATGGCCCAGTGTCAGACCGCGTTGGCCGTAAAATGCCACTCGTCGTGGGTATCGCAATTTTTATTATAGGTGCAGTGTTTGCGGCTAACGCCACAAGCTTTAACCAACTGATTGTCGCGAGCCTTATTCAAGGACTAGGCACAGCCAGCGCGGGCGCATTGTGCCGAAGTATTCCCCGCGATCATTACTTTGGCGACCGACTGGTTAAATTTAATAGTTATGTTTCTATGGCCGTAGTGTTTTTACCTTTACTGGCACCATTTATCGGTAGCGCCAGTGCGGCCTACTTCGACTGGCAAGCCGTGTACTGGGTGTTAGCAGGATTCGGTGCCGTGGTCTGGCTGTTATTGATATTCGCCTTTAAAGAATCGTTACCTAAGGCGCAGCGGGAACATCAAGCCGTTATCGCATCCTATCGGCATGTCCTGCGCCATAGAGCATTTCGAGCTTATCTATTTTCATTGATCGCAACCTTTGCGGGTATTGCGGCGTTTGAAGCCATTGCCGGCGTTCTCTATGGCCAATATCTTGGGCTGACGCCTTTCATGGTCAGTTGTTATTTTGTGGCGCCGATTCCAGGCTATTTATTGGGCGCGCTGATCGCAGGTCGACAAAATAAGCCGCAAAGAGTTATCTATCAAGGTGTTGCGCTGCTTGGCGCTGGCGCCTTATTCATGTTGATCCCGGGGCTTTTCAATTTAGTCGTCGGTTGGAGTTTACTGGTTGGATCGATTTTATTCTTCAGTGGCGCTGGTATGCTATTCCCTACCCTGACCTCGGCGGCTTTAGAGCCATTTCCACGTCAAGCAGGAATTGCAGGGGCATTACTGGGAGGATTACAAAATTTTGGTGCCGGACTTGCCGCATTGACTATGTCTTTAGTGCCTATGGGCGGCCAGTTGAGCATAGGTTTATTAAGCGCTGTCATGGTGGTGTTAGTGATTTTGTCTTTGTATTACGCCAGAGATCAAAATGACACTCACCACAATTTGATGCCACAGATTTAATACCCTAAATTTAAGATCCTAGATTTAAAACCATAGATTTAGAACCATAGATTTAATGCCGAAATATTGAAGCGATAGCGTTCTTAGCTTAAGCAAAATCTATTATCGCAATTTAACAAAAAAGCCCACATTGACGTGGGCTTTTTTAATCGGTAACAAACTGTACTTAAACAGAAATATTGGCAAATACGTTGTGCTATAGAACCCAGCGTTACAGAATGCGGCGCAGTAAAAAGTCGGCTTTAAGGCGACGAATTCGGGTCATGATCTTCTTCACAGGTGCAGGATAACTCTGCAAGGTATCCACTTGGCTGTAGTGATATAACCGCTGTGTGTGCTCAAGAATATGCGCCTGCTCGGCTTCAAACTGAGCTTTCCAGCAACCAATTTCATCTTGGATCAACAAACCATTCTCAAGATCCAGCGCCCAAGCTCTTGGATTCAGGTTAGAGCCTGTGATCAAATGCTTATTGCCGTCGGCACTGATGCCCTTGAGGTGATAACTGTTGATGCCGTGTTTCCACAGATGGATATTCAGCTGGCCATTATCAATCGCCCACTGTTGGCGTTTAGCAAACTTACGCAATGATTGCTCATACATATAGGGCAAGGCACCTATAGTGGAGAAATCCTGCTCAGGCGGAATATAAAAATCGTTAGCCGTCTTGTCGCCCACTACGATGTCAATGCGTTTGCCATTGCGCAAATGCTTAGCCAAGGCGCGCACTAAAATATAAGGCGGATTAAAATAGGGCGTGCAGATAAACAGAGAGTCTTTTGACTCTTCCACCAAGGCGACAACCACTTTATTGAGCAAGTTTTTCTTGCGGCCTAACCCAAGTAACGGCGTGATGCGATTGCCATCACGGGTTTCCTTAAACTGATATTCAGCGTCAGACAATCTCAGCTTAAAGCTGCGCATGTCCGTCTTAGGCGGCAGTACTTCTTGTTCAGCGTCTTGGGTTAACGAACACACAGCAGGATCAGCAATGATGTTTTTCTGGATCATCGCGCGCATACTGCGGGCTAATTCGGCCGACTCAATCAAGTGATAACGGTCGAAACGGTACTTATCATTTTGTTGTAAATAGATATTATTGAGACTGGCACCGCTATAGATCACCGCATCATCGATAATAAAGCCCTTAAGATGCAGTACGCCCATAAATTCACGGGACTTAACGGGGACACCTAAGATATCGATGGGATGTTCGGCTTCAGCCATCACTCTGCGGTACATCAAATAGTTACCGCTATCGCCTTTATGGCCAATCAAGCCGCGTCTTGCGCGGTGAAAGTCCACTAATACTTTGACATCAAGCGCTGGATTTGCCGCTTTAGCATCCATCAACGCTTGTAATACTTCACGGCCAGCTTCGTCATCTTCTAAATACAGCGCCGCAATATAAATACTGTGCTTGGCGCTCGCGATACGAGCGAGTAATTCTGCCTTGAAACGGCATGGCGTGAGCAACCACGTTAAAGCCTCGGGTTGAACGGCTATTCCACCAAGCTTATCTAGCAAGGCATCCTCCTTTAATCATGCTGACCACCCCGATAGGAAGCACTGGGGTTCAATGATAAAAACATCACAGCAATATGTGTTAACTCTGGATAGGCCTCTGTCACTGCCTGCCTGATCGTTTGTTCTACTTTAAGATGGATATCAGGGTCCTTAGGGAACCAGAGTAACTCAACTTGGACGAAGCGTTGATCAATTTTTCCATTTCGAAAACTGATGCTTGGGATCCAATCTAACGTGAAACTCTCTGCATTACCTTTACATATATCCGCCAATGACTGCAGTAATGTTTGGCTGAACGCTGCAACGACCGCTTGTGGTAAGCCGCGCATACTAATATGTGGCATGGTTTAGTTGTTACCTAAGAACCTAAAATCGTAAGGGGTAGAAATTACCGACTTCACCTCGTCTCGGCAAGACTTTTCTCCCAAAAGCCTCCTGAAACCTCGCGGTTTTGCTGGTAATTTGACCTCACGCGATGTAATCCCGCCGTAGCGCCACTATTTAGCTAAAAATCGCATCTTTTAGGCTAGGATTACAACCACATTTAAGGGCTGTTTTTCGGCACACATATCATGTTAAGGGCAATGTAAAAGTGTGAATATTAACGGTTCGATATTAATCGGACTGTCCGTGGATTAAGTGATGTTTAACGTGACAAGCCCATACAAACCATCGCAGGTTTTACTGAAGATCCGCTAAAATGTCTGCCAAATCACAAAATAATCTTCAAACCTATTTCGTTTACCCCGAACCCAGTGATTTAGCGTAAACTAAAACGCCTATTTGCGATGAAACCAACACGATAA
The DNA here is from genome assembly GCF_031932135.1 of Shewanella vaxholmensis. Taxonomy (NCBI): domain Bacteria; kingdom Pseudomonadati; phylum Pseudomonadota; class Gammaproteobacteria; order Alteromonadales; family Shewanellaceae; genus Shewanella; species Shewanella vaxholmensis. The sequence continues at coordinate 62,167 of NZ_JAUOEV010000014.1, forward strand.
AAGACGAAGACCATGAACAAAAAAATTCTGCTGACGTTAGCGCTGACACTGCTGTTTGCTTGGGGTATTTTCCATTTTAAAGCCCAGTTGGGATTACTGATCCTGCCACTGTTTATCGGACTGGTATTGTTTGTTACCCTACGTTTATATCGCTTGATGGAAAAGGATGACAGCAGCAGTGAGGATTAGCCCCACATTGCATCGAACTTAACCAGAAGGCCCATGATGTTCTTAATAAAAATGGTCAATCGCTAACATGGAAACGTTACTGAAAACCACTCTGTATGCCAGCCTACTTCTAACGGCGAGCCACAATCTCGCCCGCGCTGAATACATCGACGCTGGAGCGATAGAGACCCGAACCACTTCGCTTAGCCAAGCGGTCAGCAAAATCAGCCCTCGTCACTCGCAAATTGCACTGCTGGCAATGGACATGTCTAACAATCAAGTGATCTTTAGCCAACAGGCTGAGACGCTGTTTATTCCTGCCAGCACGCAGAAGCTACTTACAGCTGTGAGTGCCATGGCTCAGCTTGGGCCTGATTTTCGTTATATCACTGAATTATGGACGGATGCACCAATACACAAGGGCCATATCGCTGGCAGTGCATACCTGCGTTTTAGTGGCGATCCGACGCTGACCCAAGCCGATCTCAAGGCCATTTTTGCCAGTCTCGTGAAACAAGGCATTAATCGCATTGATGGACATCTGTATTTGCTCGGCGATAAACAAGAGCAAATGCAGGCCCCTGGTTGGGTTTGGGATGACTTAGGCATTTGTTTTGCCGCGCCTGTGTCGAGTTATATCATCAATCAGAACTGCGTCTACGGTCAGTTTAACCCTAGCACGGCCAATACACCTTCGCGGGTAAATCTGCGCACGGGAAGTTATGGGATAAAAGTCAGCAGCGATGCGGTATTTGATCCAAAGGCGAGTCGTGAGTTTTGCCAACTCGATTTGGTGCGACTAGGCCAAAACAACTATCATCTGCGTGGTTGTTATCCGGGCGGTGAAGCGATTGGACTGGCGATTGCGGTCAGCGATCCGTTCAAATTTGCCCAAGATAACCTCACCTCGCTGCTCAAAGGCGAAATGTCACTGGCGGGTAAAGTTAAGCTCGGCACTAGCTTGCCCAAAAAGGCAAAATTGATTGCCAGCCATAGCTCGGCGCCACTGCCTGAACTGCTCGATACTATGCTGCTCAAGTCGGATAATTTGATTGCTGATAGCCTGTTTAAACAGCTTGGCAAAAGTTATTTCAATGCCCAAGGTAGCTTTACTAATGGCGCGGCAGCCATGCAGCGGATTTTAACGGAGTTAGGCGTCGATCTGAGTAACGCTAACATTGTCGATGGTTCAGGGCTGTCACGCTATAACTTGCTCAATGCCCAGCAGTTAGCGGCGGTATTGGCACTCATCCATAAGGACAGTCGCTTTAGCTCGTTAATGACCAGTCTGCCGCAAGCAGGAATAAGCGGCACCTTAAGGTATCGCATGGGTTACAACAAGTCGCCGCTGAAACAGCAAATTTTTGCTAAAACAGGCTCGATGCAAGGCGTGTCTAACTTAGCGGGCTTTATCCGTTTGCCTGAGCACAGTGACACCCTGTTTGTGGTGCTTGAGAATGGCATGAGTCCCGAGCTTAAACATCAGCATAAACCATCGTTTAATGCCGAGTTTCTCAAGCAATTGATTTCAGTGCTGCAAGTGCCATCCCCCACCACAGCAGCGCTTAGTACCGCAGCTCACTCGGTCCAAGATTAAAAACTGCCGAGTAGAAATAGCATGACATAAAACAAAAAAGCACTGAGTCATCAGTGCTTTTCTCGTTTTTATTTCGTTTCTATTTAAACGAATCTATCGAAGCATAATTAAAACAACTCTGCAGGCATCGCCATAGTGGTCGCATCACCGGATCTAACTTGAGCGATATGGTAATCCGCTTTAGGCAGTAACTTATCAAAATAGAACTTAGCTAAATAGGCTTTCTGCTCGGCGAACGCTTTATCTTCATGGTCCGTGACCTTATCGACCATAGCCAACCAGTAGAAACCATAAAGGGTGTAACCAAAGGCATCTAAGAAGTCGACCGCGCAAGCATTGATAAGCGCAGGTTGAGCGACTTTGTGCTCATTAATCGACTCAGCGACTATGACTAATGCATCTAAACGTGCGCATACTGCGGCCACTTTCACCGCATCAACGTGAGTAAATGCGCGCATTTGTGCTTTCAAGTCAGCGACAAATTCGTTTAATGCGGCAAGATTATCGCCCGTGACTTTACGGCCGAGGAAATCGATGGCTTGAATGCCATTGGTGCCTTCATAAATCTGTGCGATACGGGTATCACGGACTAATTGCTCAATACCCGTTTCACGAATATAACCATGTCCACCAAAGACTTGCTGCGCCATGATCGTCGCATCAAGACCGCGATCGGTTAAAAAGGCTTTAGCGACTGGCGTTAATAAACCCACATAACGCGCTGCTTTGGCTTTAACTTCATCTTGAGCATATTTGGCCAAATCTAGCTGTTGCCCAGTAAACACAGACAAAGCACGGCCCGCTTCTGTCATCGCTCGAATGGTCAACAACATACGGCGCACATCGCCGTGGACGATAATAGGATCAGATTCACTGCCCGTCGGCGAGCCGCCAGCGGCAACGCCTTGATTACGCTCTTTAGCATAATCAGCTGCCATCTGATACGCCGCCTGAGCACTGCCCAGACCTTGTATACCAATCGCTAAACGCTCGTAGTTCATCATAGTGAACATGCATACGAGACCGCGATTGGGTTCACCAATCAAGAAACCTTGTGCATTATCAAAGTTCATCACACACGTTGCTGAACCTTTAAGGCCCATCTTGTGCTCGATAGAACCGACTGATACACCATTCGCATTCGCTAAGCTGCCATCGGTATTTACCGATATTTTAGGCACTAGGAAGAGTGAAATCCCTTTGCTATCCGGTAGCTTGGCAAGCACTAAGTGGATGACGTTTTCAGTTAAATCGTGATCGCCACCCGTAATGAAAATCTTGCTGCCCGTAATGGCATAACTACCATCATCCTGCGGTAAAGCTCGAGTGCGAATATTACGCAGATCAGAACCCGCTTGCGGCTCTGTCATATCCATAGCACCCGCCCATTCGCCGGAATATAACTTAGGCAAATAAGCTTGTTTTAATGCTTCGCTGCCGTGGGCATTGATACATAAAGCCGCACCCGCAGTTAACGAGCCATAAAGCGTAAATGCATTACAGGCACTGTAAGCCATTTCGTCGACTAAGATCCCCAGCATCTTTGGCATGCCCATGCCACCAAATTCAGGATCGCCACACAAACCAATCCAACCGCCCTGCGAGTACTGTTCATAAACGGCTTTGTAGCCATCAGGGGTAATCACTTGATTATCTTGATGTAACACGCCCTGCTCATCGCCCGTCCGGTTCAGCGGATGGATCAACTGACTGCTGATCTTGGCTGCTTCTTCAAGAATGGCATTGGCCGTGTCAATATCGACCATTTCAGCAATCTCAGGCAATTGTGCCCAAGTGTTTGGGGCATCAAATACCTGTTCCAGTAGGAAACGCATATCCGTCAACGGGGCTTGATAAGGGTTCATTGGTAGACTCTTAAACGTAGGATTAAAACAGTTGTTTTAATTTATACCAGTTCACTGTAGAAAACAATCTCATTACAAATACAGCCGCGAATAATATGGAGGTACGTGAGCAAAGTATAAATTCAACCCATAAAAAAAACCTTAAGCTTGAACTTAAGGGTCTCTATTTTATAAGCTTTACCACAGGATTGTCGCAGCGTTAGCTCACAAGCTTGTGCTTATTACCACATTAAATCATCTGGGATCGCATAATCCGCATAGGGATCATCTTCAACCACCACAGCTTTAGATTCATCCTGTTGCCACAGATAACCACACCACTGCGGCACCAGCAGTTTCACTCGCTCGGCTAACTTATGTGGCACTAAGTAACTCTTATCTTCGTAACGCACTATGCCTAACTGCCCTTTGAGCAATTCTGCCTGCAGTTTTTCATCTATGTATAAAGAATAGATTTTATTATCAAGAGTATAGTTAAATTTCACTTCAGCATAAGCTGGGATCTTAATCGCAGACTTAGTGAACTCTGTGATTAAACCGCGCACCTGTCCACGCTCTGATGCCTCTGCAAAACGTTGCTCGTTCAGCGCTTTATCTTTTAGCGCCTGCAGACGTTTTTGCTCGGCCACTTCTTGCTTAAAAGCACTGGAGCCATCATCTATTCGTGATTTTTTATCACGGCGTTTTTGGGTCTTAACGTCGCGAACCTTTTGTTTACTGGCAAGCCCTGCTTTGAGTAGCTGCTCTTGTAATGCATTAGCCATGGATCATTACCTACTTAATCTATATAAAATCAAAGTTCTCGATTTTGAATATCAAACATCTAAAACCAAACTACATTTTTGCGGCCAATTCGCCAAGCTCTGTCATCGCAATACTGGCGCCGCCAAGTGACCAACCGCCATCAACCGGCAGCACAACTCCCGTAATATAGGACGCCAATTCAGAGCCTAAGAATAATGCTGCATTGGCGATATCCTGACCTGCGCCGTTGCGTTTTAATGGAACGGATTGGGCAACCTTCTGCTGTAATGCGGCGCTGGGTGCGAGGCGATTAAAGCCTTCAGTGTTAGCTATGGGGCCTGGCATAATCGAATTAATTCTCAGCCCCTCACTGCCCCACTCTAACGCTAAGGTTCGCGTCAGCATATCCACGCCCGCTTTTGCCGCGCACACATGAACTTGCATGGGCATAGCAATTGAAGCCTGCGGCGCCGAAATCTGGATAATATTGCCATTGGGGCGACGCAGCAAAGGATAAGCCTGCTTTAGCACTTGAAAACTGCCGAGCAAATCAATGTCCATTACCGACTTAAAACCATTAGCCGAAAGCTTTGCGGCGCTGGCGGGGAAATTCCCCGCCGCGCCGCTTACCAGCACATCGATAAAACCAAACTCAGAAGCGACTTTATCAAAACCGACTTCAAGGGCGCTAAGATCGCGCACATCAAAACTCACACCTAAATGAATACCGTCAGGATTGGCCTGCTGCAGCTGCAATACCGCAGCATCAACTTTATCTTGGCTGCGACTCGCGACTGCGACATTGGCGCCAGCCTGTGCGAACGCCACTGCAATGGCGAGATTTATCCCACTGGTACCACCAACAACGACAACATTCTTACCTTGATAGTTAAACATGGGCGTTCTCCGTGAACTGTGAGATATGCACTCAGGGTGTGATTAATTATGTTATATTGTCATTCAAGATACTATTTCAATTTTTATCCATCATATCAAGGTTACTAACGAGCGATTCCAAGCTTTTTTATTCAAACGACGGTCAAACCGCGATTGAGACTACTATTGAAACGTCTATGCCAATGATTGGTGAATCGCTTGCAATGCCGCTAATGGATCGGCGGCTTTGGTGATCGGACGGCCTATCACTAGGTAATCTGAGCCCGCTGCTATCGCTTGAGGTGGCGTCATCACCCGGTGTTGATCGCCAGCATCACTACCTACTGGGCGGATCCCCGGCGTAACGAGTTTGAAATCCTGACCTAACAGCGATTTCAACGCTGTCGCTTCTTGGGCGGAACACACCACACCATCAAGTCCCGCTTGCTGCGTGAGCTTCGCCAAACGCTGAACATGTTCAAATGCAGGCACATTGATGCCGAGTAATTTAAGATCATCATCACTCATGGAGGTTAATACCGTCACAGCGATCAGCATAGGCGCTTTGTCGCCGTATGGCAGCAAGGCCTTTTTGGCCGCTTCCATCATGGCTAAACCACCGCTGGCATGCACGTTCGTCATCCATACACCCAGCTCTGCGGCTGCGGCCACGGCTTTAGCGACAGTATTGGGAATATCGTGAAATTTCAAATCAAGGAACAAATCAAAGCCACGATCATGGATATCTTTCACCAGTTGCGGGCCAAACAGGGTAAACATTTCTTTGCCGACTTTAAGGCGGCACATGTTGGGATCGAGTTTTTCTATCAGTTGTAAAGCGTGGTTTTTGTTATCGTAATCAAGCGCTACGAGGATAGGTTTAGTCGTCATCATCTCTCCAACAGAGTTACACTAACTATAGATATTATCTTATTTACTCGCCGTCTAAGCCTCTGATCCGCTTGATACTGCCCCAGTTTTTACAGGAAGGACAATGCCAGTAAAGTGCATGGGAAGGGAAACCACACTCTTTACAACGGTAGCTTGGACGGAATTTAATTTGTTGCTCAACGAGCTGCTCTAGCATAGTTAAACTTTGCTTGGCTTGCCCTTCCTCTGCTTGACGCAAATGCATTTGCATCAAGTGCTGAAAACCTTTCATGGTCGGATGGCGATATAGGGCATCGAGCACCATGGTCTCTGCCGCTTTAATCTCATCCAGACTTATCATGTGCTGCGCTAAGGCGACAACTACAGAAGCACCCGCGCCATCGGCCATGGCGCCCGCCAGTAACTCTTGGAAGCCTTCTTTGTCTTGTGTGTCGCGATAAACTTGTTTGGCCGTGGGGATTGCATCGGCAAAAAGCTCGATATCGGCTTTTTTCAGTTGCAGCAGCATTTGCTTGCACTGGGCATAATCTTGAATATCGAGGTATTTTTTCGCTAAGGTCAATAACGCTCGGCCGCATTGGGGATCTTGCTTCAGCGCCTGTTGCAGCAGTTTAATCTTCTGTGCATCGTCGCTGGCTTCATCGGCTAACTGGCAATAGAAATGCGCCGTTAACGGCTTTAAGACTTGCTGACGTTTACGACTTAGACGCTTAGTGATATCAATGGCTTTTTGCCACTCTTTAATCACTTGATAGATAGCAATGAGCTGAGTTTCTGACTCTTCACTGTGATCGTCTTGGCTAACCAAGTTGATAAAGATTTCTTCGGCCCTATCGTAAAATCCTGCGGCCAGATAATCTTTACCCAGCTCCATCATAGCGATGTCGCGCTGCTCATTGGCTAAGTTTGGACGGGCAATTAAATTCTGATGGATACGAATGGAGCGGTCGACCTCGCCTCGCTTACGAAACAGCGAACCGAGTGACAGATGGGTATCTATGGTTTCATCGTCAACATCTAGCATACTGATAAACAAATCAACGGCTTTATCCGATTCGTTCGACAGTAAGAAATTGAGGCCAGTAAAGTAGTCCCGGCTCAATTGTTTACGTTGATTGCTTTGATTCTGCCTTATGCTCCGTCGCCCCATATACCAACCGTAGGCGGCGGCAATGGGAAGCAACAGAAAGAGTATCTCAAGCATATTAGGCGTCTACATCCTGAGGGGCTTTAGCCATCACTTGGTTTAGTTTCTTTCTCGTTGTCGCTAAGCTCAATTTCAAGCGCACGATATAGTAGCTTGCAACTAACCAGCTCAAGATGAAACCAGCAAAAAAGACGATCGCTAGCACAACAGGTAAACGATATTCACCCTGTGCGACAAAATAGCTGATGGTCACCACTTGTTCGTTACGCGCGCCAAAGATCAACGCCAGAATAAATAACAGTGCCACAAGCACAGTTGCTACAAATGATTTCACGCTGCACTCCCTAAACGCGTTTCAATTTAATGATTATCCAAGAAATTCACTAAGCTGACCAGCATTGCCTTGCAATAGATACAAAAAAGCCTCCTAACGGAGGCTTTTTACTATGCGGTCAATCACACATTAACGGCGTCAACACGCTCGCGCAGTTCTTTGCCTGGCTTAAAGTGCGGGACGTATTTACCTTCCAAATCGACTGATGAACCAGTCTTTGGATTACGGCCAGTCCGCGGTGCACGATAGTGAAGCGAGAAACTACCAAAGCCACGGATCTCAATACGATCACCGCTTTCTAATGTTGTTGCCATTTGCTCCAACATTTCTTTGATTGCGCCTTCAACCTCTTTCGCCGACAGCTGCGACTGCCTGGTGGCGAGTTTTTCGATAAGTTCAGATTTCGTCATCCTAGCTATCCCCTATTATCAAGCCAAACACAGTCGCCTAATGGGGAGAGAAGTCTCCCCAAACAACAGGCGATTATTTACGAGCTGCTTTAAACGCTTCAGCCATTGCATTGCTAATAACAGCGTCATCTTGTTTGTTCAGAGTCGCCATTACTTCTTTCTCTTCAGCTTCGTCTTTCGCTTTGATTGACAGGCTGATAGAGCGGTTCTTACGGTCAACACCCATGAACTTAGCTTCGATTGCATCACCTACATTATAGACAGTAGATGCATCTTCGATACGCTCACGTGAAATGTCAGCTACACGGATGTAACCTTCAACAGTGTCAGCCAGTTCAACAGTCACACCTTTAGCATCAACAGCAGAAACAGTACCGTTTACGATAGTACCTTTCTTCTTGTCAGCCAAGTATGCGTTAAATGGATCATCTTCAGTTTGCTTAACACCTAAGCTGATGCGCTCACGCTCTGGATCTACAGACAGAACCACTGCATGGATTTCATCGCCTTTCTTGTATTCAGAAACTGCGTCTTCGCCAGTACCGTTCCAAGAAATGTCAGACAGGTGAACTAGACCATCGATACCGCCGTCAAGACCGATAAAGATACCGAAGTCAGTGATTGACTTGATCTTACCAGAAACCTTGTCGCCTTTGTTGTAACGAGTTGCGAAGTCATCCCATGGATTGGTCTTACATTGTTTCAGACCTAGAGAAATACGACGACGCTCTTCATCGATGTCCAGAACCAGAACTTCAACTTCATCACCTAAGTTAACCACTTTAGATGGGTGAATGTTCTTGTTAGTCCAATCCATTTCAGAAACGTGAACCAGACCTTCAACGCCTTCTTCGATTTCTACGAAGCAACCGTAGTCAGTTAGGTTAGTAACGCGACCAGTTAAACGTGTGTTTTCTGGGTAGCGTTTGCTGATTTCTAACCATGGATCTTCGCCAAGTTGTTTCAGACCTAGAGACACACGAGTGCGCTCACGATCGTACTTCAGTACTTTAACGTTGATTTCATCGCCAACATTGACGATTTCTGATGGGTGTTTAACACGTTTCCACGCCATATCAGTGATATGTAGCAGACCGTCAACACCACCTAAATCTACGAATGCACCGTAGTCAGTCAGGTTCTTAACGATACCCTTAACTGCTTGACCTTCTTGCAGGTTTTCTAACAGTGCATCACGCTCAGCGCTGCTTTCTGATTCGATAACTGCACGACGAGAAACAACAACGTTGTTACGCTTCTGGTCTAGCTTGATAACTTTGAATTCTAATTCTTTGTACTCTAAGTGAGCGGTGTCGCGAACTGGGCGCACGTCAACTAGAGAACCTGGTAAGAAGGCACGGATACCGTTTAATTCAACAGTGAAACCGCCTTTAACTTTACCATTGATGATACCGATTACAGTTTCAGCATCTTCATAAGCTTTTTCCAGAACGATCCAAGCTTCATGACGTTTCGCTTTTTCGCGAGACAGTTGAGTCTCACCGAAGCCGTCTTCAACAGAGTCAAGAGCTACGTCAACTTCATCACCAACAGCGATTTCTAAAACACCTTGAGCGTTTTTGAATTGTTCAGCTGGGATTGGGCTTTCAGACTTCAGACCCGCGTCAACCAGTACCATACCGTTTTTGATTGATACAACAGTACCACGAACGATAGAACCTGGACGGAATTCCAGAGTTTGAAGGGATTGTTCAAATAGATCAGCAAAAGATTCAGTCATGTTTAGGTTACTTTCTTTATTAAACCACTGTCCGTCCTAGACGTGGAGTCAGTCAAATTATCCGTATCATCCATAATACGAATACCTATCCGGTGGGCTAACTTAGTTAGTGTCGGATAATTTTTGGTTGATAAAGTTAAGCGCAAGCGCTAACACTTCATCAATACCCTTTCCGCTTGTATCGATAATGAGCGCGTCCTCGGCGGGGACTAAAGGAGCCACCGGACGATTCATATCGCGGTCATCACGTTCGATAATTTCACTTAAAAGGCGCTCGATATTAACATCGAAGCCCTTGTCCTGCAACTGATTATAGCGTCTTTGGGCACGCTCTTCAGCTGAGGCGGTTAAATATAATTTTGCCGGCGCACTTGGGAAAACCACAGTTCCCATGTCGCGACCATCGGCAATTAATCCTGGCGCCGTTTTAAAGGCCCGTTGACGTCGTAATAAGGCTTCTCTCACCCGTGGAAACGCGGCGACTTTCGAAGCGGCATTCGAGCACTCTTGAGTGCGAATGTCGGTGGTGACGTCTTCACCTTCCAATATCACTTGAACCGGATCGGTATCATTGCCTGTTAAAAACTTCACATCGAGATGTGCCGCTAACAGCGTGATCGATTCTTCATTTTCCAGTTCAACGTTATGATGAATTGCTGCGAGCGCAAGAACTCGGTAAATAGCACCACTATCAAGTAGTTGCCAACCTAGATGCTGAGCCAATAATTGACTAATTGTACCTTTGCCAGCACCACTTGGGCCGTCGATTGTGACTACAGGAGCCCGTTCAGACATACATTCCTCCGCAAAAAATAACCATCATCCGTGAGTTCATCAAGTGAGCCCCCGAAAATGAGCGCGCAGCATTGTACAACAAAAGACAAACAAAATCCGTGGATTTTTTATGAAGATTAGCAGCCGCGCAAATACGGCTGACTATTCTTGACATCGCTTGTTGTTACAATAACGAAACAAACGGACTTAGCCTTGCAGACTCGCAAACTGCTTAAAGTAGTCGGGGAATGTTTTAGAAGTGCAATCAGGATCATTGATGGTAATACCGCAATCAGCAAAGGCCAGCATCGAAAAGCACATAGCCATGCGGTGATCATTGTAGGTATCAATTTCGGCGGTGTTAATCACTGCAGGCGGGATGATTTTAATGTAATCGTTCCCCTCTTCCACCTCGGCGCCTACTTTACGTAATTCCGTCGCCATAGCCGCTAAACGGTCGGTTTCTTTAATACGCCAGTTGTAGATATTGCGGATAACCGTAGTGCCTTTAGCAAATAACGCGGCCGTAGCTATGGTCATGGCCGCATCGGGAATGTGGTTCATGTCCAAATCAACCGCCGTTAATTGAGATCCACGCGCGATAATATAGTCATCGCCCCACTCAATATCAGCGCCCATTTTTTCAAGCACATCGGCAAATTTCACATCGCCTTGAATACTTAAACGGCCCACACCGGTGACTTTGACTTCACCGCCCTTAATCGCTCCAGCGGCGAGGAAATACGATGCCGATGACGCATCACCTTCGACCAGCACTTTACCCGGTGATACATAACGCTGGCCTGCAACAATCTCAAAACGGGCATAGTCATGGTTGATGACAGTTACGCCAAATTGCGCCATCAGGGCCAACGTAATATCGATATACGGCTTAGAAACTAATTCGCCTTTGACATGGATATTCACGCTGCCCTTTGCAAGCGGCGCCACCATCAATAGGGCGGTTAAAAATTGGCTCGATAAATCACCCGCAATCTCAACATCGCCGCCATTAAGACCCGTTGCATTAATCGTCAGCGGTGGGAAACCGTCATTTTTAAGATAAACGACATTGGCACCGAGTTGCCTTAAGGCATCGACTAAGTCGCCAATCGGGCGCTCTTCCATGCGCGGCTCGCCTGTTAGGGTAAATTCGCCTTGGCCTAAGGTTAAGGCGGCGCACAAGGGGCGCATTGCCGTGCCCGCATTACCTAAAAATAATTCCTGTGCGGATTCTGAGGAAATCACACCGCCTAAGCCATCGAGTTCACACACAGTATTATCTTGCGATAAACGGTAGTTCACCCCTAACTGCTTGAGGGATGCCAGCATGTGGCGAATATCATCTGAGTCGAGCAGATTGGTAAGCGTGGTCGTGCCTTGGGCTAAGGTGGCCAATAATAAGGCACGATTTGAAATACTTTTTGAGCCCGGAATATTGATCTCACCGCGGACTTGCACAACAGGTTCAAGACGTAATTGCTTCATGAATAAATCTTCTTTCTCTATAGGGCGTCATCATCACGATCACGCGGACTGAATACGCAAAATGGCAACTTCACGCTACACAGCGTCAAGTTAAGATTACAAATAAAAGGAGATTGGGGCCTTGTTGGTGCTTCGTCGTTATAAAATTACCGATTGTCGCTAAGGATTCAACCGTTTTTTCGAGAAAAATGGCATTTTGGTCAGATTATTTACTGAGTTCAGTGTAAAAATAACAAAAACGCAAAATTTAAGCGGTTAATTTAGGATTTAATCGTATTTTTGGCAGGCTTTTTTGCCAAGATAACTGGCGTGTAATCACAGTTTTCACTTTAAATACGTTACCTTTCCGCGCTATTCTAAGCCCCAAACGATAAATAACGCATATCTGATACAAACAATCACGTTTGCACTATAACCAGAAAGGTAGATGGAGCTATGTTTAACTCACTCATCGCAATGCCAGCAGATCCCATCCTTGGCTTGTTGACTCAGTACCGCGAAGACACCCACCCACAAAAAGTTGATTTAGGTGTGGGCGTTTATAAAGACCCTACAGGCGTGACCCCGATCCTGAGCTGCGTGAAAAAAGCCGAGAAATTCCGTCTCGATACCGAAACCACCAAAGTGTATATCGGTCCAACCGGCTCGCCACAATTCAACACCTTGATGACTGAACTCGCCTTTGGTGCTGGTCACAGTGCCATAATAGCCAATCGTATCCGCACTGTATCGACACCCGGTGGTACTGGTGCACTGCGCGTGGCCGGCGACTTTATCAAGCGCTGCAACCCGAATGCGGTGTTATGGGTAAGCGACCCAACTTGGGCTAACCATGTCGGTTTGTTCGAAGCGGCTGGCATTACCGTTAAAACCTATCCGTATTATGACTACGATAGCAAATCATTGAAATTTGATGAGATGCTTGCTGCCCTATCGCAAGTGAGTCCAGATGATGTGGTGTTATTCCACGCCTGTTGCCATAACCCGAGCGGAATGGATTTAACCACAGAACAATGGGATAAAGTGGTTGCCCTGACAAAAGAGCAAGGCTTTACCCCACTGATTGACATGGCATACCAAGGCTTTGGTGATGGCGTTGATATTGATGCCTACGGCGTGCGTCAAATGGCGGCAGCGGTCGATAATATGATCCTTTGCAGCTCATGCTCGAAAAACTTCGGTTTATACCGTGAGCGTATCGGTTCGTGTTCTGTGATTGCCAAAGATGCCAATACCGCCAATGTCGCGCAATCTGTGCTGCTTTATGTGGTTCGCTGCCTCTACTCTATGCCACCTGCCCACGGTGCCGCGATTGTTGAGACGATTTTAGGATCGGCAGAATTAACCCAAGAATGGCTAGATGAGCTGAAAGTAATGCGCGATCGCATTAACGGCAACCGCGCCATTTTAGTGGATAAACTTAAAGCCAATGGCGTAGACCGTGACTTTAGCTTTATCGCCCGCCAAAAAGGCATGTTCTCCTTCCTCGGGGTGAATCCAGAGCAAGTGGCGCGCCTGCAAAAAGAATTCAGCATTTATATGGTCGGTTCAAGCCGCATCAGTATTGCTGGGATCAGTGAAGATAACGTCGATTACTTAGCCCAATCGATCGCTAAAGTGCTCTAAGCACGGCTGAGTTTATCTGAACAGTCCACTCTGCTGTATTGCTACGATTCAGCAGAGTTTATTTCCCCCTTACAAACTTAAAGCTTTGCAATTATCCCACTGCATCAGAGCTAACAAACCTTCCCTTCGGTTCTAAATTCCCAAAACCTTATCAAGCAACGCCAAATCTCACTGTTCAAGCTTTTATTTTCAATGGTAAAAACTACTTTCTCGCGTTTAAAAAAAACAGTCGTTTAATGCAATAAATCGCAAGTTGTGACCTCGGTCGGCGGATTTCCATTTCATCAATCAGGGCTGCGGCTATTTTCACTTTTTAAAGCCAGACCTGCCCAGTAGATTAGTGGTCATCATAGAACTTGTGGATATTCCGCCATGTTATTACAAGATAAATTAGTGCAAATCGTCACCAACCCGCAGCTTTCACCTAAGCAAAAATCCAACTATTTGGCGTTGGAGGCTGAGGCGAGCTTGCCCTACATGCCGATATCGACTGAAGTAAAAGCCGCGATGAATGACGGTATTATTTGCGATATTTTTGAAGGCCATGCGCCTTTTAAACCACGCTATGTGTTGCCAGATTATGCCCGCTATCTAAAGCAAGGTTCAGAATATTTAGAGCTTTCACCGGCGCAGGATTTAGATGAAGCCCTCAATGCTTTAACCATCCTTTATCACCACGTGCCATCGGTGACTAACATTCCAGTGTATCTAGGTCAGCTGGATGAAATATTAATGCCTTTCACCGAGGGAATGGATGCAGAGGTACTATATCGTAAACTTAAACTGTTCTGGATCATGCTCGACAGAACGCTACCAGACGCCTTTATGCACGTGAATATTGGTCCGACCGATAACATCGTTTGCCGCACCCTACTGCGCATTGATGCCGAATTACAACAAGTTGCCCCCAATTTGACCTTTATGTACGACCCAAGCATCACGCCAGATGAACTGTTGCTGCTCGCCACCACCAATATTTGTCAGTGCAGTAAGCCGCATATCGCGAATTATCCACTGCATGCCAGCGCGTTTGATGCACGTGGGTTTGGTATTGTCAGTTGCTACAATGCCTTGCCGTTAGCGGGTGGCGCCAATACCTTAGTTCGGCTCAATCTTAAAGAGGTCGCGTTAAAGGCCACTTCAATCAGTGATTTTTTTGATGCTGTCTTGCCAAATTACTGCTCACTCACCTTTGAACTTATCGAGGCGCGCTCGGTATTTTTGCATCAAGAGTCACACTTCTTTGACAGTTTTTTAGTTAAAGAACAATTGATTGATGAGTCGCGTTTTGCGCCCATGTTTGGCATTTACGGTATGGCGGAAGCGGTAAATATTCTGCAATCATTAACAGCCAGTGGAGAAGTTAAGCAAACTAAACGAGCTAGCAATGGTCTTGAATATGGCCATGAAACGGATGCAAATCAGCTGGGCTATCGTATTTCTGCCACGCTCGATGCCATAGTGAAATCCACACCCGTCGCGCATGGTTACCATGGGCGAGCACTGCTGCATTCACAGGGCGGCATCAGTATCGATAAAGACGTGACCCCAGGCGTTCGCATTCCCTATGGTACTGAGCCCAATCCCATCGCTCACATTCAAGCTTTAGCGCAACATCATCAGTATTATACGGCGGGGATTAGCGATATTTTGACTATCGATGAAACCGTAAAATCCAATCCTCAAGCCATGTTCCAGCTGTGTAAAGCCGCGCTTGAGTTAGGTTTTAGGGAATTTACCGCCAATGTTACCTCTAATGATTTAATGCGCGTGACCGGCTATATGGTAAAACGCTCGGATATTGAAGCGTTTAAGCAGTGCGGCTCACGCCTCAATACCACAGGCTTAGCCGCAGAAGCGGCAGTTAATACGGGGATATTGCAGCGCCAAGCACGAGTCATAGCCCATGAGCACTCCCCCCTGTGTTGTTAAATGAACCGCCCATAAATAAACAGGCAATAGTCAGTCAGCTATTGCCCTTTTCCTGCGTTGACGGGCCTGGCAGCAGGCTCGTGTTATTCCTGCAGGGCTGCAACTATCAATGCAAAAACTGCCATAACCCACATACCATAGGATTGTGCGATGCCTGTGGCGATTGTGTCGCCACCTGCCCTGACAATGCGCTGACATTGATAAACCTCAATAACAAGCCCCGCATTCGCTGGGATAGTGAGCGTTGTAGCCAATGCGATACCTGTCTTGCAGTGTGTCCGAAACAAGCGAGCCCTAAGGTCACGCATTACACAGTTGAAGAAATACTAGGGATTCTGCACAGACAGCGTCACTTTATTAATGGCATTACGGTGAGCGGCGGCGAAGCGAGCCTGCAACTACCGTTTATTATTGAGTTGTTTCAAGGGATTAAGGCCTCTGAATCTTTATCACACTTGAGTTGTATGCTCGATACCAATGGCAGTTTGAGTCTAACTGGTTGGCATAAACTGCTGCCCTTTTTAGATGGCGCCATGGTGGATCTCAAAGCGTGGCAGCAAGATACCCATAGATACATTACTGGTCGCGACAACCATGCCGTGTTCAAATCCATTCAGCTATTGGCGCAGCAGCAAAAACTGTATGAAGTGAGATTGCTGCATATTCCGAGCATCACGGATTATGAACAAGAGATAGAAGCGCTGGCGACCTATTTGCTTCAGCTAGGTGCGGATACACGGGTCAAGTTAAACGCCTTTCACCACCATGGCGTCGTCGATGGCGCGTTAACCTGGCCAAGCTGCACACAAACCGATATTGAACGCTTGGCCGCAAAGCTTGCAAAGCGAGGCGTCATGAATCTAATCTTACCCTCTTGCTATATTTAACGACTGCAAAGCAAAATTTGCTCATAAAGCCAGCGCAGTGCGGGATCTTTCATGCTTTGTTTATGCCAAACTAGGCTGTAAGCCACTTTGCCATATTCTATGGGTAAAGATTTAATCGTTAAGCCTTTGGCTTGGCTAGCGATGGATGCCCAGCGGCGCGAGCAGGTAAAGAGCAACTCACTGTGATGGCACATTAACGCCGCACTGCCAAAGTCTGGGACCGAAATGGGTACGGCCCGTTTTTTAGATTGCTGGGCGAGCAAAATATCAAAAAAAGGCGTGCTCAGATCTGTGTCTGTAATGCCAATATGGCTAAAACTCAGGTAATCATCGAAGCTGATATGCGGCTGTTTAGCCAAGGGATGGGATGAATTCATCAGGCAGATCATTTCATCGCTAAACAAGGTTTCCCACACCAGATCGTCTTGAAGAGGATTAGGTTGACTCAGATCATGGGGTAACAGCACAAAGTCTAATGTACCTTTAAGCAATCCATCAAAACCAATATTGTCTTTGCTGTAAATATCGAGGCGGATATTAGGAGCCAAGCTCAGAATATGGGCGCTGAGCTTGGCGGCCAGCAGCTCAAAGGTACTTTCGCGCATCGCAAGCGAAAAACGCCCCTCAAAATGTGCAGGGTTAAACGCATCCTGACTCATGATCTGATTCATATCATTGATCATTTGCTGCACGCTAGGCCCTAATCGTCTTGCCAATGGGGTTGCTACCAGTGAGTTGCCGTTACGATAGAACAGTTCATCGTTCAAGCTGTCCCTGAGCTGGCTTAAGGTTTTACTGACGGATGAGGGACTTAAATATAAACGTTCGGCGCTGGCGGTTACGCTCAAGGTATCGAGCATCACATGCAAAGTGATCAAATGCTTCATACTAATGCGCGAAAGCTTGGCCAAATCCATCGGTGACATCCTATTGGTTTATCTTCTATGCACACTCAAACGCGTACTTTTAAGCATGATAAACAATAGCATGCAACCAACCAAACATATTGCTGAGAATATTCCCCAGTAATGCGCGCCAGCTCACAGGCTTGCACACCGCCCTCTCTAATCCCAGCCATCTCTAATCCAAGTTATCTTTAATATAAGGTTCTTCCCAAGGTCATCTTGCTTAACGCCAATAATCGATAAATTACAGCCAACAAAAAAGCGAATGCATTTGAGCATTCGCTTTGGGATGTCTAACTTTGGATAGCTAACTTGGAATGGCTAGCAGATGATAAACATTCAATAAACATAACGTTTATGTGCAGGCAGCAAAACCTAGGCGCTAAGCGCCGCAAGCTAGTGAGTGACTATATAGCTAAGCCTAGCTATGTTTAGCCGCAAACTCGTTCATAAACTTGACCAAGGCAACTATGCCATCGAGTGGCATCGCATTGTAAAGGCTAGCACGCATGCCACCTACGATACGATGGCCCTTGAGGGCAACGAGTCCAGCTATTTGGGCTTGCTTTAGGAACTCACTATCGAGCGCTTCGTTGACTAATTGGAAAGTCACGTTCATTTGTGAGCGATTCGCTGCAACAACACCATTACGGTAGAAAGCATTACCATCAATGCATTGATACAACATCTGCGCTTTTTGTTGATTAATTTTCGCAATACTCGAAATACCGCCAGTCGATTTCAGCCAAGCAAAGACTTCAGCGGCGAGATACCAAGCAAAGGTTGGTGGCGTGTTGAACATTGAATCATGCTCGACGGCTAGGCGGTAGTCCATAATGGACGACTGCGGTAAACTCGGCAGTTTTAACATGTCATCGCGCACTATCACTATCGACAGACCCGATGGACCTATGTTCTTTTGTGCGCCAGCGTAAATCAAACCGTAGCGGCTGACGTCGATTTCACGTGACATAATGGTTGACGATAAATCGGCAACAATTGGCCAAGGTGAGTCTAATTCATCAAAAATTTCGATACCATCCACTGTCTCATTAGGGCAGTAGTGAACATAGCGATAATCGGCATCGATTTTATGTAAATCAGGCAAGACAACCGCATTGAGTCCATTGTGTTTTTCAACAATATTCAAGCTATCAATCTGTGCTTCACCCGCCAGTTTCTGCGCTTCTGCTAACGCGGCAGATGACCATTGGCCACTGACTAAATACAGGGCTTTTCCCTGATCACCGAGAAAATTATTCACGACAGCAGAGAACTGCCCACGACCACCGCCGTGCATAAATAGCACATGGTAATTTGCAGGGATCTGCATCAGCTCACGTAAATCGGACTCGGCTTGCTCGGTCAGCGCGATGAACTCTTTACTTCGGTGGCTGATTTCCATCACGGAAACGCCTTGGCCATTCCAATCAAGTAATTCCTGTTGTGCTTTTTTCATTACCGCTGCGGGTAACATTGCAGGTCCAGCACAGAAATTATAAATCGCGCTCACTGACACTCTCCTTAATCCCAACCATGATGTAGGTATTGATAAAACGACACTATTTTCAAACGAACAATGTTTAAAACGAACAATGCAACCAACTAACAACGCCATTAAAAAAACGAGCGTCCAATTGGACGCTCGCTAATATGACACTTAATTACTCTTCGTCTTGCTCATCATCAGCAAGCTCGTCTTCATCTTCGTCCAACTCTTCTTCGTCATCCAGCTCTTCATCAAGCGCCTCGTCGGCTAATTCGCCTTCGACAATGACAGGAACAATCGGTAAACCGTTTTCATCCAGCTCGACTTCATCTTCATCAGTTTGGATTTCGTCGATACGTTGCAGGCCAACCACTTTCTCGTCGCCCGCGGTGCGGATAATGGTCACACCTTGGGTGTTACGGCCAATGATAGACACGCCGCCCGCTGGTGTACGCACTAAGGTGCCTTTATCACTGATGAGCATCAGTTCGTCATTCAGACCCACTTGTACTGCGCCAACAACAGCGCCGTTACGCTCGCTCACTTTGATTGAAACCACACCTTTAGTCGCACGGCTCTTCGCTGGGTATTCCGACAGTTGCGTCCGTTTACCGTAACCGTTTTCAGTCACAGTCAGAATCGCGCCATCACCTTTAGGTACGATAAGCGACACAACTTTTTGACCTTCTTCTAAACGGATACCACGAACGCCCGTTGCAGTACGGCCCATAGGACGTAAGGACAAGACTTCTTCGCCGGTTTCAGGATCGAGTTTCACTTCGCCTGTTTCAGAATCACGGACTTTCTCACCAAAGCGAACCACTTTACCTTCGTTCGAGAACAACATGATTTCGTCATCACCGTTCGTGATATCGACACCGATCAGTTGGTCACCGTCTTTGAGGTTAACGGCGATAATACCGTTTGCACGTGGGTTGCTATAAGCAGTCAGTGCGGTTTTCTTCACAGTACCGTGTGAAGTCGCCATGATGATGTATTTATCAGCGGCGTATTCACGTACTGGCAGAATCGCCGTAATGCGTTCACCTTCAGCCAAAGGTAGCAAGTTAACAATTGGACGACCACGTGCCGTACGGCTCGCTAATGGCAATTGATACACTTTAAGCCAGTACATTTTACCAAAGTCAGAGAAGCACAAAATGGTGTCATGGGTATTGGCAACTAACAGTTTTTCAACGAAATCTTCGTCTTTTACCTTAGTTGCCGCTTTTCCTTTACCACCACGGCGCTGAGCTTGGTAATCGGTTAACGGTTGATACTTGGCATAACCTAAATGCGACAGTGTCACCACAACGTCTTCTTCGTTGATAAGATCTTCAAGACTCATATCGACTTCGTTAGCATTGATCACGGTACGGCGTGCATCACCGTATTCTTCAAGAATGAGTTCTAACTCTTCCTTGATGACTTCCATCAAACGCTCAGGGCTACGCAGAATAAACAGTAGCCCCGCAATAAATTCGAGCAGTTCTTCGTATTCGGCGATGATCTTATCGTGTTCAAGACCAGTTAAACGGTGTAAACGCAGTTCCAGAATCGCCTGAGCTTGTTGCTCAGTCAGGAAGTATTGACCGTCGCGGATGCCATATTGTGGCTCTAACCACTCAGGGCGTGCGGCGTCGTCCCCCGCTTTTTCCAGCATGCCTTGAACGTGGCCTAATTCCCAACCTTGCTCCACCAATTTCACTTTGGCATCCGCAGGCGTGGGTGAGGCTTTGATCAGTGCAATAATCGGGTCGATGTTAGCCAGAGCAACCGCTAAGGCTTCCAAAATATGGGCGCGTTCACGGGCTTTACGCAGTTCGAATACGGTACGGCGCGTTACCACTTCACGGCGATGCAGAATAAAGCATTCGAGCATTTCTTTAAGGTTAAACAGTTTAGGCTGACCATTGGTCAGGGCCACCATGTTAATCCCGAAAGAACACTGCATTTGCGTTTGAGCATACAGGTTGTTTAATACCACCTCGCCCACTTCACCGCGCTTGATTTCGATAACGATACGCATACCGTCTTTATCAGACTCGTCGCGTAGACCGCTGATCCCTTCAAGTTTTTTATCTTTAACCAGCTCGGCAATCTTCTCGATTAAACGGGCTTTGTTCACTTGATACGGGATTTCAGTGACGATAATGCGTTCACGGCCATTATCTTCGGTTTCCACATCCGCCAGTGCACGCATGATCGCGCGGCCACGGCCGGTTTTATAGGCATCAATAATGCCTTTACGGCCATTGATAATTGCCGCAGTTGGGAAATCCGGACCAGGAATGTATTCCATCAACTGTTCAATTGACAGTGAAGGTTCTTCAATCAGTGCCAAACAGCCTTTCACGACTTCCGTTAGGTTGTGTGGTGGGATGTTGGTTGCCATACCGACCGCAATACCCGATGAACCGTTAATTAACAGGTTAGGTACGCGTGTGGGTAGTACGGCGGGAATTTGTTCAGTGCCGTCGTAGTTAGGGACGAAATCCACTGTCTCTTTTTCAAGATCGGCGAGTAATTGATGCGCTAACTTATCCATACGGATTTCGGTATAACGCATTGCCGCCGCTGAGTCACCGTCGACCGAACCGAAGTTACCTTGGCCGTCTACTAAGGTGTAACGCAGTGAGAATGGCTGGGCCATACGGACGATAGTGTCATAAACAGCAGAATCACCATGGGGATGATATTTACCGATGACGTCACCGACCACACGGGCAGATTTTTTGTAAGGCTTGTTCCAATCGTTCTTCAATTCACTCATGGCAAACAGAACGCGGCGATGAACCGGCTTTAAGCCGTCGCGCACGTCTGGTAATGCACGTCCCACGATAACGCTCATGGCGTAATCAAGGTACGAATTCTTTAGTTCGTCTTCGATATTAATTGGCGAAATAGATGATGCCAGATCAGTCATAAACTGCTCGTTCCCCTGAAAAATAGCCGACAACGTATAATCCGTATCATTGCCTAGCCCAAAAACGTGATTTGGCATTCTAACACAGTTATTTAATGTCGCCAGACCTATCATTATCGAATTGAGAGTCTGGTGGCTTAATAGATGAAAACACTGTCAATTTGGTCGTTTGAGCGATAAACAAGCGTTGAAATTCGTGGCTTAGGATGAGAAAAAATCGTCAAAGGGATAAAGTAAAAGGTCGATACGGAGCACAACAATTAACATAAAAGCAGAAAACTGCTGAAAATTCACTCAACCACAAGGGCTTAGCTCAGTCGAACACTTTGTTTATCAAACATAGTCGTTATAATAGCCGCACAATACAGCTACTTCAGGTAATAGCATGCATCAGAATACCAATGTGGACCCACAGGAAATCGCAAAGTTTGAACGTATGGCCGAAACGTGGTGGGATCTCAACGGTGAATTTAAGCCGCTGCATCTATTAAACCCGCTGCGCTTAAATTATATCGATCAAACTGCTGGCGGCATTTTCGGTAAGAAAGTGCTCGACGTTGGTTGCGGTGGCGGGATTTTATCTGAAAGCATGGCCCGTATCGGTGCCGAGGTTGATGGTCTTGACATGGGTGATGAGCCCTTAGAAGTCGCCCGCCTACATGCCCTCGAAACCGGCGTAAGCATTAATTATGTAAAAAATACCGCCGAGACCCACAGCCAAGATCATCAAGCCTATTACGATGTGGTGACCTGTATGGAAATGCTGGAGCATGTGCCCGATCCACAATCTGTGATCAAGGCTTGCTGTGACATGGTTAAACCCGGTGGCTTTGTGTTTTTCTCCACCATCAACCGCAACATTAAATCCTATGTGCACACGATTCTGGGCGCAGAATATTTACTGAAGATGCTGCCAGTTGGTACCCATGAGCATAAAAAATTCATTAAGCCTTCGGAATTGATTGAACTTGTGGACAATACCGATCTGATCTGTACCGATGCATTAGGCATCAGCTACAACCCGCTGACGGGCATTTTTAAATACACGCCTAAAGTTGATGTCAATTACATGATAGCGACGCGTAAGGTTGATTAATATGAGTCTGGCACAGATCAAAGGCGTACTGTTCGATCTCGACGGCACCTTAGCCGATACCGCGCCGGATCTGGTGCAGGCCCTTAATTTAAGTCTTCAAGACGTCGGCATCGCCGCGCAGCCGTTAGCGGCCATGCGCTACGCCGCATCCCACGGCAGTTTTGCCTTAGTCGATGCGGCGATACCCAATGCAGCGAATGATCTTCGCACTCAAGTTCAACAAGGGCTGCTCGCCCACTATCAGCGCATTAATGGCGATCACTGTGCGCTATTCGCAGGTATTGCAGCATTACTCGACTGGCTCGAGTTAATGCAGCTGCCGTTTGGGGTGATCACCAATAAGCCAGCGCGCTTTACCCGTCCCTTATTGCGAAAACTGAATTTACACTTGCGTATGCCAGTGATTATCAGTGGTGATTCGACCAAACACCCAAAACCCCACACAGCACCTATGTTATTAGGGGCTCAGCAACTGAACTGCGCTCCAGAGCACATTTTGTATCTTGGGGATGCTGAGCGAGATTTGCTCGCAGCCAAGGCAGCGGGCATGTTAGGTGGCGTTGCCCTATGGGGTTATCTGGGGGTCAACGACAAGCCATCGCAGTGGCCTGCCTACGCGCACTTTGCCAGCCCTACTGAGTTACATCAGGCATTAGCCGACGCATTCGCCTGAAAACTCGCCCATAAAATGGTTAACAAACTTCACTTTTGCACTCGAAGATACACCTTTTACTAAAGTGACTATGCAGACGCACATATGTGTGTTTGCTTGATTTTTTACCTGCGAATAAAATCAGGCTGCGAAAGGTCGGCGGATAAAAGATCGGCACTTGTGCGCGATCGCGATCTAAAGAAAAGATCGCCTAAAAATCCCCCATGAGTGCGACATGCTAACCTGAAATTGAGCTTCAAGGTTAGTCGTTACTAACGCTAAGGCTTATCCTCAACTTATCCACAAGATGTCCCCTGAATTCAGACTTGCAAATAGGGGCAAACCTCACTATCTTGTATCCCAGATAATTTAAAACACCATATCTTGTGTATAGGTAGCAATCAGACACACTAGAAGTTCGCCGCTTAATTGACTTATTTTCCACCAGTCAGCTGTATTTAAGGGACGGTTATTGATTGTTTTACAAGGATACGTACGGTGAACTTGCTCACCTAAATAGATATAAGAACCAAGGCCTATCTCCAAATGAATAGCACTATGACAGTCACAAAACGCTGTGGCGATCGTGAGAATATCGATCTCGAAAAAATACACCGCGTAATTACTTGGGCAGCCAAGGGATTAAAAAACGTTTCTGTTTCTGAAGTTGAACTTCGCTCGCACCTACAGTTTTTCGATGGCATCCCAACCGAAGCCATCCATGAAACCATTATCAAAGCAGCGGCGGATTTAATTTCTCCAGAATCACCGGACTATCAGTTCCTCGCCGCCCGTTTAGCGGTGTTTCATTTGCGTAAGAAGGCCTTCGGTCAATTCGAGCCGCCAGCACTGTATACTCACGTGACTAAGTTAGTTGAGCTTGGCAAGTATGACATGCACATTCTGCAGGATTACAGCCGCGAAGAACTCGACGTGATGGATACCTATATCGACCATTGGCGCGATATGGACTTCTCTTACGCAGCGGTAAAGCAGCTTGAAGGCAAATATTTAGTTCAAAACCGTGTGACACACGAAATCTACGAGAGCGCGCAGTTCCTCTACATTTTGGTCGCGGCCTGTTTGTTTGCCCGTTATCCAAAAGAAACGCGCCTGAAATACGTTAAAGATTTCTATGACGCGGTATCGACCTTTAAGATTTCGCTGCCAACGCCAATCATGGCTGGGGTGCGCACGCCAACACGTCAGTTCAGCTCTTGTGTACTGATCGAATGTGGTGACAGCTTAGATTCAATCAACGCGACAGCTTCGTCGATAGTGAAATACGTCAGTCAACGTGCGGGTATCGGTATTAACGCCGGTCGTATTCGCGCCTTAGGTAGCCCAATCCGTGGTGGTGAAGCCTTCCACACAGGTTGTTTACCTTTCTATAAGTATTTCCAAACCGCAGTTAAGTCTTGTTCTCAAGGCGGCGTGCGTGGCGGTGCTGCGACCCTGTTCTACCCGATTTGGCACTTAGAAGTCGAATCTCTGCTGGTATTGAAAAATAACCGCGGCGTTGAAGATAACCGTATCCGTCACTTAGACTACGGTGTGCAGTTGAACAAAGTCATGTATCAACGTCTGATCAAGGGCGAAAACATCAGCCTGTTTAGCCCATCAGATGTACCTGGTTTGTACGATGCGTTCTTTGAAGATCAAAACGAATTCGAACGTTTATATGTGCAATACGAGCAAGACAGCAGTATTCGTAAGAAAACTATAAAGGCAGTTGAGCTGTTTTCACTGATGATGCAAGAGCGCGCCTCAACCGGCCGTATCTACATTCAGAACGTGGATCACTGCAACACCCATAGCCCGTTCGATTCTAAAGTCGCGCCGATCAGACAATCTAACCTGTGTCTTGAAATCGCCCTGCCGACAAAACCATTGAACAACATCGATGATCCTAATGGTGAAATCGCGCTTTGTACGCTGTCAGCACTCAACTTAGGTTCAATCAAAGAATTATCTGATATTGAGCCATTAGCCGACCTCGCGGTACGCGCACTGGATAATCTGCTGGATTATCAAGATTATCCTATCAAGGCAGCACAACTTGCCTCGATGAATCGCCGTACCTTAGGTATAGGCGTAATTAACTTCGCTAACTACTTAGCGAAAAATGGCATGAAGTATTCCGATGGCAGCGCGAACGATCTGACCCACAGAACCTTTGAAGCCATTCAGTTTTATTTACTGAAAGCCTCGATGAACTTAGCCAAAGAGCAAGGTGCGTGTCCGTTATTCCACGAGACCACGTACGCTCAAGGTATTTTGCCAATCGATACTTATAAACGTGACCTAGATAAAATTTGTGCCGAACCATTGCACTTAGACTGGGAATCACTGCGTAGCGATATCAAGCAATATGGCCTGCGTAACTCGACGCTGTCGGCATTAATGCCATCAGAAACCTCGTCGCAAATCTCCAATGCGACCAATGGTATCGAACCACCGCGTGGCCTTATCAGCGTGAAATCGAGCAAAGACGGTCAGCTAAAACAAGTGGTACCTGATTTCGATACGCTGAAAGATAGCTATGAATTACTATGGAAAATGCCAAGTAATGATGGTTACTTACAGCTAGTGGGCATCATGCAGAAGTTCGTTGACCAAGCGATTTCAGCCAACACTAACTACGATCCTTCACGTTTTGAAGGCCGTAAAGTACCGATGCAAACCCTGCTGAAAGATTTGCTCAATGCTTACAAGTTAGGTGTGAAAACGCTTTACTACCATAACACTCGCGATGGTGCATCGGATTCACACGATGACATCACCAATTTAGAGAAAGAAGATGACGGTTGCGCCGGCGGCGCGTGTAAAATCTAGTCTTTAACGTTAACGCGGCTCTTACAAATAAAAAGTATAGGGATCCCGATTGAGTGGATCCCTATCCATTGGAAAATAGCACCATGGCCTACTCTACCTTCTGTCAAACACCCAACGATGCCACCCGTGAACCTATGTTTTTAGGTCAATCGGTCAACGTGGCTCGTTACGATCAACAAAAATATGAAGTGTTCGAAAAACTGATAGAAAAGCAGTTATCTTTCTTTTGGCGCCCGGAAGAAGTAGACGTCAGTCGCGATAAAATTGACTACGGTGCATTGCCCGATCATGAAAAACACATCTTTATTTCTAACCTGAAATACCAAACCTTACTCGACTCGATTCAAGGTCGCTCACCCAATGTGGCCTTTTTACCACTGGTGTCGCTACCTGAACTAGAGACTTGGATTGAGACTTGGTCTTTCTCTGAGACGATTCACTCGCGCTCATACACCCATATTATTCGCAATATCGTTAACGATCCTTCAGTGATCTTCGACGATATCGTCGTGAACAAAGAAATATTAAGCCGTGCGACCGATATCGCCGCTTACTACGATCACTTGATCCAACTGACTCAAGTGTTCCATCTACTCGGCGCGGGTACCCATGTTATCGATGGCAAAGAAGTCATAGTCAACACTCGTACCCTGAAAAAAGCCTTGTACCTGTGCATGATGTCAGTCAACGCCCTAGAAGCGATTCGTTTCTATGTTAGCTTTGCCTGCTCATTTGCCTTTGCTGAACGTAAGCTAATGGAAGGTAACGCGAAAATCATTCGCCTGATTGCCCGTGATGAAGCACTGCACTTAAACAGCACTCAGCATATTTTAAGCATCATGCAAGGCGGTAAAGACGATCCAGAAATGGGTGAAATTGCTGCAGAATGCCAACAGGAAGCCTTCGATTTATTCTTCAAGGCCGCAGAGCAAGAGAAAGAATGGGCAAAATACCTGTTCAAAGACGGCTCTATGATAGGTTTGAATGAACAGATCCTCTGCCAATACGTTGAGTTTATTACGAACCAACGGATGAAGTCGGTGAACCTGCCGCAACCTTATCCTGAAATAACCAATCCATTACCTTGGATGAAAAACTGGTTAGAAAGCGATGCAGTGCAAGTCGCGCCTCAGGAAGTGGAAGTGTCTTCATACCTTGTCGGTCAAATCGACTCAGCGGTTGATGGCGATGAATTCCTCGACTTCGATCTCTAAGACGCTCAACAGTGACGTTAATAATGGCATTACAACAGTGACATCGAAAAAACGGCCACAAAATCTGTTCGCGAAGGCGCCAATTGTGCGCCTTCAAGGTCAACCTGTGTTGCTCTTTACCGAGCAACAAGGCACCTTGTTGCAAGCGCTCGAAGCCAAAAAAGTCAAAATCTTCTCAGAATGTCGCAACGGTTTCTGCGGTGCCTGCAAAACTCGCGTCATCAGCGGAAAAGTCAGCTACTTAAACGAACCCTTAGCCGAACTCAAACATGATGAATGTTTGCCCTGCTGCTGTGTACCAATCGAAGATTTAGAGCTGGATCTATCACCTGAAGGGACAGCTGTGGTCACCTATGCGTGTCAATCTCATCAGAATAAAGCCAGTTTGGCTAAGCCAAAGCAAACACAAAATGTAGCAAGTGACACACGCACGCAAAAACAGGCAGTGTTTGAAGACTCATAACGGCAAAACTCGATTGTTCAATAAGCTGCTTTAAACAAGATGTGGCGTTAAAACCCAAAATCGCTTTAAAACAAAAATGAGCTTTTAAACAAAGAGTAGCTTTAAGACAAACAGCCCCTTTCAATACAGCCTTATTCAATCCGCGCCATTAGATACCAAACGTTTTAAAACCCACTATTTTCCCTTCCCTCTATTTTCAATACATTCACACTAAAAAACCTAAAACAAACTAAAACAAAAAAGCCTGAACACAGGTTCAGGCTTTCAGGATCTAAAATTGAATACTTAACGCTTAAAACGTAAGGCTTATCGACTTTCTATAAACGCATCGCCAGTTCGGCACCTTGGCGAATCGCCCGTTTAGCATCAAGTTCTGCGGCGACATCGACACCGCCAATTAAATGCACAGGCAGGCCCGTCGCTTTCATCTCATCCACTAACGTGCGATTCGATTCTTGCCCAGCACACAAAACGACGTTATCGACGGCCAGCACTTCAGCGGTTTCACCCACGCGAATATGCAGTCCTGCATCATCAAACTTGTCGTAACTCACGCCCGTTTTCATCTTCACATCATGTTGCTTAAGCACAAGACGGTGGATCCAGCCGGTAGTTTTACCTAAGCCCTTGCCCATCTTCGACGTTTTACGTTGCAGTAAAAACACCTTACGATGATCAGTATTGTCGGAATGAGGTTCAGTTAGGCCGCCTGCATGCTGGTAAGTTTTATCTATGCCCCACTGTTGCAGCCATTTATCTGGGTCCAAGGTGCTAGATTGGCGCTCACATAAGTAATGCGCCATATCAAATCCGATACCGCCAGCACCAATCAAGGCTACTGTATTACCGACAGTCACTTCACCCGAGAGCACTTTTTGATAATCGACCACCCGTGGGTCATCAAAGCCGGGTAAGACTAAATCACGCGGCACAACACCTGACGCTATCACTACTTCATCAAATTTTTCGGTCGCCAATACGCTGGCATCGAGGCGAGTGTTTAATCTCAGCTCCACCTTATGCAGCTTAATTTGATTGATGAAGTAACGGATAGTCTCGTTAAACTCTTCCTTTCCAGGGATTTTACGGGCGAGATTAAACTGTCCACCCACCTCGGATTTCGCTTCAAACAAGACAACATCATGGCCTCGCATGGCGGCATAAACAGAAAATGCCATGCCCGCAGGACCTGCGCCCATCACCGCAATACGCTTTTTATTGGCTGTGGGTAAGAAGTTGATTTCAGTCTCATAACAGGCACGAGGATTCACTAAACAGGTTGCGCGCTTGAGGGAAAAAGTATGATCAAGACATGCTTGGTTACAGCCAATACAAGTGTTAATCAGCTCTGGTGTGTTCGCCGCAGCTTTATTGACAAACTCAGGATCGGCGAGAAAAGGCCTTGCCATCGACACCATGTCAGCTTGACCAGAAGCAATAATCTGCTCGCCGATTTCAGGGGTATTAATGCGGTTAGTCGCAATTAAAGGTACAGAGACAGATTGTTTGAGCTTTTCAGTTACCCACGCAAAAGCGCCGCGGGGCACACTCGTCGCAATGGTCGGTACGCGCGCTTCATGCCAGCCGATGCCGGTATTTAGAATGGACACGCCAGCTTGCTCTAACCACTGGGCGAGCTGCACCACTTCATCCCAAGTTGAGCCGTTATCCACCAGATCGAGCATAGATAAACGGAAGATAATGATGAAGTCTTTACCGACTTTTGCCCGTATCGCGTTAACAATCTCAATCGGGAATTGCGCCCGCTTTTCAAACGCACCACCCCATTCATCGGTGCGGGTGTTGGTGCGCGCACTGACAAACTGATTGATCAAATAGCCTTCAGATCCCATCACCTCAACGCCATCGTAACCGGCTTTCTTGGCAAGAGCGGCTGAGCTGGCGTAATCCTTAATGGTCGAGCGCACTTGGCGACTAGACATAGCAGACGGCGTAAAAGGTGTAATGGGTGATTTAATTTTGCTCGGTGCTTGGGAAAAAGGATGATAACCGTAGCGGCCCGCATGCAAAATTTGCATGCAGATCTTACCGCCGGCCTCATGTACAGCCTGCGTGACCACGCGATGCTTACCGACTTGCCAAGGAAAACTCAGCTGACAGGCATGGGGCGTAAGGCGGCCGCGAAGATTGGGGGAAATACCGCCCGTTACAATCAAACCCACGCCGCCCAGAGCGCGTTCTTTGTAGAACGCTGCCAGTTTCTCAAATCCGCCCTTTTCTTCTTCCAAACCTGTGTGCATTGAGCCCATAAGCACGCGGTTTTTGAGCTGGGTAAATCCCAGATCTAAGGGTTCTAATAAATGGGGAAACGACATTCAAACATCCTTTTAAAACAAGTGATTTAAATCAGCATACCTTGAGTCAAATCTAAGCTCAACCGTTGGATCGAGGCCATTAGTCAAAATCCTTTACAATTGTGTTTAGCCTGTAGCGCCATTTTCAGTTAGCATGGGCAGATTGGACTTATAAAGGAGTGACAGATGTCCGCTAACCCATCGTTTTTCAAGAGAATATGTTTGTTTATTTGGCACACCCTCAACGGGACGCGTAAACTGATCCTCAATCTGATCTTTTTTGGCATCTTAGCCGCCATCATTATTTCTATTGGCAGCAGCGAAGATATCCAAGTAGAAGACAACTCAGCGCTGGTGCTTAATCTGGCCGGCTCGATTGTCGATCAGAAACAACAGGTCGATCCCTTAGAAGCCGCATTCAAGCAAGGCCAAAATGCCAACGCAGATGGGGAAATCCTGCTCGCCGATGTGCTGTATGTAATTGACAATGCCGCGCAAGATCAAAGGATTAGTACCCTAGTACTTGATCTAGCCGATTTGAAACGTGCCGGGATCAGCAAGCTGCAATCTATCGGTGATGCACTTAACCGCTTTAAAGAAAGCGGTAAAAAAGTGGTCGCCATCGGTAATTACTACGAGCAGAATCAATATTTCCTCGCCAGCTTTGCCGACACTATTTACCTCAATCCCCAAGGCGGCGTGTCGCTTGATGGCCTGAGTATGTACAACCAGTACTTCAAATCGGCCTTAGATAAACTCAAAGTTAAAGCGCATATTTTCCGCGTAGGGACTTTTAAATCTGCGGTTGAACCCTACATGCGTGACGATATGTCCGACGCCGCTCGCGAAGCCAGCAGTGCGCTTTTAGCGGATGTATGGCAAAGCTACACCCAGACTGTCGCAGGCAATCGCAATATTGAGCCTAACTCACTGGTACCCGATGCAACCACTTATTTGGCCGAGCTCGATAAAGCCAATGGTGACTCTGCGGCAATGGCCATCAACATGAAATGGGTTGATAGCTTAGCGACCACGGAAGATTTTCGTCAAACCATGTTAGAAACCGTGGGCAAGGCCAGCAGCGGTGACAGTTTCAAGCAAGTGAGTTTTTATGATTATTTAACCTTAGTGACGCCATTGCCAAGCTTTGTTGAGCAAGACAGTGTCGGCATAATTGTGGCGAGCGGTACGATTCTGAACGGCACTCAACCTGCTGGCCAAATTGGCGGCGAAAGCACTGCCGAGCTGTTACGTAAGGCACGTTTTGATAAACACGTTAAAGCCTTAGTGCTGCGCGTCGATAGCCCTGGCGGTAGCGCCTTTGCCTCAGAGCAAATTCGTCAAGAATTACTGGCACTTAAAGCGGCTGGTAAACCTGTTGTCGTCAGCATGGGCAGTTTGGCCGCATCGGGCGGTTACTGGATTTCGGCCAGTGCCGACTACATCTTCGCAACGCCAACCACGCTCACGGGCTCAATTGGGATCTTCGGCATGATCACCACCTTCGAAGATTCTCTGGCCAGCATAGGCGTGCATACCGATGGCGTATCAACGTCGGAATGGGCGGGATTGTCTGTGACGCGCACGCTGTCACCGCAAGTTGAAGCGATTATCCAACGTCATATTGAACGTGGCTATTTAGACTTTATCTCGCTGGTCGCCAAAGAACGTAAGATGACCATAGAACAAGTCGATAAGATTGCCCAAGGCCGTGTTTGGAGCGGTAAAAAAGCCCTTGAGCTTGGCTTAGTCGATGAACTGGGTGATTTAGATGAGGCGATTGCTAAAGCCGCTAAACTCGCGGATATGACGCTATTTGATACCCGCGTCATCGAGCAAGAGCTGACACCCGAACAAAAATTCATGCAGCAGATGTTTGCCTCAGTATCGAGCTACCTGCCCGCCTCACTAAGTCAGTCATCGATGTTAGAGCAAATGCTACAACAGTGGACTAGCAGTTTGAAAACGTTAACCTCTTTTGATGATCCAAATAACGTCTACATCTACTGTGATACTTGCAACATGATGAACTAAATCTGCTAGCGTCTAGGTTGCAGCTCGCAACTTCAAGATGATGACAAAGACAAAGCCCGGATCTCCGGGCTTTTTTATTGGGTTTATGTCAGTAAAATCGTATAATTCGGCCACTTGAAGCTAAGAAAACGACAAGAATGACTAAACGCTCCATTTATGTTGCCTATACTGGCGGCACCATAGGTATGCAAAAGACCGATAACGGCTTTGTTCCCGTCGCGGGATTCCTAACTCAGTGCGTGCAATCTATGCCTGAGTTTTACCATGAAGAAATGCCGAGATTCATCATCCACGAATACTGCCCGCTTATCGACTCTTCCAATATGGCACCAACCGATTGGCAGATGATCGCCGACGATATACAAGCCAATTACGATAAGTACGATGGCTTTGTGATCCTTCACGGCACAGATACCATGGCGTACACGGCTTCAGCGCTTTCATTTATGCTGCAAGGCTTGTCAAAACCTGTGATAGTAACGGGCTCACAAATTCCCCTCGCCCAGCTACGCTCAGACGGCCAAACCAATTTATTGAATTCACTCTACATAGCGGCGAATTATCCAGTTGCGGAAGTGTGTTTATTCTTCAAT
Organism: Shewanella vaxholmensis; assembly: GCF_031932135.1. Classification (NCBI taxonomy): domain Bacteria; kingdom Pseudomonadati; phylum Pseudomonadota; class Gammaproteobacteria; order Alteromonadales; family Shewanellaceae; genus Shewanella; species Shewanella vaxholmensis. Next base: position 95,169 of record NZ_JAUOEV010000014.1, read on the forward strand.
AACAAACTCTTTAGGGGCAATCGCTCGACTAAGGCCCATGCCGACGGTTTCGATGCTTTCGCTTCACCCAACTTCCCGCTACTGCTTGAGGCGGGGATCAAAATCAATCTACGCGCAGGCAAAATCACGGTAGCCAACGATACCCCATTGGAAGTGGCGCATATCAGTCCGCAGCCTGTCGGTGTAGTGACCTTGTATCCGGGGATCTCGACCCAGATTTTTGAGAACATTCTGCAGCAGCCGGTTAAAGCCCTCATACTACTGACATTTGGTGTGGGTAACGCACCGCAGGATGCTGCCTTACTCAAAACCTTAAGGCAAGCGGATGAACGTGGCATAGTGCTGGTGAATCTTACCCAGTGTTTCCAAGGTAAGGTGAATATGGGCGGCTATGCCACGGGTAATGCGCTCGCTAAAGCGGGTGTGATCAGTGGCGCCGATATGACCATAGAAGCAGCCTTAGCAAAACTGCATTATTTACTATCTAAAAATTTGCAGCCAGCCGAGATAAAAGCGGCCATGTTGCAAAATCTAGTCGGTGAACTGAGCATAGATTAACGCCATAGTCTTTAAATATTTCCCTTATTGCTCAATCACTAGTAACAAAAAAGCCCATTTAATATGGGCTTTTTGATTTTAACTCAGATTAAACGGCGTCAAACTAATGAGTAAGTTACAAATCTTGTACTTTAAACTCGGCAATTGACTCACCGCGGAATTGCTTTTTCAGCTCAGCTTTGGACAGTTCATTGATTTTACCGTCGGGGGCAATAGTGAAATGCTCAGTTTGCTCAAGCTTGCGAGCTTGATACAACATCACGACCTGCAAGGTCGATTCACGCTGCGCTTCACTTAACACAGTGCCATCTTCCCACTTACCCAGTTCTGCTGCACTACGAAGCCTTTCATAGACTTCAATGGGCATTTGATCGATCACTTGATTAATATCTGTCATACACTTTTCCGCTTATGTAACACGATTCTGACTCGTGTGATGAGATAACCCACAAAACCAAACACAAAGCATATTCCAGCGATATTCGCCCGCATACCTTCGGCAGGTTCACCACCCCAAAACCAAATCACCACACCAGCAATAAACAAGGTCATAGCTACAAAACTCTGATTCATTAAGCTGCTGGACTTTTGAATATGACTAATGCGCGATAAAGACTCATTGTCACCATTGGTGCTCGCTTGACAATGGGGACATGAAGGCGCCTTACTCGACATCCGCTTGCGACACACTGGACATTCAATTAATGCCATATCAGCCTCGCCCTAACGTAATTTATCAACAACGGCGAGCATGGCGATAAGCGATGCTTCACCTAAATAAATACTGCGCTCTGGCGACCAACCCACAAAAGGATCGGCCAGATTGTTATTGTCTTTAAAAGGCATTTCGAGGGTATTGGATAAACACTCGAAGGTCTGAGCGACCCAATTAGACGCAACCGTTAGATTCGCTTGGCCAGGCTCGTCTTTGTCATAGCCAAACTGAGTTTGGAAATCGGCACTGGCTAAGGTTAATGCTTGACTGAAGTCCGCTTGCAGCTGCGCCAGCTTATCATTGTAGGCAGGCACGCCCTCACAACCTGCGAGGAACACATAAGGTAAGCCTTCATCGCCGTGGACATCATAGAACAAGTCGACACCGGTTTGCTGCATCTTGTTGACGACGTGGTACACCTCTGGACTCTTTTCTAAACTCGGCGTTTGCCACTCGCGATTAAGGTTAATACCAATCGCATTGGTGCGCAGATGGCCTCTGACACTGCCATCGGGATTCATGTTCGGCACTATATAGAAATTGGCTTTGTCGAGCAGCGCTTTCGCTGTTGGACAATCATTATCGAGTAAACGATTCACTAGACCTTCGACTAACCATTCAGCCATGGTTTCGCCCGGATGTTGTCTGGCGGTGATCCAAATATTGCGTTTAGAAGGATCGCCATTCCCTACTTTCATCAGGGTAATATCGCGGCCATCTAAGGTCAGGCCCAAATGCTCTAAATTGACATCTGGGTGTAACTGGGCGCTGCTGAGTAAATCTAAGTGACGCTCATAGCTGTATGGCGCAAAATAAGCGATTTGAATCGCATCGCAATCCAGCTCTAAGCTAATGCTCAGTTTGCCGTCTTTGTACTGTGTAGGAATACGGAACCAATGTTGACGGTCGTAACTGGCCACCGCCTGATAACCATCCCAACCCTTGGTATAAGAAGCAGTGCCCGCGTTAATAATATTTAAGGTGTAATGGTTACCCACCTCACCTTCGAATCGAAAATTGAACCATTGATAAAACTCGCCGCCCGCATCGGGACGAATAGCCAGTTGAATATCGTCTTTATTATCAAGATTGACGACTTGGATATTTCCGCCATCAAAGTTGGCACTGATCCGCATAATGATTCCTAATAGGTTGTTAAAGCTAAGGGCTGTTAATGGCACGCGACTGATAGCACGCGGCATATTTTATTATATGGCCGATAGGATAAACCAAAACATCCCAAGGGGAAAACGAAAGCCAGTAAATTCAGTCAAGGCAGTTGCAGTCGACCTTTTATTGACCAAGTTTCACGCCAAACATCCGTCAAACTTAGCCGTTAACAAGGTAGTAAACGATGGTGTTAAGCCATAAAACTATAACCTTGGCCTCGCACTGTATTGATTAAGTTACGCGGCAAGCTTATGTTGGCTAATTTACGGCGAGTGTTACTAATGTGCATATCAAGATTGCGGTCAAATCGGCCCAGATCTTTTTGTAATACTGAGCGTTGCAACTCTTGTTTCGTGATGACTTGGCCTTTCCTTTCAAACAGATATTTAAATAATTTAAATTCGGTTTGAGTCAAATCGACATAACGGCTGCCAATAGTGATCCTATAACTCATATCATCAAAGTTAATCACTTTCGCCGCCACAGTCGCCATTTGAGGCTGATGAGATTGACTAATACAAAGACGGCGTTCTAAGGCGCGTAAGCGCACAAAAAGCTCTTTGATGCTAAATGGTTTACTCAAAAAATCATCGGCACCTAATTCATAGCCAGTGATACGATCGTCTTCATTATCCCGTGCAGAGACCATCAATACTGGCGTTGAGCATTCCCGCGCTTTTAGCAGCTCAAAACCATTCATTTTCGGCATGACCAAATCGAGCACTATGATGTCGGGTACAAAACGATCAATGCATGCCAGACCATCGACACCATTCACCGCACATGCAACTTCATGTCCTTGCGTGCCCAGGGCATCGGCCAACCAAGCACTAAACAAGGGATCATCATCGACTAAGAGTATTTTACTCATCCTTAAAACCCAAACGAGAATCTATATCATTTATATTACCATGCGAATCGAAATGACTCTAGGCCTATTACATTCGTTAAGAAATGTGATGTTGAAAACTGTGAACAAAATACGACATTAGGGGAAGATTAAACGAAGAATGGCTATTGAAAAATGACGAGTCAAATAATGGTAAGCCACTGAAGAATCTGATCTGGCTCTACTCTGCAATAAAAAAGCGCCCTAAGGCGCTTTTTAAACACTAAGAGTATTAACTTAGCTTAGAACTTAACCGTTACACCACCGTATATTACACGGCCGATAGTGTCGTACACTTCTGGAACTGTACCACCATCACTACCATTAGATACAGTAACTGGTTTTTCATCTGTAAAGTTCTTAACACCTAAACTGACAGTCGTCATGTCATTGATATGATAAGAACCAGAAATGTTATGGTACAAAATTGAATCTACATCAGTACCTTCAGCTAAATCAGTCATACCGCCGATATAACGGTTGAAGTACATAACACTCCAGTCATCTTGACCAGCTGAAAGACTAAAGTTGTTACGAACGCGAGCATAAGCACCGAAGTTACCATCGATAGTGCCAGTATATTTCTTACCATCCTGCTCGAAGTTGACTAAATAAGTTGTATCATTGTTAACTTTCCAATCTAAACCAATCAGCTCGAAGCTATAGGCTAAATTGAAATCAACACCACTCGTATCTTGTGTTCCGACGTTGGTTAATGCATTGGTTAGGTTATCTAAATCACCATTCGCACCAATATTGAAAATTTCACAAGATGCAGCACCAGTAGTATCACCAGTTGTTTGGAATCTATGACATGCATCTAATCCAGCTTGTGTGTCCATACGCGCAATTGCGTTGTCCACTTTGAAACGCCAATAATCAAGAGTCACTGACATGCCATCAACATAGCTTGGAGAATAGACTAGGCCGGCGGTGTAAGACTCTGATTCTTCAGGTTTTAGATTTGAATCTGATGTACGATTTACTAAGATTTGTGGATCTTGAGCATTTCCCCATGGATCATCTAAGTAATCAAATGAACCAGAGTTACCGCCGTATAATTCACTCACACTTGGTGCACGGAAACCAGTAGCAGCCACACCACGTATCATTAAATCATCTGTTGCTGTGTAGGTTAAACCAATCTTCCAAGTCGTCGCTTTACCGAAAGTAGAGTAATCGTCTAAACGCAGCGCAAATTCACCCGTTAATTTTTCAGTGAAAGGCACGCTCACTTCTTGGAAAATAGAGATAACGTTGTAGTTACCATCTGTAGGATCCTGTTGCGCCGCAGTACTTTCCCCAGCAACAACAACTGGATCTGGATTATAGAAACCACTTTCGCGACGGTATTCTGCACCAATAGCAAAGCCAACTGCACCCGCTTTCAAGTCAAACAATTCACCATTTAAACCTGCAGAAAGTGTTTGTTGCTCGTTACCACCATTGGCTTTTTCAGAATAACCAACTTCATTAATCATTTGCTGCGTTAGCGGTGCACCGCTAAACCATGCATCTGGATTTGCGTAAATTGACGCCGTCATGTCTGATGCATTGATAGAGTTATCTACCGCTGTTTTAGCTTGGTTTTTACCATAGGTGTAAGTTAGATCCCAGTTCATACCAGTATGAACATCTAAGGTACCTGCTAAACCACCAGATAAACGCCAAGTGTCGGTATCTTGAGTATAAATACGAGGACCAACATCGTTAGTACGACGACGATAGTTCACTAAACCTTTATCATCGGCTTTAATACCTGCAGCAAGCATCGCACTATCAAGTGTTACACATGGTGCACCAGCTGCGACGCCAGCTGCACCACAAACATTTAGCATAATGTCAGCAGGTTGAGCAGCCATTTGCTGGTTAGATCGACGGTTGGTATAAATAGCATCTGCAGTTAATACAACATCGTTACCTAGCTCTTGAGTCATATTTGCAAATAAACTACGACGTTCACTCGGTGTTTGATAATAACTATCTTGTGTGAAGTCATAACCAGTACTTCGTGCTACCCAATTACCATTAGCGTCTTGAACCTTGCCACCTAAAGTACCCGTTGGAATAAATGAACTTGCACCTGGTTCAGTCCAATCACGATCACCTTGAATGACGCTACGACGATCAGAGAACGCAGCACCAATAGTGTAGTTACCGCCATCAGTATTGAAACCGTATAATGCACTTACGTCGCCATTACGGCCATCGCCTTTATCAGTGCCACTACCGTTGAAGTCTAATTGGAAACCCTCAAAGTCTTTCTTAGTGATAATGTTCACTACACCAGCAATCGCATCTGAACCGTAAACCGCAGAAGCGCCATCTTTCAGAATTTCAACACGGGCAATCATAGCCACTGGGATTGAGTTCAAATCGACTGAACTATCGGCACCAGAACCTGAGTTCACCATACGACGGCCATTCAGTAATACAAGCGTTCGTTGTGAACCCATACCACGTAAATCAACTTGCGCAACGCCATCAGCACCGTTGTTAGTGCTCGACCCAACGGCAGCGCCTGCCATTGAGGTTTGTACTTGTAGCATTTGGTCTACAGAAGTGAAACCTTCTGCTTTAATCGCGGCTGCATCAATAACGGTCACAGGAGAAGCTGTTTCCATATCTTGGCGTTGGATGCGTGAACCCGTGACTTCAATACGTTCAACTTTTGCTTTTTCTTCCGCTGCAAATACGCTTGTCGTAACAAATGCACCTGAAGTGATAGATGCAACGATAGCTAAGTTAATAGCCGACGCAACTTTGGTTCTTTTGATCATGTATGAATGCTCCCTAGTCTTACTATTATTTTTATGCTTACAGCTTGTACAACTATTGCTGTACTAGTGTTGCAGTCGATACTGAGGATTCACTTTAATTCCGTCAACGCTCAAAATATTAACCAACGGAAAGCTATTGTTAAGAAATATGATGCATTATGTTTAATTTTATAGATGTTATTTTTTATAATACTTAAGTTATACATTTTACTAGGGATTAAGACTTAGTAATTACAAATAAACAGCTTCTAATACTGTTAACAAATAACAACACAGCAACATATCGAGTATCAATAAATGTGATACAGATCACACTTTCGAAAATAGCCATAACCACAAATTAGAACAGAATGTTGATTAAATATTGCTGAAAATGCATAGCTATAGACATGACTAGCTAACCTGGCACTTAAAACCCTAAGATAAATGTGCTAAATCAGCACTTAAGGAAAGATACAGCCAGTATCAATTGTAATATTTATGCAAATAAACATTACGACACACTGAATGGAAACAATATAGCTACAAACAATTCCGCATAACGCGTCTGTTAAAAAGATAACTAAATCGATTATTTATTTTGAGGATTTAATAAGCTAAACCCTATTTGTAAAGTTAAGTTAATCTCAGTAAAAAGCAGTTCCAATAAGTAAATCGGCCTTTTATAGTGCAAAAAACACTTCGAGCAGATGCATTTGTTAATAAATATCGGTTTAGCTAATTAGCTATAAATAATCAGTATTTATGTAGATATCATTATTTCTGTATTAAGAAAAACCTAAAAATGGCTGTAATACTTGCATCAATTGATACAACTTAATAATGACAAAGCGATATATATATACTCACAAAAATCCTTACATCCTCTACAATGAACGTCTCTTAAAACATAGTCTTTTTTGTTCAAGAGTCGCTTTTACTTCACCCAAATTGTACGCAAAGGTAAATTTCACCCATAAAAAAGCGACCACTTAGGTCGCCTTTCATTATCGGTATTATCAAGCAGATGGCTATTCGGGTTTGATCAACTCAAAATGCTGGTATGCCCGTGCGGTTGCAATTCGGCCGCGGGGCGTACGTTGGATAAACCCTTGTTGGATCAAGAAAGGTTCTAACACATCTTCGATGGTTTCACGTTCTTCGCCTATGGCCGCGGCTAAGTTATCTAGCCCAACGGGTCCGCCCATAAACTTGTCAATAATGGCCAGTAATAGCTTGCGATCCATATAATCGAAACCTTCACTATCCACATCTAATAAGTCTAAAGCGTGTTCGGCCACAAACTTGGTGACTGCACCGTCATGCTTCACCTGCGCGTAATCCCGCACGCGGCGCAGCAATCGGTTGGCTATTCGCGGTGTGCCGCGTGAACGGCGCGCAATTTCAAATGCGCCTTCTGCATCAATATCTAATTCCATTACCTGCGCCGAACGCGTGACTATGGTGCTTAAATCTTTGATGTTATAAAACTCAAGCCGCAGCGGGATCCCAAAACGCGCCCGAAGTGGTGAGGTTAACGCACCTGCCCGTGTTGTAGCGCCTACTAGAGTGAACGGCGGTAAATCAAGCTTAATAGAACGCGCTGCTGGCCCTTCACCTATCATGATATCCAGCTGATAATCTTCCATCGCCGGATACAAAATCTCTTCTACCACAGGGCTTAATCGATGGATTTCATCGATGAACAACACATCACCGGATTCAAGATTGGTCAAGAGGGCTGCAAGATCGCCCGCTTTTTCAAGCACGGGGCCCGAGGTGGACTTAATATTCACTCCCATCTCGTTCGCCACAATCATAGCCAAGGTGGTTTTACCCAGTCCTGGCGGACCGTAGATCAACATATGATCTAAGGCTTCATTACGATTCTTTGCCGCTTGAATAAACACCTTAAGTTGCGCCCGAGTGTCATCTTGGCCCGTGTATTCATCGAGCATTTTAGGGCGCATTGCCCTGTCGATGGATTCATCTTGAGCTTGGATCTGCGGCTGGATGAGTCTATCTGCCTCAATCATTATTATTCCTTCTCGCAGCTTTCATCTTAATTATCATCATTCAATTAAAGCATCGACTTAAGGGCAGCTTTGATCAGTGTTTCTGAATCCATGCCCTCTTTGTAGGCTGCAGAAACCGATTTGCTCGCCTGCGGTGGTTTATAACCCAGCGAAATTAAAGCTGAAATAGCATCTTCTTCTGCGCTATTGACTGTCGGCGCAGGAGAGTAATTAGATTGCAGCACAAACTCACGCTCTGAGCCTGCGGAGGCTTCCATCAAGCTCTTGAGCTTATCGCGCATTTCAACCAGTAACCGCTCAGCGGTTTTCTTGCCCACACCCGGTAATTTCACTAAGGTCACTATGTCATCGCGCTCAACGCAACCCACAAATTCTGCGGCTGTCATGCCTGATAAAATGGTCAGCGCGAGCTTGGGACCGACACCATTGGTCTTGATCAGTAAGCGAAATAACGCCCTTTCCTGCTTAGTGATAAAACCATAGAGAAGCTGTGCATCTTCACGCACCACAAAATGGGTGTAGACCATAGCTTCGTGATTAACTTCAGGCAGCTCATAAAAGCTGGTGAGCGGCATCTGCAACTCGTAACCCACACCATTCACATCGATCAAAATTTCTGGCGCTTGTTTCTCAACTAACACGCCCCGTAAACGACCTATCATCTGTACCGTCCGTATGTTCTTGCCGTTGCCCGGCCACTCAATGCGATTAAACTCTGGCTGGTGTGATAATGACACACAGCAACACCGAGTGCATCTGCGGCGTCAGCTTGTGGGGCTGCGGGTAATTTAAGTAGTTGTTGGATCATGTGTTGTACTTGAGCTTTCTGTGCTCGCCCCGTGCCAACGACTGCACTTTTAATTTGAGTCGCACTGTATTCCGCCACAGGTAAATTGGCAACCGTGGCGGCGACAATGGCCGCTCCACGTGCTTGGCCAAGCTTGAGCGCAGAATCGGCATTTTTTGCCATAAATACCCGTTCAATCGCAAATTCGTCCGGTTGATACTGACGAATAATTTCAGTGATCCCATCAAAAATTTGCTTGAGCCTACCAGGAAGCTCTTCAGACGAAGTGCGAATACAGCCACTGCCGAGGTAAATCTGATGCCGCCCCTGACATTGGATCACGCCGTAGCCTGTGATCCGTGAACCTGGGTCAACACCTAAAATAATTGCCATTACATGCCTTATATGGGATCTGAATGTTCGTCTCAGTTCCTGGATTAGCGAGTGTTCTAGGTCAGCGTGTGCGAGCAGAAATTGGTCTAGATTGACGCCCAAATCCAGCTCACAGTCAATCTAACCTAGGCTTGCCATCACGTCATCGGAGATTTCTGCATTATGATACACTTCTTGCACATCGTCATGATCTTCAAGGGTATCAATAAGGCGCATAAATTTTTCGGCTGTGTCTAGATCAAGCTCAGCTTTCGTCGAGGCTATCATAGCGATTTCAGCGTTATCTGCCACAAAACTCGCTTTATCGAGCGCATCTTTCACCATATAGAAATCAACGGGATCGGTGAAGACGTCAGTCGCGCCATCATCATAGCTGACGATATCTTCCGCGCCCGCTTCAAGCGCCGCTTCCATCAATGCATCTTCATCGGTTCCCGGCGCATAGGATAACACCCCACGCTTAGTGAACAGATAAGAAACCGACCCATCCGTGCCTAAGTTACCGCCCGATTTACTAAACGCATTGCGCACACCGCTCACAGTCCGATTACGATTGTCCGTCATGGTTTCGACCATCACAGCGGTGCCGCCTGGGCCATAACCTTCATAGAGAATGGTTTCGAGTTGCTGACCTTCCAACTCACCGGCGCCGCGTTTAATCGCGCGCTCAACCGTATCGCGGGTCATATTGCCGCCAAGTGCTTTATCAATGGCGACACGTAATCGTGGATTGGAATCGGGATCTGAGCCGCCTTCACGGGCTGCGACGGTTAATTCGCGAATGAATTTAGTAAAGAGTTTACCGCGTTTAGCATCTTGAGCTGCTTTACGGTGCTTAATGTTGGCCCATTTACTGTGACCTGCCATGGGAAGTCTCCTTAACGAGGTGTCATCGCATAGCTTATCAAGAGCCGAGGTGTAATGGATTGAATAACGGCTATTTAGAATTGAACTAACAGATATGATAAGCAAAGAAATGACGGTTCACTAAAACAGACCGAGGCTTGCGCCTCGGTTTTCGGTACGACTAAAAATAACTGATAAGGACTAATGCTAATAGACTAACGCCAATCGACTAATGCCAATCGCCTTTCACAAAACGAGTTACATAACGTCGACTTGAATAAGGTCGATTTGCATAAGATCGATTTACAAAAGCCCTCTTACGAAAGATCAGTCTTCGGTTTTAACGGCTTTCTCAACCACGGCAATGCCAAGTTCAGCTAACTGCTGCGGATTAGCAAATCCTGGTGCGTTAGTCAGCGGACAAGCGGCTGTTGTCGTTTTCGGGAACGCCATCACATCGCGGATTGAGCTTGCGCCCGTCATCAGCATGATGATGCGGTCTAAACCAAACGCTAAACCTGCATGTGGCGGAGTGCCGTAACGCAGCGCTTCTAACAGGAAGCCGAACTTCTCTTTAGCTTCTTCGTCGGTAATACCCAGAATACGGAATACCGCAGACTGCATTTCTTGGTTGTGGATACGCACTGAACCACCGCCTAATTCGCAGCCGTTTAATACCATATCGTAAGCATCAGAAACGCGATTTGCTGGGTTAGCTTCAAGTTCTGCCGCCGTTACGCCGCGCGGAGCGGTAAACGGATGGTGAACAGCGTGGAAATTGCCGTTGATTTTCTCAAACATTGGGAAGTCAACCACCCACAGTGGACGCCATTCGCCTTGCAATAAGTTAAAATCTTCGCCCGCTTTAAGACGCAGTGCGCCCATGGATTCAGCAACCACAGTCGCCTGATCTGCACCAAACAGGATAATGTCGCCGGTTTGCGCGCCAGTACGGCTGATAATTTCGTTAACAATGCTCTCATTCAAGAACTTCAGCACAGGTGATTGAATGCCCTCTAAGCCAAGGCTTAGGTCATTAATCTTCATCCACGCTAAGCCTTTAGCACCATAGATGCCAACAAACTTAGTGTAATCATCGATTTGCTTACGAGACAGTGCAGCGCCGCCTGGAATACGCAGTGCGGCAACACGACCTTCTTCATCGTTAGCAGGGCCAGAGAATACCGCAAATTCGACTTCTTTGAGTAAATCGGCAATGTCCACCAACTCTAATGGGTTACGTAAATCTGGCTTATCTGAACCGAAACGACGCATCGCTTCGTTGTAGGTCATGCGTGGGAATTCGCCGAGATCGACGTTCAGCATTTCAAGGAACAGACCACGCATCATCTCTTCGGTTTTCGCCATCACTTGCTCAGAGCTCATGAAAGACGTTTCGATATCGATTTGGGTAAATTCTGGCTGACGGTCGGCACGTAAGTCTTCATCACGGAAGCATTTTACGATTTGGTAGTAACGATCAAAGCCTGACATCATCAGCAGCTGTTTAAACAGCTGTGGCGATTGTGGCAAGGCAAAGAACTGACCTTTATAAGTCCGGCTTGGTACTAAATAATCGCGGGCACCTTCTGGGGTTGCCTTGGTCAGGATCGGTGTTTCTATGTCTAAGAAACCGTTTGAGTCGAGGAAACGACGCACAGAACTGGTGACTTTAGCGCGGAAAATTAATCGCTGCGCCATTTCTGGGCGACGTAAATCTAAATAACGATACTTAAGACGTTGCTCTTCGCTGTTATTCTGGTAGTTATCCATGCTCAATGGCAGTGGATCGGCAGCGTTGATGATCGTCAAGGCTTGGCCTAAGACTTCAATCTCACCTGTCTTCATTTGACCATTGACTTGGCTATCAGGACGGGCGCGAACGAGGCCTTTAACCTGAACGCAAAATTCGGCGCGCAGCGTGCTGGCGACATTGAACACCTCAGGTAAGTCTGGATCATAGACCACTTGGATCAGACCTTCTCTGTCTCTTAAATCTAAAAAGACAACGCCACCCAAATCACGGCTACGATTAACCCAACCTACCAAGGTAACTTCTTGTCCAACGTGAGACTTATTGACGTCTCCACAATAATGACTGCGCATCTAACTCTATCCTTTATCCGGAAACCGGTGCTTTGGAAATAATCAAAACGAGATAAAAGCGGCATTATAGTAAAATAATGCCGATTACCAAAGTACTTCACACTTAGGCGGTGAAGTATCAAACAGTTTTACGCCCTTGACTAGAGGCGAACGCACTATCTGAGCATGAGCGTTCAAAAAAACATCAAACAGAGCGATAACAACGCCCGCCGCAACTTTTGGCTTGGTACATCAGCTGATCGGCTTTTTTCAATAAGCCTATCGCAGTATCACCATCGCGGGGGTAAATCACCACGCCCGTACTGACCGCTATGCTGACACTGACGCCTTGAATAAGCAAAGGGCTCGACAGTGCCTGTAGAATATTATCAGCAACTTGGGTTGCAGCATCGAGATCTTGCACACGATTTAGCAGGATAACAAACTCATCGCCGCCAAATCGCGCCACGGTATCTGAGCCACGGATAACCTTGGTTAACTTTTGGGCAACTTGTATCAGCAATTCATCGCCAATGGGATGACCATGTTGATCATTGATTTGTTTAAACCCATCCAGATCGACAAATAGCAAGGCAAAATGGGCTTGCTCGCGCTGATGGGACAGCAAAGCTTGGGCTAATCTGTCATCGAGCAAGGCGCGGTTAGGTAACTGAGTCAAAGCATCGTGGTTCGCCACATGCAGCAAACGTTTTTCAGCGACGAGTCGCTGGGTGATTTCACGATTTAAGCGGCGATTCACTAACAACACTGCCACCATCACTAAGCACAAAATGATCACGCCAAATACGATATAACGCAGCCATTGCAGATATTTAGCGCTCTCTGTCGCGACAGAAAATGACACCCAACGCGCATAAATTTGCTGCTGATGCTGAGCATCAATCAAGGCTAAGGCTTTGTTAATCAGTGGCACCAGCGGCGCAAACTGAGGATAAACACCAATATGGCTATGCTGATCGGCAAGATCACTCAGCAATGACATTTTCAGCGTCGGGTAGTGGCTGGTTTTAAGTTCAGACGCCAACGTCACCACTTTATCGATAAACACATCCGCATTGCCATTCGTCACCGCCGCCAATCCCGCCTGCGTATTTGGCACTATCACTAACTTGAGTGAAGGTTCAAGACTCATCAATTGCGCCACCAAATGATAGCCTTCGACCACAGCTACCCTTTGTCCTGCGAGCTGGGCAATATTGAATACCGAGACTTGCTCCAATTGCGACACTAATGCCCACGGCGATGGCCAATATGCCTCACTAAACGCTAAACGCTGCTGGCGCTCCGCCGTTTGGGCGACACTACCAGCTAAACTTACCTCGCCCTTTTGCAGTGCGTCGATTAACGAATGCCAATCATCAAAGGCAACGGGCGTGAGCTTAAGTTTGAGCTGTTCCTTGAGTAATTTGACGATATCGCTATTGATCCCCGCAAACTCGCCCTGCTCATCCATAAACTCCATCGGCGGCCACTGCTTTAAATAGCCCACTTTAAGCTCGCCTACACTTTCCACATAGGCCTGTTCTGCAGGGCTTAGGCTGACATGGCGCTCAGCTTGGGTAAAAACATGATCTTTGGGATTGAGCATCCATTTATTTTCAATATCGGCAAACTCTTGATTGCTAATATTGTTAAAGCCATTGGCGATCCGCTGCGTCAGGCCAGGATCATCACTGCGAGTCAGCACATAAATGTTGGTGCTAAATTCGAGATTGGGATACTGGCTAAAGTCAGACCAGCCTTTATTGAGCAGTAAATAATGGGATGTCCATGCACCCGAAGCCACAAAGCCAACAATCTCGCCCGATCTTGCGCCCGCGACCATGGCATCCATATTGTCGTAATAGCGCAGTGCCATTTGGGGTAAGGCTTTACGTAACTCCACCAGATAAGGCGCCGTCGGCACCACCCCAATACGTTTACCTTTTAAGCTGTCTAAATCGGTCAACTGCTGCTGAAAGAGAAACAAGCGGCTCTTAACTGTATATAAGTGCCAAGCCCGATTAAGCCCCGTTTTGACATCATCACTCTCTGGATAACCAATGTGCGCATCGGCAAGACCTCGGCGAACCTCATCCACACTGGAGTTCATATCGCCAGAAATAAAATCAACGGCGATACCGGTCTTCTCGGACCACAGTTGCCACATGTCCACATACAAGCCATGGGGTAAACCATCGACCCCTAAGTCCACAAAAGGCTCGACGCCCAGTTGCATGGAAATAACAATCCCAGCTTGTTGACGTTGATAGCCAAGCCATCGTCGCTCCGTTTGCTGGATAAAGTGCGGATCGAGCGCGGTGAAACCTTTATTGATCCTATCAACTAAATCGAGATTGCCTTTTTTGACCGCAGGAACAAATTGCATCGCCTTAATTTGGATACGCGCCGTATTGGGATAATTCGCGGCAATCTCTTGGGTCGAAGCGGGATCTTTCAAATAACCTTCTAAGCCCGCAAACACCATAATCTCACCAGCAGCAACCCCAGCGAGTAATTTCTCACGACTTTCGTAACGTTTAAACACGAGCTGCGGTTCGATACGGTGCAATTCCGCTTCGTGGGATGAAGCCGCCACCACACCAATTTGAAAGGGAATGAGTTCTTTAATGGACTTTTTGCCCTGCAGGGATTTATGCAGATACAAAAAGGTACCAACATCGGCGATGGGCACAGCAAAGTCGAACTCTTGCTCACGCTCTGGGGTTTTCCCCATGCCGATATGCACTTGCGCCTTACCTTGCCGCAGTTGATCAAGGGACTCGTGCCAGTGGCGCGCCACAAAAACCACTTGGGTATGGCTTTGTTTCGCCCACTCTTTCCATAAATCGACCAGTAGTCCGGTCGGCTCACCATCGTTGTCGACATATTGATAGGGAAAGCTATCCTCCCCCATAACCACAATTAATGGCTCGTCGGGCAATGGACTTGCCTGCCCTGTTATGCTCAAAAAACAGCTGCACAAGATCACGATTAAGTGGATCACAAACTTCAAGTTGAGCCCTTAGTACTTGATGTACATGTAACGATTTTGTTATCTATGGCGTATTAGACAAAAATTTATCGCAAATTACCAGTATGAGACTTGCCGCTAATCGATCGGATTCGTTAAAATGCTGGGTTGAATTCCCATGAAAAATCTCAGATGAACGTTTCTCAAGACACTATCTACGCTCAAGCGAGCGAGCATATTAGCGATTTCCAGTTTGATAACCGTGTAGCAGGCGTGTTCAGTGACATGATCCGCCGCTCCGTGCCTGGATATACGCAAATTATCAATACCATAGGCGATTTTGCAGATCGTTTCGTCATGCCAAATACTCAAATTTACGATTTGGGTTGCTCACTCGGCGCCGCGACCTTAAGTATTCGTCGCCAAATCCAAGGCCGTCAATGCCGCATTATCGCCGTTGATAACAGCGAATCTATGGTTGCACGCTGCCAAGAGAACCTGAATGCCTATGTCAGCGATACGGACGTCGATCTGGTTTGCGGTGACATTCGCGATATCGATATTCAAAATGCCTCACTGGTGGTACTCAACTTTACCTTGCAGTTTTTACCGCCAGAAGACAGAGAAACCCTGATAGCCAAGATTTATCAAGGCCTGAATCCCGGCGGAATTTTAGTGCTGTCGGAAAAAATTCGCTTTGAAGATGCCCCGATCCAAACCCTATTGGAAGAGCAACATTTAGACTTTAAACGCGCCAATGGTTACAGCGAACTTGAGATCAGCCAAAAACGCAGTGCGCTGGAAAATGTCATGAAGCCTGACACCTTAACCACGCATCAACAACGCCTAACCAGCCAAGGCTTCAGTCACTTTAGTCTCTGGTTCCAATGCTTTAACTTTGCTTCTATGGTGGCCATCAAGTGATCAGCTTTAGCTCGTTTTACCAACAAATCGCCGATTCGAATCTACAACACTGGCTCGAAACCCTACCGAGCATTTTAGGTCAATGGCAACGGGAGCATAAACACGGTAACCTGCCAAAGTGGGAAAAAGTGCTCAACAAGCTGCACTATCCTGCACCAGATCAAATAGATTTTATCGATAGCGTGACCGTCGGTAGCGGCGAGCAACTCAGCCCTGGTGAAAAAGAGAAGCTAGAAAACCTACTGCGTCTGTTTATGCCATGGCGTAAAGGCCCTTTCCACATTCATGGCATCCATATCGATACCGAATGGCGCAGTGACTGGAAATGGGACCGCGTTAAGCAACATATTTCGCCGCTGAAAAACCGCACTGTGCTCGATGTCGGTTGCGGCAGTGGTTACCACATGTGGCGCATGTTGGGCTCAGGTGCCAAACGTGTCGTCGGTATCGACCCTTCGCCGTTGTTTTTATGTCAGTTTGAAGCAGTCAAACGTTTAGCGGGCACACATCACCCTGTGCACTTGTTACCTCTTGGCATTGAAGAGCTGCCACCGCTCGATGCATTTGACACAGTTTTCTCCATGGGTGTTTTGTATCACAGACGTTCGCCTATAGATCACTTGTTACAGCTGCGTGATCAATTGCGCACCGGTGGTGAGCTCGTGCTAGAAACCTTAGTGATAGATGGAGACGAAAATGCCGTACTCGTGCCTCAAGATAGATATGGCAAAATGAATAATGTATGGTTCATTCCGTCAGTTGCCGCGCTCATGCTCTGGTTAAAGAAGTGTGATTTTACCGACATACGTTGTGTCGATACCGATGTCACCGCCCTTGCTGAGCAACGCCGTACCGACTGGATGCCCAACGAGTCACTGGTTGAATACTTAGATCCTAACGATATCACCAAAACAGTTGAAGGTTATCCTGCGCCCAAACGTGCCACGATTATCGCAGTGAAAAATCAACCTAATCAAGATTTAACCTGACATTTTCAGTCTGAAGCCAGCAAATATCAGCCATAGCGTCCTCAATGTTCGAGTGGGTAATGGCTGATATCAATTGCCGAAAGATCACTATTCCTCTCGTTTATCTGGAATATAGAAGTGTTCAGCCGCTCATTGTGACTCCTTCCTGAATAGCAATACATTTGCGACTCTCACCCTTACCGTTGACATCGATAACGGAACAGGGTTTCATGCATAACAATGACTTGAAGCTAGCTCAATTAGATACTAAGCCAAAGTTAACTCATTCAATCACAAATGCAGAACACATAACCCATGTTAAAACCCACTTTACTGGTTAGCCTGCTTGGCTTGAGCCTTTATGCTACAAATGCCGCCTACGCGGCGCCAAGTCCTGTCCCCCTCTTAGTGGAGCAATGTCTGCGTTTGCCAAACATTGAGCTTGCATCTGCCTTCGCCAACGCACGCTTAACAACAGCGCAATTAACCTTAGCCCAGCGCGCGCTTATTTTTGAGCAACAGACGATTGGGCTTAATAATATCAACGACAGGCTCAACTATTACCGTGGGTTTAACTTACCGAGTGAAGAACGCGAAGGCTTACTCCAATGCCAGTTACACCTCGCCGATACCCTGTCGCAACTTCTCAACCAAGCAGAATTTAGCCAACTGGCTTACGCCTTAGCCCAAGGTAATGCAGAACAAATACTGTTGAGCCAACAGCTTAAACAGTTACTACAACAGCATTGGAGTGCCGAGGAAAAAGCGAAATTGCATACAGCGCAGGCCAGCATAGGCCAAGGGTTAGGCAGTCAACAATTTAGTCTTGCCTTCAATGACAGCCAATGCCAACCCGAACCGACTCAGCAGCAACATTATCTGCATAAAGAAGAGGATAAAAATGACGAGCTGAAGCGTAGCAGTGAAAAGCAAAGCGATTTTTCGGACACTATCGTCAGCTACTTACTGACACAGGAAAACGCCCTATGCCGCCAAAACGTATGGCAAGCCTACCAAGCCAGAGCGAGTGAAACCAATCAAACGGCATTACAGCGAATTGCAGAGCAGCGCCAACAAGCCGCCACTGCGGCAGGCTTTACCGATTACAGCGCCTTAGCGCTTAGTTCGCAGCAGTTATCATCCCCTGAGTTGGTCAAAGCCTTTCTCGATAGCCAAACCCAAGATTTGCAAGTGGCTCCCTGGGATATTGGACGTACCCTGTCACAACAAGCATCAGCCAAGGGCCCCACATGGCAGACCTCAGACGTCTTGAGTCGCAGCTTTACTTATCTGCAAGTGTTTGGTTTACAGTTTGAGACCATAGCAACCGCCAACGCCGAGAAAACACCAACCGATCCTAATCGGCCGCATATTGTCAGGGTCTACCACCAGCAAAGATTGCTGGGTGAAATCTATGTGGCGTACAACCAAAATCCACAGCAAAGTAGTCAACAGCAGACATTGCGCCAAAGTGTACTCGGCCAGCAATTTGGACAACAGGCGTTGGATCTTAAGCCGCATCTGAGTAACTACAAAGACATTGAACAGTTAACCGAATCCATCGCAGAAGCAGTGGCATCCCTTGCTAAAGCGAGCCATTTCTACCTCAACAATGCCATGGGGCAGAGTCAGGATAGCTATTTTGTAGCGAGTCTCTGGTTAGCTGAAGTGCTGCGCCATCAACTCTTTCCGCAGTTTGAACAAGATTATTTACACGAGCGTGAAACATTAGCTAAAGCTTATTCGAAACAGCTCAAAGTTTTTCGAGCTAAGGTTGCAGTTAACTTTTACCAAGTCACAAATTCACAAGTCTATCCTGATATCGGTGCAGAGTTTAGTGCCAGCTTTGGCCAAGATTGGCCGCAAACCAAGGATTATCCCTATAGCTTTAATGCTATCGCCAACGAAGGACCGCTTTACTACCAATCACTCTGGCAAGCATCGTTAGCCCAGCTGATTGATCAAGCCACATTAGGCTGCCAAGACAAACTTCAATTATTCAATTTGTTAGTCGTCAATGAAGACGCTTTAAACCTAAGTGAACAATTGAATGCCATTATTGGTGCGCCCGTTGACAGCGCTTCGCTGATCCAAAGGCTCTCAGATAGCGATTCGGAACATGCTAGTAATTCTGACGATCAAGCTTTCGAGTCCACAGGCTCTTGTGCGTTTTAAGTGTTAATACTTAGGATGTGTTTGTGACTCGGTCGGGCGCAAACACAGCAAATCGTCATGATTTGCCTCTCTATCCCCTCAGTCACTTAGCGCGACATAGCTAGCAGTATGTCGTGAGAATGACTGACTCTATGATATTTAATTGAAAAAGTCGTAAGAAGTGGCCACTATAAGCCTCAATCTATCGTTTTTTTGAGATTATAATGACTCGAGCTAAATCTACCTTAGAACAATGGCGTATTTTGCAAGCTGTGGTCGATTATGGCGGCTATGCCCAAGCGGCCGAAAGACTCAACAAGAGTCAATCGTCACTTAACCATGCCGTTGCCAAATTACAGCATCAGTTAGGTATAGAACTACTCGAAGTCAAAGGCCGTAAAGCCTATCTCACCCAGCAAGGCGAAGTACTGCTGCGCCGCTCACGGCATGTCACCCAAGCCGTCAACGAGTTAGAACAGCTCGCGAGTAACCTCGAACAAGGGTGGGAACCTACACTCACGCTTGCCCGCGAAATTATCTATCCGATGGAAAGTTTAGTGTGTGCCCTCAATGCATTTCTGCCCCACAGCCGTGGCACACGCATCATCATGCTTGATTCTGTGATCACTGGCACCCAAGAGCTCATTCTGCAGGGTAAAGTCGATATTGCAATCTGTGCAGGGGTACCGCCTAAAGGGTATTTATCCGAACCCTTATGTGAACAAGAACTCTACCTCGTCTGTCATCCAAGTCACCCACTCGCAGACTTAGGCACAATTGAAGACGATAAACTACTGGCACAGTATTTACAGTTAGTGATCAAAGATACCGGCGTGCAATCCAATATTGATATCGGCTGGCTCAAAGCTGAGCAGCGCTGGACAGTCTCTAACTTCCACGAGGCAAAAGTCATTCTTAACCAAGGTATTGGTTTCTGTTGGATCCCGTCTTTTTTAGTCCAAGAGGAATTGGCTTCGGGCAAGTTAGTGCGTTTACATCTTGATGGCAGTCAAAAACGTCGCATCATGTTGAGTTTAGTTATCCCTAATAGGGATCAACAAGGGCCTGCATCAAAACTGCTTGCTTCCTTGATTTTAAAACAGCATGGAATTGAAACGAGGAATAGTCATTAACAGCAAGATACCAAACGAGTTATCAATTCGAGTGAGCAAAACGACAAGTGCCAACTGCTGACTAAATGCTCAGTTCTTAGTGGTACTGAGGTTGTTTCGAAAAAGATGATGAATAGCGAATCACGGGAATAGTTAAAGCCTAATCTTACACACTAAAGTCGATATAGCGTGCTTGTTGATAACCCAAATATTGCGGCTGAATAAATCCTGTCTCCTGCAAGAGGTCATCTTCCACATATAACTCGCTCTGCAAAGACACATTCGTATTCGCGCTAGCACTGATATTTGAAGACTGCTCATTTACATCATTTGCGGACAAAACATCCGTAGATTGCAAATTGCTATGCAGCTCATTTGAAGATGCCAGATACGAAGGCTGAATATTGGCTTGCTGCGTCATATCGACACGAGCTGAAGGTCCAGCACTGGCTTGTGCAACTGCGGCATAATAACGGCTTACAGCACTATCGGATCTTGAGATAAAACCCGTCGCTAAATCCGCTGAAGTTGAAGCTTCTACAAATGCTAAAGTTGCGGTCGGTGGCTCAATCGTTTCCACTGTGATCGATGTAGTGATTGAGTCACTGATATCAGAAGAGGTTTTCGAACCCGTATCAATAACTCTCGTATTGGCCGTTTGCGCCTCGATCGCTTGTTTTAGCTTATCAAGCGCAGTAGAGGCGGGGGTGAATACAGCCTCTTGGGGCTGAGCAATATTACCTGACTCATCAACGTCTCCCGTCACTACAGGTGAATGTTTTTCTAACGGTGGCAACTCTTTGATTTGTGCATCTGCGTCTATTAATGTTTGAGTCGTTTGCAAGTCAACAATTTGTTTTTGTCGCTCCTCTGCCAGCATCACTTTAGCTTCATTCATTTTTTGCAAGGCTTCAGCGGCAACGCGAATATCCGCAGAAGAAGGATCAACCGGAGCCATTGCCGCCGCGTACACTTGTTTCATTTTGTTTATCGTTGCGAGTGGATCGCCTCCGACAGCAGAAACATCAATCTGCACTTCACCATCGGTGGCATAACGTTGGCCATCGGCCCCCTTCTCATACTTAAAACTCGGACTCTGAGCGTATTGCCCACCGACAGTGGCATGGGCATGTTCATGGGCTTTAACCTCAGAATCTCTGGCTTTAAGTGAATCAAGCTGTTGTTGCTGCAGTGCCTGCGCTTTTTCTTGGGCTTGCTTTACTTGCTCCTGAGCTTGCTGTGCCTGTGATTGCGCTTGTGACTGTTGTTGCTTTGCTTGTTCTGCTGCCACAGCTTGCTGTTTCTGCGACGCTTCTTCCTGTGCTTGCTTTTCAAGCTGATTATCATTTTTAGCAAAAACAGCGGCTAAGGCTTGCTGGCGATCATCGGGGTTAGACGCTATAGCAGGATCTTCTACCTGACTGACTTGAGCCTTAGCGTCACCGAAAACCTGAGTAAATTGTTCCAACACTGTCGGTTGAGCCACTTCATTGCGAGCGGATTGTTCTACTGCTTTTGCAGCGTTTGACTGCTCAACAGTCACTGTACTCGCTACTGAACTATTACTACTTATATTTCCAGAACTGTTATTTACAGAAGTGTTATTTACAGAGCTATTACCTGCCGAGTTAGAGGTGGATGAGTCAACTACCGCAGCGCCAGTAAAAACAGTTTGTGGCCCAAACACTGCGGCTAAATCAGGCATTATTGGAAAAGCACTGCCCGTATTCGTTGGATTAAAAGCGGAAGGCTCTGTGCCAGTCGTATTAATTGATGAACTCGTAGGCGTAAAAATATCAGCGGCAATACTGCTCGTGACACTAAGACTCGGACTTATTGTAGATAAGGCGTTTGCGCCAAGGCTAGTTCCTGTAGCACTCGTGATTGATGACAATGCAGGAGTCGACACAGGTGTAGCAATTTGTCCCCCACGTACACCAGAAATGGACCTTGGCCCCGTTAACAAGCTAAAACTGGCATCCGCATGCAAACTTGCCCGATCTTTTAACCCATTGACTTGAGCAACATTTGCTTGAGGAGCATTGGTTTGAGGAAGAGCAACCTGCGGCCTTGATTCAGCAAAAGGATTGGCCTTTAGTGCTTGACTTGCGCCATTGAACGCTGGTGGTAGTACAGGCGTAACATCCGCAATTGCAAGCGGCGCTTTTAAAGCATCAATACCTGCGACATTTGAACTTATGGGTGTCGCGGTATTTGTATCGCTGAATAAAGGCGTTGATGATATAGCTGCAGGCATTGCAGAAAATGTTTGAGCGCTCGATTGCAATGAACTATCAGCCGAAGAACTTGCGTTAAAAGATACATTCGGTGATGAGTGGAGAGATTGAGAAACGTAAGTTACTAATGGAGCAATAGCCGAAACTTTAACCGGAGCGGTTGAGGTTCCAGTAAAATGTGGTTCATAGGCACCACTCGCTTCAAGTTTTGCGGAGCCTGCTTGAGTGCTGACTCCTTGATAAGTGCTATTAGCGTGAGTCTTGCTTTGAGTCTTGCTTTGACTGTGACTTTGGCTTAAATCAGTGCTTAGCGTCTTATCATGTGCCGAAAATGAAGAGGATGGCGCTCCAACCTGAGGTGATAGCGCCACTACTGACATGATGTTTACACCTTAATGTTAATGATCGAACCTATCGTTTCTGAATCAGTTTCAATCACCTCTGTAGAGGCTTCACCTTGTCTTAATGACTCATTTGCCGCCAATAGTGCCGAGGTTTTATCGGGCTGGGCAACATCTCTAGCAGGCTCAGCCGGAGTCGCACTTTGCGTCTGTGTAGGTTTAGCCACATCTATTGTTGCTTGAGTAAGCCCAGATTGAGCACTTTGCAAGCCTTGCAGACCGGATGAATAAGCAGATTGGATTTGCATAACGGTATTCCTGCATGCTGTGATTAATGGGTCAATTATTGACCAGTAACGTGCAAAAGTACAGATTTTATCCGCATTCTCAGCATTTATTTACGGCCAGATTTATCCTGTGATCCAATTAGCTTCCCAATCCTTAAATACGGGATTAAAACCCTGCCGTTGCATCTGTTCGATAACTTGCTCGACACTGCGATCATCGCTTATCTCAAATTGATCGAGTTGACTGTCAGGCGCTTGATAGCCGCCCGGTTGTGTCGAACTGCCCGCACTGATTTGAGTAATCCCAAGTGGTAAAAGATTATCCCTCAACTCAGGGCTTTCCCTTGTCGACATGCTGATGTCAAGCTGTTGATTAAAAATTCTAAATGCGCAAATCATTTGCACTAAACCTAGATCCGATAGCATGACTTTTGGGGTGATCCCACCAGTACAAGGCCTTAACCTTGGTAGCGAAATACTAAAGCGGGTACGCCAATAGCGTCGCTCTAAATAGTCGAGATGATATCCCATCATTAACGCATCTAAACGCCAATCATCCAGCCCCAGTAATACCCCAAGACCAATTTTATCAACGCCCGCCGCCGCAACTCTGTCCGGTGTTGCTAAACGATAGGCAAAATCCATTTTTTTACCTCGAGAATGGTGACGAGCATAAGTTTCGGGCTGATAGGTCTCCTGATAAATCATCACAGCATCTAAACCTAGCGCGACTAACTGGCGATAATGGTCCTCACTCATGGGCTGGACCTCCATCGCCAAATGGCTAAATTGCTGCTTTACCAGCGGCAACATTTGCTTGAAATAATCGATGCCGACCTTAGTTTCATGCTCACCTGACACCAGTAAAATAGAATCGAAGCCCCTATCTTTGATAATGGCCATTTCGGCCATCAACTCCTGCTCATTCAAGGTCTTGCGTTTGAGTTTGTTACTCATGCTAAAGCCACAGTAATCACACTCATTAGCGCACAGATTCGAGACGTATAGCGGTAAATACATGCCCAGATTCGCGCCAAATCGCTGCCGCGTTAGCGCCGCAGAGTGCTGCGCTATGGTTTCGATATAAGGTTCCGCCGCAGGTGATAGCAAGGCCAGTAAGCTACGTAAATCCCCTGCTGGACTCACCAGCGCCCGCTCAACATCTTGGGCAGTGCAAGAATACAAATCGAGTAACAGTTTATCCCGTGGGATGTTGGCAAATTCCGCTACAAAACTCATTGGTTTAAAAATCCCGTCAGAGGACTGGTATGTACCGCGCCCGTTTGTACTCGGCCAAGCCCAGCTTCAAAGGCCCGTCTACCGCATTGCACCGCCTCTTTAAAGCACTCGGCCATCACTATCGGCGACGCGCTGCTGGCGATGGCGGTGTTGACGAGCACCGCATCGGCGCCCAGCTCCATTGCCCGCGCAGCCTGCGAAGGTGCGCCAATGCCGGCATCGATCACCACAGGCACCCGCGCCTGCTCTATGATGATTTTTAAAAAGCTTTCAGTGACTAAACCTTGATTACTGCCAATCGGACTCGCCAGTGGCATAACCGCAGCGCAGCCTACCTCTTCCAAGCGGCGACAGAGCACAGGATCGGCATGCACGTAGGGCATCACGATAAAGCCTTTCTCACAGAGGATTCTAGCCGCCTCTAAGGTTTCTATCGCATCGGGCATTAGGTACTTAGGATCCGGGTGGATTTCGAGCTTAATCCAATGAGTTCCCAGCATTTCACGGGCAAGCTCAGCCGCAAACACCGCTTCCTTGGCGTTTCTCGCCCCCGAAGTGTTAGGCAATAGCCGTACACCCGCTTGGCGTAACGGCGTGAGTAAATCATCAAGCCCCATTTTAAAATCAATTCTTTTCATCGCAACTGTCACTAACTGCGATTTT
Organism: Shewanella vaxholmensis; assembly: GCF_031932135.1. NCBI lineage: Bacteria > Pseudomonadati > Pseudomonadota > Gammaproteobacteria > Alteromonadales > Shewanellaceae > Shewanella > Shewanella vaxholmensis. The sequence goes on from NZ_JAUOEV010000014.1 coordinate 120,306, forward strand.
GAAGCCGTTATCGCCTCAAGCATCACTTGGCTATTGCTGAATTTTCCCGTTCCGGTAAATAACCGTGATTCAAACTCCACATCGGCAATCGTTAACATACTAGCCTCCCGCTACAGCTGAAAAAAGTTCTAATTTATCTTCATGTTGGCAGAGAATCGATTGCCAGCGATTACGCGGAACCACCTCTGCATTCAACACGATAGCGACCGAATCGAGGGCTATATCTTGCGCGAGGATCACAGCCGCGAGTGAAGTCGGTTCCGTTAATGGCTGCGGGACATTATTTATGTGAATTAAAATCATATCAAACCTCCATACTTTATAGTTTGCTGGGCTTATCGGATAATGAATGAACCTCTTTTGGACCACATACGCCACAATGGGGATCCCGCGTTAATATCGCCGCTGTCCATGAAAGTGATTTAGCGTCGAAGCGCCAAAAACGCCCAAACAAGGCACTTTTAGGTTCATCACAACTATCCATACTCAGCAAGAGTTGCATGGCCACCAAAGATTGCATTGACGCCATCACGCCCACGCTCGGCCCGAGTACGCCTTGGGTACTACAGCTCTGCGACACTCTCGTCTGTGCGGGGAAAATACAGTGATAACAACCACCAGAGGGGAACCGCATTTGGTCGACTGCAAACAATTGACCGCTAAATGCTGCGATTGACGCACTGACTAAAGGTAAAGCCGCTTCGATACAGCGGCGATTAATGGCTTGGCGAGTCGCAAAGTTATCTGTGCAGTCAAGCACTAGCACTTTTTTACCCCGTTGTTTTGCCTCTAGAATATCAGCCAAGTGATGAGCCGCAGTTTCTGTATTAAATGCCGTTTCATAGGCAGTAACAGTGCAATGCGGTGCTATGCCATTGAGCTTTTGCTTGGCAACTCGCGCCTTATTGAGTCCAATATCGGCATCGTTGAATAACAATTGTCTTGGCAGATTTGATACTTCAACCTTATCCATATCGATTAAGGTCAAGCGACCAATACCTGCACAGGCCAGATATTGCGCCGCCAATTGCCCTAAACCGCCAAGACCGATAATAGCGACACCAGCGTCGGCCAGTTGTAATTGCCCAGCCTCACCCACTTCTGGCAATAAGACTTGCCGAGAATAACGGATGAAATCGGCATCACTGAGTGCATGGCCGCAGTGTTCATTGTCGCTGTGTATATGACCGCAAAGAACCTCTGCGTGAGAAAGAGGTGTTTTTTTACTCATGCTTTGCATCCAACTCATGCTTTACAGCCAGTTCTTCAGACAAGCTACATTGCTCCCAAGCTTGGCTCAGCTCTGCAAACGCTGCGACTGGCTCCTTAGCTTTCGTTATTGCGCGCACCACAGCAATATTGCCCACCCCTGTTGCTTTCACCTTTGCCAGATTTGTTAAGTCAATACCGCCAATTGCGACCAAGGGATAATGGCCTTGGAGTAACGCCACATAGTGTTTAAGTTTTGCGAGCCCTTGGGGCGCCGAAGGCATTTGCTTCGTCGTTGTTGGGAATATATGCCCAAGCGCTATGTAGGATGGCGAGTATTGGTGCGCCAATAGCAACTCGAAATAACTGTGGCTCGATATGCCTAGCGCGAGCCCCGCGGCTTGAATGGCCGCTAAGTCAGTAACGGCGAGATCTTCTTGGCCTAAATGTACCCCGAAGGCATGATATTTTATCGCTAACTGCCAGTGATCATTAATAAAAAGCTGTGCATTAAAATGCTTGCCTAAGGCAATGGCTGTTTGAATTTGTGCTTCTAATTCGGAGCCAATTAACTCAGGTTCGCCTGACTTAGATTTGCCTGACTCACATCTACCTAGCGCAGACTTGCCTAAATCAGATTCGGCTGGCGCGGTGGTAGTAGTTAACTCGCTGATGTCGGTTTTTATCCGTAACTGCAGGGTTTTAACGCCTGCCGCTAATAAACTTTCCAGCATGGTTAAGTCACTCACCACGGGATAAACACCAAGCTCGGCATCGAGCACTTTAAAACAGTGGGATAAAATATTTTGAGGTGGCGTCGAGGCTATTCTTACCTGAGCGGTTGCCTGATCTGTTGCGGATAAAACTGTTGCAACTAAATCATTACCAACATCAAGGTGTTGGTTGAGTTGATAACTAATAAAATTGCCATCACACAGATTTATCTTGGCATATCGGGACAAGTTATTAGGCCAACCCGTACGGGCCAACGGCCCTGGACCTTGCCCTAAACCAATCGCCGCGCTTAAGCCTTGACTCACGTAGGCTTTCGCAACAACCACCGCATCTTGCAATACAAAACCCTGCGCTAACACGGTGGCAATGGCCGATGACAAAGTGCAGCCGCTACCATGATTATGACGGGTATTAACCCGCTGGCTGGCTAACCAGAAGCGCCCATTTTGATGCAGCTCAGAGCTCGCGCGCACTTGACGACAAACCAGATAATCCTCGGCAAGCTCAAGGTCCCAGCCGTTGCTATCAAGAGCGATAACATGAACGTTAGCCTGAGTTTGAGCATAAGTGTTATCGTGAGTTTGAGCATGAGTATCATCAAGAATGTCAGTGCTGCCAAAGCTCACATCGCCACCTTTGGCGAGCACACTGCAATCAAGGCTCTGGGATAAAGCCAGTGCCGCGGCAGCGAATTGCGCTTTCGTTGAAACATCACTGTGAGTTAACCGCCCAAGTTCAAGCACATTGGGCGTGATAAGTTCGATTAAACCTTTGAAAGGCTTAAAATCTAAGGCTGATTTGGCCGCACTTTTTATATCCTGATAGTTATCTACTGCTAATGCATCGCCACAACTGGCGACCATCACAGGATCAACAATCACAGGCACAAATGGATAGTGGATTTTAAAACTCGCGATCCAATCTGCCAGCAATGCCACTTGAGTTTGATCTGCCAGTAAGCCGATTTTAATTGCTTTGGGTGGCAAGTCGGAAAGTAAAGTCGTCAGCTGAGCCATTAACATCGCCGCTGATACGGGCTCGACTAAAGTGACCGCCACTGAGCTTTGCGCCGTCACTGTGGTGATCACGCTGCAACCGTGACAGCCCAAATCTTGAATTGTCGCCAAGTCCGCCTGAATACCGGCACCGCCGCCACTGTCTGAACCAGCTATGGTCCAGACAAACGCGGGACACTCGGTATTCATGGGCACATTATCCCCATGAATACCCAACATAATTAGGCTTCCTCAGCTTCGGCGACAAGCTTGTCTTTCACGTGATAGATCTCGGCGCCCGAAGCAGCAAACTCTGCCGATTTTAGCGCCATTGCCGCTTCCAACTCCTGCGGCGTCTTGACTGTGACTTGCATGGCTTGGTCAGCAGCTTCAACTTGATCCGCCTTCGCTTGTGTCGCCTCTAAGCCAGCGGCATAGGCGCGCACATCTTGGGTGATTTTCATCGAACAAAATTTAGGGCCGCACATAGAGCAAAAATGCGCGACTTTAGCGGATTCCTGCGGTAAGGACTCATCGTGATAAGCACGTGCAGTTTCAGGATCGAGTCCTAAGTTATATTGATCTTCCCAGCGGAATTCAAACCGCGCCTTTGCCAGCGCATTATCACGAATTTGCGCACTCGGATGACCTTTCGCCACATCGGCGGCGTGGGCGGCAATCTTATAAGCAATCAAGCCTTGCTTAACATCTTGTTTATTCGGTAATCCTAAGTGTTCTTTTGGTGTGACATAACACAACATAGCGCAGCCGTACCAAGCAATCATGGCCGCGCCTATGCCGGAGGTGAAATGATCATACCCAGGTGCGATATCGGTGATTTGCGGGCCAAGGGTGTAAAACGGTGCTTCATCGCAGTGAGCTAACTGCTTGTCCATGTTCTCTTTAATGAGCTGCATCGGGATATGTCCCGGCCCTTCGATAATGGTTTGTACGTCGTATTCCCACGCGATTTTGACTAGCTCACCTAAGGTTTCAAGCTCTGCAAACTGGGCAGCATCATTAGCGTCGGCAATCGAGCCTGGACGCATACCATCACCTAAAGACAGGGATACATCGTAGGCAACGCAAAGCTCACAGATCTCACGAAAATGGCTGTAGAGGAAGTTTTCCTTGTGGTGACTCAGGCACCATTTGGCCATAATTGAACCGCCGCGGGAAACGATCCCAGTAACGCGTTTAGCCGTCATCGGCACGTAACGAAGCAGCACACCAGCATGAATGGTAAAGTAATCAACACCTTGTTCCGCTTGTTCAATCAAGGTATCGCGGAACACTTCCCAGGTTAAATCCTCTGCCACGCCGTTCACTTTCTCCAGCGCTTGATAAATCGGCACTGTGCCAATGGGCACTGGCGAGTTACGGATGATCCACTCGCGGGTCTCGTGAATATAACGACCCGTGGATAAATCCATGACCGTATCTGCACCCCAACGGGTTGACCAGACGAGCTTTTCCACTTCTTCCTCGATGGAAGAGGTCACCGCAGAATTACCAATATTGGCATTCACTTTCACCAAAAAGTTACGCCCAATGATCATAGGTTCGGCTTCGGGATGGTTAATATTCAGCGGAATAATCGCGCGGCCACGGGCAACTTCGGCGCGGACAAATTCGGCGGTAATCGGTTCGCCGACTAAGGCACCAAAAGCTTCGCCCTTAGATTTACGATTGAGGATTTCATCCTGTACTTCGGCAAGTGCCATGTTCTCGCGGATCGCCACATATTCCATTTCGGGAGTGATAATCCCTTGACGGGCATAGTGTAATTGACTGACTCGTTTACCCTGCAGCGCTCTGCGTGGGCGGACAATTGCACTCGAACCTGCCTCAAAACGCAGATGGTCTAAACCATCATCGGCGAGTCTTTGTTGGGTAAAATCTGAGGTGGCACAGGGTAATTGCTCTGTGTCGTTGCGGGCTAGGATCCAGTTTTGTCTTAATTTACCAAGACCTAGACGCACATTGATGTCGGCCTCAGGATCGGAATAAGGTCCGGCGCAATCATACACGCGGATTGGCGGATTTTTTTCCATGATTGGCGCATCATCTGTACCGCCGATAAGCGTGTCAGTCTGCAGGATTTGCCGCATGCCAACGCGAATATCGGCATTGGAACCTTCGAGATAAATCTTTTGTGAATTAGGATGTTGCAGCGGCGCTAACGTATCGATAAAGGCTTGAGCCTGCGCGCGGGTTTCGCGGCGACTCGGCGCCTTAGGCACGATTGATTGACTAGCCTCAGCCGATTTATTAGGGATTGTCGATTCTGGCGCTGTGATTTCTATCGCATTGGCAGCTACAGCTGGGTTTTGGTTTGAACTGGACATAAGCAATCTCACTTTAAAAAATGGAGTTGCTTGTCTGGAGAATTGAGTTGTTGATAGCTGGACATGGCAATCAACTTTTGTGGCCAACACTGGCGTCAAAAATTGAGTTACCCTGCTCAATAACAATTAAATCTAAACATTAATGCTTAAAACACTGCTGAGTAAACAGGTGTTAAAGCCGTCTATTTTTGCGATTTAATGTGTGTTATTACGCTTGTTTCCTTCGCAGGTTTTAACCTGATCAGGTTCAACGGATCCCGAATAAACGGTCTCAGCCAAGAGGCACTCCGACAAGATGAGTGCGCAGTATAGACAGAAGCGGCAGCAACAAACAAGGAAAAAAGCAATTAAAAACCTTAACTGCCAATCCAAAATAAAGATTCATAACTATTTGTTTTTAATTGATTATATAAAATAAAGCTAAAGAAGTTATAATTGGCGTGAAAATAGATCATAAAAGAAAGTCACTATTTATGGGGTTTGAGCATCATTTTATTTAATTGAGATTGAATGGCATCATCAATAGCTTGATTGATTTTTTTGCCACTGCAGCCAAATGGGAAGCCTAAATTTTCTGCGTAAGGATTAACTTGAGTGCCGACTTGTACCACGCGATAACACGTATCACCTTTACGCACAATACGATTTGGATCTAAGGGTAAATCTAGGCTCGTTGTGCCACCGAAATCATCGGCGTTAGGGACAAATAACACTTCCATCTCAGGGCTCATTTCACTCATATTCGATTTCCGGGTGAATTTATCGGCCTGTTCAATCACGAGATCATCGAGCTCTTGCTCGCGCTGACGTTCAAAATATTGCTGGGTGAATAAACTCATACTTGAACTTGTCGCTATTGTGCTCTCACCTTCTGCTGTGGGCGAACTCTTAGCGCCAAGCTGCGGCTTTATTTCTGTGGTATCAAGCGTATTAGTTAGTTTTTTTGCCGTCACTTCCGCGGGCTGTACTTCACTTGGGGCACTTGATTGAGATTGGCTCGATTGAGTGATGTCCAGTTTAACCGTATCTGGCTTCACTTTTCCCTGATCTACTTTTTCAGGCACGACCTTTTCAAATATTGGCAGAGGCTTAACTTGAGTTGGAGGCGTGGGAACAGTTGTAGGCGTAACAGAACTTGTCATCTCAGTCTTATCCTCGGCCTTGCTCTCTGTTTCTAGCGCAGCGCTTTCAGCCTTCTCTACCGCGAGAGCATAAATAAAATAAGCTTTGAGCGCCGTTACTTTAGGGCCCCGACTTTCTGTTTCTGTTAATCCAAAGGGATTTAACTGCGGGCGCCACAAAATGCAGATAAGTAAAAATAAACACACATGCACTAAGATCACAAAAAATAACAGGCTTAATCCTTTGAAATATGGCTGACGAGCACGCAAAACGGATCCCGCCCCCAATGTCTGAGCATAGGTTTGTAACGTACAAGACAGTTCAAATTGGGATTCTAATTTAGACTCAGATGCCAAAGCATCACCCTGATCACTGAGGTGATCATCAAATGCAATAAAAGTCTCGCATTCTGGCGATGTGACCGATGACGATGTGACCGAAATAGGCAAATCACTATCAGCATCATCTCCAATCGCTATTGCTGTAGGAGATACTGTCAATAAAGGCGCGGCTTTGGGTTGACGTTGAAAAGGCAAAATCCATCCTTAGGTTTTGTGTAGTCTCAATTGATTTCGATGATGCTTAACGTGGAACAATTACACTCAAATCCAATATCAATCCAATATCGAGTTGCTGAATATTGAAAGAGAATTATCCAATGATTGCATTTACTTGCGAGTGCTCAACGCAGATTAGAGGAGGCAAACAGGGTAAAGTTCAACGCGAATGCAACACGTTACAAGCGCAGTGCTTACGCTAATGCTGAGTAAGACACTTGTCAGTTGAGACAAATAAGGCTGGGAATTGAGATCACAATCGCGCTAAATTGATGGGAAAATGCTTGCTAACTCTTACGTCTTAAAGCGGATAACATCATCAATGCGATACACTGACGGGAATGCAAGACGGCGTAAAAAAGATAAAAGGTGAAAACAATAGAAGCCAATCATGAAATTCAAGCTTACAAGTGTACGCTTAAATATGGTGATTTATTTTCCTAACTGATAGACTCAGTCATTATCGTTTGCGAGTGTGTATCTACCATGTCGAGTCAAAGTGTTATCGAACAACAAAACCCAGCTAACATCCCTGCTAAGTCTGGGCCGTATAGTATTAAAGAAGAAATCGCTAATAGCGTATCCCATGGCTTAGGCGTCATCGCAGGCATAGTGGCATTGGTACTGATGTTACTCAAAGGGCAAGATCATCTAACGCCAATTCAGCTAACAGGCGTTGCCATTTATGGTGCGAGCATCATAGTGCTTTTTCTATGCTCGACCTTATACCACAGCGTTAGCCATTCAGGCTGGAAACATAAACTTAAGATCGCCGATCACTGCGCAATTTACTGCTTGATTGCAGGAACTTACACACCTTTGATGCTGATAAGCCTACAGGGGACGCAATCGATAGTGATTTTAACAGCGACTTGGTCGCTTGCGATTGGTGGGATCCTATTTAAAACGCTATTTATTCACAAATTCAAAAAGTTAAGCTTAGTCTTGTATCTCGCCATGGGTTGGCTATGTGTCACTGTGATGGGCGATTTAACGGCGGCCATGTCGGAGTTGGGTTTTAATCTATTGATCTTAGGTGGGTTATTTTACACCTTAGGCGTTGTATTTTATGTTGGAAAACGTATTCCATTTAACCATGCCATTTGGCATTTGTTTGTGCTTGGCGGTGCCATGAGTCACTTTCTGTGTATTTATCTGACTGTTATTTAAATGGCTATAATTTAAATGACTATGACTTAACAGATGGTGATTTATCTGTGAGTCAAAGCTAAAAGTCGTTAATTATCTATTCAAGCACTTCCTTGAACTCTCTCTCGAACATCGCAATCAAGCACGGCTATTCAATTCAGTAAACAGCGACGCTAATAGCGCCGCTTGTTCTGCTCTGACACAGTGGCGCCAAAGCGCAATAATGCACTCTGCAGTGCACAAGCCTCCTTCTTGCTGATTACGCCGCAATATAAAGGCGGATTCAGGCATAAGTGGCGGCAAACTGACTCGTGCAGCCGTTTTAAGATAGGGGCTCTGGCGGAGCATCTTACGCGCCTCCTGCCAGGTTGCATCTAAAATCACCACTTGGTTAGGCATTCGCTGTTCCGCTATCACTGTAGATTGCGCTGGTGCTAACAAGGCTTGTGCGTTCGAGAGCACTGGCTCAGCTAAAACCGTATCTAAAGCATTATGATCAATGGGCACAGCAGGCTCAGTATCACTTGCTGGAAACAACAGTTTAGCCTGCTGCGATGCCAGCATAGCCACTAAATCGTTATCAGGTGCCGTTCTCGACCAGACGATGCTTCTCACCTCTTCAGGGAATGCGGCTAACGCGAGTTGACCAGTATTAGTTTTGCGGGTTAACTCGCGTTCGTGGGTCAATAAAATAATCTGCATTGCCTTCCTTGCTGCGGCAAAAGAATGAGAAATAGCATTAAACATCTACTGTTGTCAGCCACAGGCTCGAAGCAGTATCAGCTTAAAAGATCAGGTTAAAATAACGACGTTTAATCGCCAACCAAACCCTGCTCACTCAGTTATGTGTGAAATAAAATCATATATTAAACACATGATTTAAAAATGATAAAACTTACAAACATTCCAACACTATCTGTTTTAGCAGAAAAGTTTCACGTTCTATTGATTGGCCTTTATGGGGATGATTACGCTGAATATCTTCATTATGGGCGATAGCTTGATGAATATTGAGCCATTGAGGTCGCATGCCATTTTTAATCTCATGGGCTTCTAATCGAGTCTCACCTAAACCACGCTCACCCAGTGTGATGTCAATACGGCACACATAACAGAATGACTCCATGTGCACTACATTCGCTCCTTCACGGTACCAAGGTCGAAACTCTTCATAGCGACCAAAGGGCGCTAACACTTGAATGTCTAAGGCACCGGTTTCTTCCTGAAGTTCGCGGATCAGTCCATCTTCGAGACTCTCGCCATCATCAATTCCGCCTCCGGGTAAGCTGTAGTCGCGGTATTTTTGGGTATAAAGTAGCAAAATGTCTTCACCCGATAACACTATCGCGCGGGCAGCTCTGCGGTAAAAAACGCGTGCCGTCTGTAGGTTAACCGCAGGATCTTGGGTGGTTCTCAATAAACGCATCGTCGTAGCCATTTGCCGAAAAGGAGTCGCAGCATAAACGAAAATGTGCCAAATGCAGATCAAAAACTGTAGCAGAGGCAATAATCACACTCAGTCCAGTCCGAGTGATTGATAGATTTTAGCGATTACAAGCTTAATTATTAACGGCTTAAGCTAAAATCGTTTTACCCATGATGTTAAGATCGCGATGCATCATCTCTTTCGCCTGATTCTCATCTTAGTTGCTCATCTTTGGTGCCCATCGTAATGTCCAAGCTGAAAAATGCTCAAGAGCATTCAAACTCACTATGCTCACTTAAGAGCTGGGCCAATTGCTGCTGATAGGCATCAATAATCGCTGGTGTTTGCTTATGCGTGGGCATGCGTTGGTAATGACCAATCACCTGCGACAAATAACGCTGCGCTCGTCGCAAACTTGCTTCATCTAGCATCTGCCACATTAACGAACCCGTAGCACTGATAGGCAGACCATTTGGAGCCGCGATAGTACTGACATTGAGGATTTCGTAGAAACGTTGATTCTCTTCCAATAAATGTTCCGACTTAAGCCCTAGCCCTAAGGCAGTGAGTGATTGCCTGACATAATAATTATGATGCACGGGACACAAAATAAATTCGTGGTGCCGCTGTGGGTGCTGGGCTAGAATTGCCTTCACTAAGTCCACCAGCAGTTCACCGCCCACACCAGCGATAATAATCAACTGTTTATCCTTGTCACTGGTTTGCGCGAGCGGTAAAGCCGCAACATCAAGGCAATGCACTTGCCACTGAGTATGACGATATAAGTTTGAGTTTGGTTCTGAGTTTGACTGTGGGTCTATGTCTGGGTTTAAGTCTGGATCTGAGTGTGGCGCTAAATTAGGATTAAGGCCTGATATGTCAGCGGGGAAGAAACGCTGTAAACGCAGTTCAAGCGCCTGCATCAACGAAGGGACACAATCGACAAAGTGTACATGGCGGGCAGCGCTTCTTTCTAACAACAGCATACCGAGCAAACCATGATCGCAGCAGCAATCCCAAATATGATCGTAATGACCACTGATCATGCTGTTAATCTGTTGTAAACGTTGGCTAATTTTCACGATTCGACCTTACTACTGCGGCTCAAAATACTATAAATCCCACTGTAAATCCCACGCTAAATTGCATTTTTAAACAAAAATAAAGCGCGCATTTTACCCGAGTCAAACGCAAACCACATCTTTTGTTCGTGCCCTCGTAGTGCTTCTCGTCACTCCTGTTAGCCCACGCCTTAATGTGGTGAATACGTATGCAGGCCGTTGCGGTTAAAAAGCCATCGCCACTAGTATGCTGTGAGTCACATTCATTATAAAAACAAGGATCAAGGAATGTTCATCAAGACCAACCCTATTCAGTTAATTGCCGGCCCGCGTTCAGCTGGCCCAAAACTATCGCAAGCGCTATTGAGCCCCACACTTATCGCCCTTGCGGTCACGAATCTCTTTAGTGCCAACGTATTTGCCAAAACCGTTACCGTCAGCTCACCCAAAAAACAAATTCAAATCAGCTTGAGTGACGATACTGGCCGCCCCGAATATAAAATCGATTTTCACGGCAAGACAGTCATAGAACCGAGCCGCTTAGGCTTAGTTTTTCAATCCCTTGGTGAACTCGGTCAAGGATTGCAGATTAACAGCAGCGAGAAAAAAAATGCCGATGACAAGTGGCAACAACCTTGGGGCGAGCAGGAATGGATCCGCGATCAGCACAATCAACTGAGCGCGGTATTAAGTAACGGCAAGGTGCAACTCGAAGTCGAGTTTAAAGCCTTTGACGATGGTATTGGCTTTCGCTATCACTTAGCCCAACAAGCCACCCTGCCCGCTAATTCTCCGCTCTCAATCACAGACGAGTTAACCGAGTTCAATGTCGGCCAAGCCGATAAAGCCACAGCATGGTGGATCCCTGCCCGCGGCTGGAATCGCTACGAATATTTGTATCGCACCACAGCGCTGAAAGAAGTCGATAGAGTCCACACGCCCTTCACCTTTAAACTCGCAGATGGAACGCACTTAAGTATTCACGAGGCCGCCTTGGTGGACTTTGCCGCCATGACCTTAGATCAACAGCGCGATGGCAAGCTTAAGGCCGATCTCACGCCTTGGTCCGATGGCATTCGCGTAAAAACTCAAGTAGGCTTTTATACGCCGTGGCGCACCATTCAAATTGCCGACAACGCGACTGGTTTGCTCAACTCACACCTTATCCTTAACCTCAATGAACCCAATAAACTCGGCGATGTTACTTGGGTAAAACCCGGGAAATACGTCGGTATTTGGTGGGGAATGCACTTAAATGAAAATACTTGGGGTTCGGGCCCAACCCACGGCGCCACCACCAGCGAAACCGAACGCTATATGGATTTCGCCGCTAAATATCAGTTTGATGGTGTATTGGTAGAAGGTTGGAATGAAGGTTGGGACGGCGACTGGTTCCATAATGGCGATCAATTTAGCTTTACCAAGGCCTATGCCGATTTCGATCTGCCCGCCATCACAGCCTACGGGGCGAAAAAAGGGGTGCGTTTAATCGGCCACCACGAGACAGCAGGCTCAGTCACCCATTATCGCGATCAAATGGCAGATGCCTTCGCCCTGTATGAAAAATACGGCGTGACCCAAGTCAAAACTGGCTATGTCGCCGATGGTGGCCAAATCAAGCGCATCGATGACCAAGGCATAACCCGCCACGAATGGCACGACGGCCAATTTATGGTGGGCAAGTATTTGCACAGCGTTACCGAGGCGGCGAAGCACCATATCAGCATCAATAGTCACGAGCCGATTAAAGACACGGGCCTGCGCCGAACCTATCCGAACTGGATCGCCCGCGAAGGTGCCCGCGGCCAAGAGTACAATGCCTGGGGTAGCCCACCAAATAGCCCTGAACATACGGCCATGTTACCGTTCACCCGTATGCTCGCTGGCCCAATGGACTTTACCCCGGGGATTTTTGACTTAGCACCTAAGGGGTTGGATGCACAAAACCGTGTGCAAACCACCTTGACCAAACAGCTCGCCTTGTACGTTGTGCTCTATAGCCCAATCCAAATGGCAGCGGATCTGCCGCGCAATTATGAAAAGCACTTAAATGCCTTCCAATTTATCCGCGATGTTCCCACAGATTGGTATCAGAGTGTCGCGCTTGCCGGTGAAGTTGGCGACTATGTGGTCTTTGCCCGCCAAGCGAAGGATCAAGGTGATTGGTACTTAGGTGCACTCACGGATGAAACTGCGCGCAAGGTCACGGTCAAACTGGATTTCCTCTCCCCGAATAAACGTTATCAAGCGCAGATTTACCGCGATGGCGCAAAAGCCGATTGGAAAACCAATCCCTACGATTATGTGATTGAAACCCTCGAAGTGAGTGCTAAAGATAGCCTAAACCTCACACTCGCCAGTAGTGGCGGTACAGCAATACGCTTTAAAGCACTTTAGATTTCATCGTGTTCAGTTCAGCGCGCTAACTTAATTGCTTAAGCGAGTGTAAAAATACAGAGTAAAAAACAGAAAGTCACCAAGGATGTACCTTGTCCTTGGTG
>NZ_JAUOEV010000015.1:0-131701 GCF_031932135.1 Shewanella vaxholmensis
ATAAATTTCTCTCCTATTTTCTTTCCAAAACTCCCTCTTTCACGCTCCACGACATTAATAATCCATGCCGTTTGGATTTTATTTCAGCCGTTATTCTGACAATGCTCCGATTTCGCTACAGTGATCTGAGTTCTAGATCGATCCTCGCTATTGCTATTAGTTAAGCGGTTACTTACCTTATGTTTTAATTTATTGGGGTAGATAAGGATCTGAGATGAAGTTAGAGATGATTTGCACTGGGGAAGAGGTGTTGGCGGGACAGATTGTTGATACCAACGCCGCTTGGTTTGCCAGTACTATGATGGATCATGGTGTCGAGATCCAGCGTCGAGTAACCGTCGGCGATCGCCTCGAGGATCTGATTGCGGTTTTCCAAGAACGTAGCTTACATGCCGATGTGATTCTCGTTAATGGTGGTCTCGGGCCGACGAGTGATGATATGTCTGCTTTAGCGATGGCGAAGGCGAAGGGCGAACCATTGGTTGAGAATGCGGAGTGGCGTGAGCGTTTAGAGGAGTGGTTTACCCGTAATAACCGTGAAATGCCTTTAAGTAATCTCAAGCAAGCTATGCTGCCAGCGTCAGCTGTGATGATTGATAACCCAGTGGGAACCGCTTGTGGTTTTAGAGTTAAACTTAATCGCGCTTGGTTATTCTTTACGCCTGGTGTGCCTTTTGAGCTTAAGCACATGGTTACAGAGCAGTTTGTTCCCTTTATTCGCGAAGAGTTTAACCTTGATGCTAAGGTTGCCTTAAAGAAACTATTGACCATAGGCCAAGGTGAGTCCGCTTTGGCAGATAAGTTAGAACCGCTAGAGCTGCCAGAAGGCATTACTATTGGTTACCGCTCTTCCATGCCGCATATTGAGATTAAGATTTTCGCCCGTGGCGAGAAGGCGATTGCGGTATTACCTCGCGTCGCTGGGCACATCAAAATGGTGCTGGGTACTGCGGTTGTGGCGGAAGATAAAGCCACCCTTGCCGAAGAAATTCATTATAAGCTGCTTAACTCAGGCTTGACCTTAAGCGTTGCCGAGTCTTGCACTGGCGGCATGATCACCAGTCAGTTAGTTGATTTCCCAGGCAGTTCATCTTACTTACAGCACGGATTAGTGACTTACAGTAATGAATCTAAAGTTCGCGTGTTAGGTGTAAATCCTTCAACCTTAGATGATCATGGTGCTGTCTCCATTGCGACTGTGGAAGAAATGGCTAAGGGGGCAAGGCAAATTTTAGACAGTGATTATGCGCTGGCAACCAGTGGAATTGCGGGGCCCGATGGTGGCACAGATGAGAAACCTGTGGGCACTGTGGCGATCGCTTTAGCAACTCGCGGCGGTGTTTATAGTCAGATGATTAAACTACCGAGACGTTCACGGGATCTGGTACGCAGTTTAAGTGCTGCTGTAGCTTACGATATGCTAAGACGTGAGCTTTTAGCTGAAGCAGTGATCGTCGATTATCAGTCGATAGGGCGATTCAGTAAGTAACTCTTATACTGGTATATATCCGTTTATGCCCGCCAACAAAATGCTCCCGAGGGAGCATTTTAACTTCTACAGAGATACAAAAATGGCAGATTATTTAGTGAACTTAAGCACTAATTTACCTGGGGCAACTTGAATGCTTTCGGTCATTTTTGCCATCAGTGCTTGGTTACTGTCCTTGGTATCCAGCACATACACAGGCTGGTTTTCTAAGAATTGCCTTAGATAACCCATCACCTGCGGTGTGGCACTGCTAATCGCTTTTTCAATATCCTTGGGCGTTGATTCCACTTTGACTAATTCGAGTTGGCGCAGATAGACACTGTGCGTTGCGCTGTCATACCAAGGCTTGGCCTCAAAAGTCGTCGTGAGTTTGGCGCTCAATGGAAAGATCGGATTCTTAATTGATACTTGAGTTGCGGCACTTACGCTCATAGTGTCAGGTTTTACACCTAGCTTGACACTGATGTCGTTAATGCGCACTTCAGCGCCAACTAATTGATTGCCTTGTTTAACCTCAAAGTGGATCTCTTTACTGAGGTACTGCTCCATTTCATGCTCGCTGATACTGTACTGCGAGACGCAGCCGCCAAGCAGTACAGTCAGTCCCAAGCAAATCGTGCGGGAAAGTTTTTTCATTAACCAGTGTTTCTCATACCCGCTGCTACACCTGCAATGGTCAGCATTAGTGCTAACTGTACATGTTCAGACGCAGGAGTTTCGGTTGTTTCCTTACGTGTCCGCGCTAATAGCTCGGTTTGTAAGAAGTTTAATGGATCGATATACGGATTTCGCAGTTTAACTGATTCGCGATTCCACGGTGTATGCGCCATTAAACTATCCGATTTTGTCAGCTCAAGCACGACTTTAATGCCCAGATCTAAGCGTTGGCGCAAGGTTTCGCCTAAGTGATGCAAGTCCTTAGGTACTAAACAGGTTTCGTAGTAGCGGGCCAAATTAGGTTCCGCCTTGGCGTAGACCATTTCTAGCATTGAAATGCGAGTGCTGAAGAAGGGCCATTCCCGCTCCATATCTTGCAGTAAGCCCATCTCACCACGTTCACTGGCGGCTTGTAGTGCTTCACCTGCGCCGAGCCATGCGGGTAACATCAAACGGTTTTGCGACCAAGCAAAAATCCATGGAATGGCTCGCAGACTTTCGATCCCACCATCGACACGACGTTTGGCTGGACGGCTGCCGAGTGGTAGTTTTCCTAATTCCACTTCTGGCGTTGCCGCGCGGAAATAAGCCACAAAATCAGGTTCATCACGCACTATGCCACGGTAAGCACCCACTGATTCTTCAGCGATACGTTGCATGCAATTGCGCCATTCTTGCTTCGGCTCTGGCGGTGGTAATAGGGTTGCTTCCAATACGGCCGAGGTATACAGGGCCAAGCTTTGAACCGCGAGTTTTGGCAAGCCAAACTTGAAGCGGATCATTTCGCCCTGCTCAGTCACACGAATGCGGCCATCTACCGAACCAGGTGGTTGCGATAGGATTGCTTTGTGTGCAGGACCACCCCCGCGACCAATGCTGCCACCACGGCCATGGAATAGCGTAAGCTTGACGCCTGCTTGTTTACAGACCGCCACTAACTGCTCTTGAGCGTGATACTGAGCCCAAGCCGCCGCCATGACACCAGCATCTTTGGCAGAGTCAGAGTAGCCAATCATGACCTCTTGCATGCCTTTGGTATAGCCACGATACCAGTCGATATCGAGCAAATCGGTAATACAGGCCGCGGCGTTGTTTAAGTCACTTAAGGTTTCAAATAGCGGTACCACACGCATTGGGTGCGAACAGCCCGTTTCTTTGAGTAACAGTAAAACCGTTAAGACATCCGATGGTTTACCTGCCATCGAAATCACATATGATCCGAGTGCTTTTGCCGGATGTTTAGCAATCAAACGACAGGTATTAAGCACTTCGGCCACATCGGCCGAGGGTTGCCAGTTACTTGGGATCAGTGGACGACGGTTGCTGAGTTCACGTAATAAGAAGGCTTGCTTCTCGGTTTCATCCCAATGATTGAAATCACCCATGCCGAGATAGCGAGTTAACTCGGCGAGCACATCGCTGTGACGGCTGGCATCTTGGCGAATGTCGAGCCTGAGCATATGAATGCCAAAGCAGGCGAGACGGCGGAGAATGTCGAGCAATAAACCGTTGGCAATTAAGCGCATACCGCAGTCGGTTAAACTCTTATAGAGCATTTCTAGCGGCGCTTTGAGATCACTTTCTTGCCAAATCAGACTCGACTTATCGACTTCAGGATTGTGGCCTTCGATACGTGCATTCAAATAATCTATGGTATCGCGCAGTCTTTGACGAATGGAGCGCAACACGTGGCGGTAAGGTTCGCAGCTGTTATTGGTATAAGCCTTTAACTCATCATTGGCTTCTTCCATCGACAGTTCACCGACCAGCAGCACGATATCTTTTAAGAATAATCTGGCGGCAGCATGGCGGTTACGATCGAGCACCTCTTGGGTGACTTTTGCGGTAACAAACGGGTTGCCGTCGCGATCGCCGCCCATCCAGCTTGAAAAGCGCACTGGCGCTATATCAATCGGTAATTGCTGCCCTGTGCGTTGCTGCACTCGATCGTTAAGCTGTCTTAAGAAGTCAGGCACCGCATGCCAGAGTGACTCTTCAATGGTGGATAATCCCCAGCGAGCCTCATCTACTGGAGTTGGGCGCTCGCGGCGGATCTCATTGGTGTGCCATATTTGTGCGATTAATTGGCGTAGGCGCAGATTGATCTGTTGACGTTCTCTATCTGACAGTTGGTCGTTTTCTTGCTCTGTTAAGCAGTCGACAATGGCGGCGTATTTTTGGATCAGGGTACGACGGGAAATTTCAGTGGGGTGCGCTGTTAGCACCAGATCGATATCCAGTGTTTTTAGACAGTCGAGCATTTTAGCTTGGTCGACACGACCATTGAGCATGCGGCCTAGGAGTTGTTCCACTGGGTCTGGTACGCAGACAAGTTCGTCGCAATTACGACTGATAGTATGAAATTGCTCGGATAAGTTAGCTAAGTTAAGAAATTGGTTAAAAGCTTTTGCAAAAGGGACTAATTCTTCGTCTGGCAAAGCTGTCAGTAACTCGAGCATTTGCTCTCTGGCGGCTTGATCGCCCCGGCGTGAATCTTTAGCAAGCTTACGGATCTGTTCTACCTTCTCAAGAAAAGAGTCCCCAAGATGGGTACGCATAGTATCGCCAAGGATTTGGCCTAACATACTCACGTTCGATCTTAATGACGCATACATATCGGTCATATTGTCTGCCTTGGTTACAACCATAGTTACTCCGAATAGAAAAACATGAAAATCCTGCCGTACATTTAGCCCGTTAGCACAATACCTATCACTTGGGGCAATGGTCAACAGAAGAACTTATAACTTATACGACTGGCTTATCTAATATGCAACTAATCGCAATGATCGTTGAGGAATATTCAATATAAATGCGAAGCTACGCAATATTTTGTGATGATTAGCGTAAGTGAATATGAAGTGCATCATTTTAGGCTTTGCAGGCATGTATCTTAGCTGTTAATAAAAAGGACTGATTTTGGCGGAAATTAACCCTAGATAACTGAGTTATTAACGAGTTAGCTGAACGGATGATAGGCGGGCGAGATCTGCATTTCAGTAAGAAATATAAAAATAAATTAAAAATATATATTCACATATATTGCATAAGTAGATCTTTGTGGTAGTCTAGCCTGCAGTTGAGATGAGTCACCCCCTGTGACCTGTAGAGTAAATATCATGATTCAGAGCATTAACCTGACAGTGAATAAAATAACAACCAATTACGATTTCCTGCGACGATAATCTTGTCATCATAGATATGCGCAGTTGCGTGTACGCTATTCATCTATTCTTTAAGTTTCTTTGATTCGGTTAATAAGACAACAACACATGAAAAATATCGCCATTATTGGTGCCAGTGGTTACACAGGCGCACAACTGACCGCTTTAATCCATGCAGAAGCAGATCTGACGATTCAGGGTTTGTATGTTTCTGAAAACAGTTTAGATAAAGGTAAGCCTTTAGCGGATTTGTACCCTAGCTATAGCCATATCGCATTAACGCTGTCGCCATTGTCCGAAGACGCTAAGGCAAAAATCGTTGCCGAAGCCGATGCTGTGGTATTAGCGACTGAGCATTCAGTGAGCTTACATTTAGCCGCTTGGTTTTATAGCCAAGGGTTAGCGGTATTCGATTTAAGCGGTGCTTATCGTTTTAGCGATGTGGCGCAATATCCTAAGTGGTATGGCTTTGAGCATGAATATCCTGAAGTTTTAGCCAAAGCCGTGTACGGACTTGCCGAATGGAATGCTAAAGAAATCGCTGCGACTAAGATGATCGCCGTGCCAGGTTGTTATCCAACCGCATCACTTACAGCGTTAAAACCGCTGGCGAGTTTACTGACATCAGCTTATCCGGTGATCAATGCCGTGAGCGGCGTAACGGGTGCGGGTCGCAAAGCGCAGTTACACACCAGTTTTTGTGAAGTGAGCCTGACACCTTACGGCGTATTAGGCCACAGACATCAACCCGAGATCGCCACTCAGCTTGGTCAAGAAGTGATATTTACCCCGCACCTTGGCAACTTTAAGCGTGGCATTTTAGCGACTATTACCGTGCAGCTAAAACCAGGCACTACAACTGCCGATGTCGCTGCGGCCTATAGCGTGTATGACCAGGCGCCATTGGTAACCGTGAAGCACAATCAGTTCCCGAAAGTGGACGATGTGGTGCTGACACCTAACTGCCACTTAGGTTGGAAGTTTGATGAGAATAGCGGTTACTTAGTGGTAGCCAGTGCAATCGATAATTTGATGAAAGGTGCTGCCAGCCAAGCGCTGCAATGCATAAAGATTCATTTTAACCTTTAATTGTTCATCCTTATTTAAGAGAGTCGTCAAGATGTCTACAAACAACTCAGTATTAGTTCTTAAAGTGGGCGGCGCGCTGCTGCAGTGTGAAATGGGGATGGCGCGGTTAATGGATACGGCTGCGGCTATGTTAGCCAATGGTCAGCAAGTGTTGATGGTGCATGGCGGCGGCTGTTTAGTGGATGAACAGTTAGCGGCAAACGGCATGGAAACCGTCAAGTTAGAAGGTTTACGTGTGACTCCGCCTGAGCAAATGCCGATTATTGCCGGCGCACTTGCAGGTACTTCGAACAAGATCCTCCAAGGCGCAGCGACTAAAGCTGGGATTGTGAGTGTGGGCATGAGCCTCGCCGATGGCAATACTGTATCGGCAAAGATTAAAGATGAACGTTTAGGCCTAGTGGGTGAAGTGACACCAAAAGATGGCGCTTATCTTAAGTTTATCCTCGCCCAAGGTTGGATGCCGATTTGTAGCTCTATCGCCATGATGGACGATGGCCAAATGCTCAACGTCAATGCTGACCAAGCTGCGACGGCCTTAGCCAAATTAGTAGGCGGCAAGTTAGTGCTGCTGTCGGATGTGTCTGGTGTACTCGATGGTAAAGGCCAGCTCATTCACAGTTTAAATGGCAAGCAGATAGCAGACCTGGTTAAACAAGGTGTGATCGAAAAGGGAATGAAGGTCAAAGTTGAAGCTGCGCTCGAAGTCGCACAGTGGATGGGGCAGGCGGTTCAAGTTGCCTCGTGGCGTGATGCAAGCCAATTAATCGCATTAGCAAAAGGTGAAGCCGTAGGAACACAAATCCAACCATAAGTGGAGTAGGTTATGAAGCATTTACTATCGATAAAAGAGTTAACCCAGCAGCAGTTACTCGATCTGATTGCCTTAGCAAAAACGATCAAAGCTAATCCGGCTGAGTACCGCCACGCGCTGGATGGCAAGAGTGTGGTGATGTTGTTTGAAAAGCCCTCGCTCAGAACACGGGTTAGCTTTGATATTGGTATTAATAAACTTGGTGGCCACTGTTTATACCTAGACCAACAAAATGGTGCGCTAGGTCAACGGGAATCGGTTGCTGACTTTGCTGCTAACCTGTCTTGCTGGGCCGATGCGATTGTGGCGAGAACTTATTCGCACACCACCATTGAGCAATTAGCCGAGTTCGGCACAGTGCCCGTGATTAATGCCTTGTCGGATCTTTATCATCCTTGCCAAGCATTAGCTGACTTTTTAACACTGGCCGAGCAGTTTGAGGATGTCAGCAAAGCCAAATTAGCTTATGTTGGTGATGGTAATAATGTCACTAACTCGCTGATGTACTGTGCGGCTATTCTCGGTGCTACCATGACAGTGATCTGCCCAGCGGGTCACTTTCCTGATGGCTACGTAGTGGCAGAAGTGCAAGAGCTTGCTAAGCGATATGGCGGTAAGCTGGTACTGACTTCAGATATCGATGCGATTGAAGGTCACGATGCGATTTATACCGATACTTGGATTTCAATGGGCGATCCAACGCCGCTGGCGGATATCAAAGCGAAGTTTGCGCCATACCAAGTAAACAAAGCCTTGATGGCGAAAGCGGGCGCTAACTTCTTTATGCATTGTTTGCCCGCCCACCGTGGTGTAGAAGTAACAGATGAAGTGATGGACGGTGCAGGCTCCTTAATTCTGCAACAAGCCGAAAATCGGATGCATGCCCAAAATGCGGTACTGGTAACCTTATTTAGTTAAATTAACCCTGTTTAGCAGCCTGTTTTCTCCTCGGTGAGAAACGAGTCATAGGAATTTAAGATGTCTATCGAGATAAAAAATACTGGTGTGAAAAAAGTGGTTTTAGCCTATTCAGGTGGTCTAGATACCTCGGCCATTATTCCTTGGTTAAAAGAAAACTACGATAACTGCGAAATCATCGCATTCTGCGCCGACGTTGGCCAAGGCGAAGAAGAGCTGGTTGGCTTGACTGAAAAAGCCTTAGCTTCGGGTGCGTCTGAGTGTCATATCGTCGACCTGAAAGAAGAATTCGTTAAAGAATATATCTACCCAACGATTGCGAGCGGTGCGATTTACGAAGGCACTTATTTACTCGGTACGTCAATGGCGCGTCCTATCATTGCCAAAGCACAGGTTGAAGTGGCCCGTAAAGTGGGCGCCGATGCTTTATGCCACGGTTGTACCGGTAAAGGGAACGATCAAGTACGTTTCGAAGGTTGTTTCGCTGCATTAGCGCCTGATTTAAAAGTGATTGCACCATGGCGTGAATGGACCATGCAGAGCCGTGAAGATCTACTGGCCTATTTAGCCGAACGTGACATTAAGACGTCAGCGTCAGCGACTAAAATCTATAGCCGTGATGCCAATGCTTTCCATATTTCCCATGAAGGTGGTGAGTTAGAAGATCCATGGAACGAGCCAAGCAAAGGCGTGTGGACTCTGACAGCCGATCCTGAAGATGCACCGAACAAGCCTGAATATGTGTCGCTAGAAGTGGAACATGGTCGTATCACTAAAGTGAATGGTGAAGCCCTAACGCCTTATGCTGCACTGATGACATTAAACGCGATTGCTGCGCCACACGGTGTGGGTCGTATCGACATCACTGAAAACCGTTTAGTCGGCATGAAGTCTCGTGGCTGTTACGAAACACCGGGCGGCACTGTGATGTTCGCTGCGCTGCGTGCGATTGAAGAGCTTGTACTCGACAAAACTAGCCGTAACTGGCGTGAGCAAGTTGCCGCACAAATGGCGCATTTAGTGTATGACGGCCGTTGGTTCACGCCACTGTGCAAGTCACTGTTGGCAGCATCTGAGTCACTGGCAGAATCAGTTAACGGTGAAGTCGTGGTTAAACTCTACAAAGGTCAAGCGACGGCAGTGAAGAAACGTTCACCTAACAGCTTGTACTCCGAAGCGTTTGCCACCTTCGGTGAAGATCAAGTGTACGATCAAAAACATGCAGAAGGCTTTATCCGCCTGTACTCATTAGCGAGCCGCATCCGCGCACTCAACGCTAATGACGTTAAGTCTAAGTAATAGGTCGTTTAAAAGGGCGCCTAGCGCCCTTTTTTGTTTCTAGGTTTTGATCAAGTTTTTTGATTCAGATGAGTCGATTTCAAATCAGCAGTGAGTAAGGAGAGTTAGCATGGCTTTATGGGGTGGAAGATTTCAGGGCGAAACGAGCGCGCTATTCAAATTATTCAACGATTCGCTACCCGTGGATTATCGCCTGTTCGAACAGGATGTGGTCGGCTCTATCGCTTGGGCTGATGCGATTGCTAGCGTGGGTATTATCACAGCCACTGAATGCAGCGACTTGAAAAAAGCACTCAATGATTTGCTAGTGGAAGTGAATGGCGATCCAGCGATTATTCTCGCGTCGGGCGCTGAAGATATTCACAGTTTCGTCGAGTCGGCCTTGATTGCCAAAGTGGGCGATCTCGGTAAGAAATTGCACACCGGCCGGAGCCGTAACGATCAAGTTGCCACCGATTTAAAGCTTTGGTGTCAATCCGAAGGGGCTGCACTACTGGCGCGCCTTCAAAGCTTACATGCTGAATTGCTGGCGTTGGCTGAACGTGAATTTGATGCGGTAATGCCAGGTTACACTCACTTGCAGCGCGCTCAACCTGTGACATTTGGCCATTGGTGTTTAGCTTATGTGGAAATGTATGAGCGGGATATCAGCCGTTTAGCCGATGCGTTAACCCGCGCTAATACCTGTCCATTAGGTTCAGGCGCCCTTGCTGGCACAGCCTATAAAATGGATCGGCATGCACTGGCTGCTGCGCTTAATTTTGCCTCGCCGACACTCAATAGTTTAGACAGTGTGTCAGATAGAGATCACGTGGTAGAACTGTGTTCAACGGCATCGATCAGCATGATGCATTTAAGCCGTATGGCTGAAGATTTGATTTTCTTTAACTCGGGCGAAGCCAACTTTATCTCTCTGAGTGATGAAGTCACCTCGGGTTCATCCTTGATGCCACAGAAGAAAAATCCTGATGCATTAGAGCTTATCCGTGGTAAAACGGGTCGGGTTTATGGCAGTTTAGTGGGCATTCTCACCACCATGAAAGCGCTGCCTTTGGCATACAACAAAGATATGCAGGAAGATAAAGAAGGCCTGTTTGACGTAGTTGATAGCTGGGCAATTTGCCTCGATATGGCGGCGTTAGTGTTATCGGGTCTGAAAGTTAATCGTCCTAATGCGCTGTTAGCTGCGCAGCAAGGTTATGCCAACTCTACTGAGTTAGCTGATTATCTAGTTTCTAAGGGTATGCCTTTCCGTGAGGCGCACCACGTTGTGGGTGAAGTGGTGGTTGCCGCGATAGCGAAGCAAATTCCGCTGGAGGAATTCTCCTTGGCCGAGTTAAAAACCTTTGCCGCTATTATTGAAGATGACGTTTATCCTAACCTCACCATTGAAGCCTGTTTAGCGAAACGCGATGTGCTTGGTGGTACAGCTCTGCCGCAAATTCAGCAGGCGATCGCGGCTAAGAAAGCCCGCTAAGGCAAGTTGTTCAAATCAACAAGCTAATAAAAAACGCGACTTTAAGTCGCGTTTTTTATTAGGTCATTATCCGTATGGGCAATGACTTTCTATGCGTTGTTTATTGGAATAAGTCGTCAGTTGGCGCATCGATGAAGATGTTATTTTCATCCTGAGTTTCGCTGATGTATTCCTTCGGCTCAGTGCCCGAGATGAAGTATTCGAATGCGCTGGTATAGTCGGTTTTACGAGTGAGTTTACCCGTCGCTAAATCGATTCGTACCGAGACAATACCTTCTGGTGGAATCGATGTGGTTTCAGGTGTGCCTTGTAAGACACTGTTCATAAACTCGTTCCAACCCGGACCTGCCGTTTTCGCGCCAGCTTCGGCGCCGGTTATCTGATCTTTCTCTGCGCTGGCATTCCATGCTGTTCTACCCAGTTGTCGACCGTGATCGTCGAAACCGACCCAGAACGTACTGGTGAGCACAGGGCTAAATCCACTGAACCACGTATCGCGAGATTCGTTGGTTGTACCTGTTTTACCCGCAATATCATGGCGTTTAATCAATCTTGCAGCACGCCAAGCCGTACCTTGCCAGCCAGTGCCGTGACTCCAATCACCGCCACCCCAGATCACGCTCTTTAACGCCTCGGTGATGAGGAATGCAGTTTGCTCTGAAATGATCTGTGGTGCAAAGCGACCCGTTTGCTCGAAACACTGGGCAACAGGTGTACTCGGTTCAGCACTAGAGTCTCCACTAACACTGAACGCCATAGGATCGCTCGGTGTAACTGGTTGGCTAAGACTTTGGCTAGGCTTACAGGCCAATGTTGGATTCGCTTTTTCAATCACATTACCGTAGGCATCTTCGACGCGATCGATATAGAAAGGTTCGAGTAAGAAACCGCCGTTAGCAAACACGTTAAATGCCGTGACTACTTGTAATGGCGTTACTGAAGACGAACCTAATGCAATCGACTCGTTACGCGGTAAGTCATTAGGGTCGAAACCAAATTTAATCAATTCTGCAATGGTGGCATCGAGTCCGACATGGCGCATTGCACGCACAGACATCACGTTGATTGATTGCGCTAAGCCCACACGTAAACGGGTTGGGCCGCCATAGATATCAGGCGAGTTTTTAGGGCGCCATGCGGTGCCTTGGCTGATATCGGGTTTATTGATCGGTGCATTGTTGATGAGGGTCGCTAAGGTAAAGCCTTTCTCTAATGCGCCAGCATAGATGAAAGGTTTGATGTTCGAACCTAATTGGCGTTTTGCTTGAGTGACACGGTTGTATTGGCTTTGGCTAAAGCTATATCCGCCGACTAAAGAACGAATCGCACCATTTTGTGGGTCGAGTGACACAGTCGCGCTGGCAACTTCTGGTACTTGCGATAACTGCAAATATTGGCCGTTATCACGGATCCAAATACGCTCACCAACCTTGAGTATGTCAGAAGCTGACTTAGGTACACTGCCTTGACGTTTATCGGTAATAAATTTACGCGCCCACTTCAAACCATCCCAAGTAATGACTTTAGTCTCGCCCTTGGCGGTCATGACGCTGGCTTGTTGATCTGCAACGCTGATGACGGCTGCGGGTTGCAGTTCTTGAATCGAAGCCACCTTGGACAGTTCAGCCTTGATTTGGGCTTGATCTGGTTTTTCGTCTGTCCACAGTACGGCGGCAGGACCACGGTAGCCATGACGCTCATCATAGGCATAAACGTTATTACGTAATGCTTGCTGAGCTTTCAGTTGTATATCCGATGAAATGGTCGTGTAGACGTTGTAGCCATTGGTATAGGCTTCTTCTTCGCCGTACTTTTGCACCATATAATCCCGAGCCATTTCAGAAATATACGGGGCATAGAGATCAATTTCGGCGCCGTGGTATTTAGCGACCAGCGGTTCTTGTAGTGCGGCTTGGTATTCAGCTTGGCTGATGTAACCCACTTCATTCATCCGCATGAGGACGACATTACGGCGAGCGATGGCACGAGAAGGTGAGGTCACAGGGTTGAGTGTCGAAGGCGCTTTGGGTAAGCCTGCGATCATACTCATTTCTGAGAGTGTAAGGTCTTTAACATCTTTACCGAAATAAACTTGTGCAGCGGCACCAACACCATAGGCGCGTTGGCCTAAGTAAATGCGGTTCACATAGAGTTCTAAAATCTCGTCTTTGGTGAGTAATTCTTCAATGTGATAGGAGATAAAAATCTCCTTCACTTTACGAATAATGGTTTTATCGCGGGTTAAGAAGAAGTTACGCGCAACCTGCATGGTAATGGTACTGGCACCTTGCTTTTTCTCACCTGTGGTCAACATCACTAATGCGGCGCGAAGTACACCTACAGGATCTATACCACCATGCTCGTAAAAACGCGCATCTTCAGTTGCGATAAACGCTTGAAGTAGGGGTTTTGGCACTTCGTCTAACTTCAATGGAATGCGACGCTTCTCACCAAATTGTGAAATAAGTTTGCCGTCACTGCTGTAGATGCGTAAAGGTGTTTGAAGTTGCACATTTTTTAGTGTTGAAACATCCGGCAAATCCGGCAAAACATAAAAGTATGCTGCCACAATGGCGCCTACTCCCAAAAGGGCTAGACTGAATAGTGCTATAACAATACGTTTTAACCACTTCACCAAAATTTATCCTAATGTTCCGTTAAGTGCGACAGTATATAAGGCGTACACCTCTTGGTGAAGTAAAAACGTGAGAAGCTTAAAATAGCGTTTGTAAAATGATGAAACATTCGATACAAGTAAGTATAACAAGTTGATTTTGTGCTAATCTCTTTTACTGAAATATAAATAAAAAAGTGACAATGGATATGCTTTCAAATTTATGGAAGCGTCAGGCTCCGCAGATGGTGGGAATTGACATAGGTTCCCATGAAGTTAAGGCCATTTTGTTGAGCAAGACTGCTGATGGATACAAGATATTGAGTCATGCGGCGGTACCCATTAAAAAGGGGGCCGTTAACGATCATGATATTCGTGATGCTGATGCCGTTGTCGAATGCCTTAGGCAAATAAAACGCAATTTACCTAAATCGGTTAAATATGCGGCGGTTTGTGTTTCAGGCTCTGCAGTGATGACCAAAGTGATCTACATGGATGCTTCGCTGAGCGAGGAAGAAATGGAGGCGCAGATAGAAATTGAAGCCGACAACCTTATTCCGTATTCACTCGATGAAGTCAGCATAGATTTTGAAACCCTCAGCGTAAATAGTACAGATCCTACCAAAGTGGATGTGTTGCTGAGTGCATGCCGCACCGACAATATTGATGTCAGAGTCGATGCGCTCGATAGTGTAGAACTTGAGGCTAAAGTGGTTGATGTAGAAGGTTATGCTTTAGGTCGTGCAGCTGAATTAATTCTGGCGCAGCTACCCGAAGGAGCGAAACATAAGGCCGTTGCTATGGTCGATATTGGCGCCAATATGACGACTTTTTCTGTAGTTGAAGCGGGAGAGACGACTTTTATTCGTGAGCAGGCCTTCGGAGGTGAGCAATTTACTCAGTCAATATTATCCTTCTATGGCATGTCTTATGATCAAGCCGAAAAAGCAAAAATTGAAGGCGACCTACCACGAAATTATATGTTTGAAGTCCTATCACCTTTCCAAACTCAGCTATTACAACAAATAAAACGTACGCTGCAAATCTATTGTACTTCGAGTGGAAAAGATAAAGTTGACTACCTCGTATTATGTGGTGGGACCTCTAAATTAGAAGGTATGGCCAATTTACTGACGAATGAATTGGGGGTACACACTATTATTGCCGATCCTTTTCAAGGGTGCCTGCATGCTGATGAGTCGGTTAAAAATTCGCTGCAACTTACAATCAACAAATATATGGTTGCTTGTGGCTTAGCATTGAGGAGTTACGGTCAATGGCGAACATAAACCTACTCCCTTGGCGAGAAGAGGCGAGAGAAAAACAAAAGCGCGATTATATTGGCATTTTAGCCGCGGTATTTCTAGCGTCGGTAATCTTGGTCTATGTGGCTGTATCTCTTTTGGACGTAATGACTGACGAGCAAAAAGCGCGTAATGCCTATTTGC
This sequence comes from Shewanella vaxholmensis, assembly GCF_031932135.1. Taxonomy (NCBI): domain Bacteria; kingdom Pseudomonadati; phylum Pseudomonadota; class Gammaproteobacteria; order Alteromonadales; family Shewanellaceae; genus Shewanella; species Shewanella vaxholmensis. The sequence goes on from NZ_JAUOEV010000015.1 coordinate 14,970, forward strand.
AATCGGAAATTAGCCTGCTAGAAACACAAATTTCTGAGATTAAGAAGATTACCGAGCGTAAGAAGGATATTGAACGCCGCACCGAAATTATTTTGAATTTACAACAATCCCGTAATTTACCGACCCATGTGTTAGATGAGTTAGTGCGAATTGTGCCCCCAGGAATCTACCTTTCTAGCTTAGAGAAAAAGGGTAGCTTATTACTGATTGAAGGGCGTAGTGAATCAAATAATAACGTTGCCAATATGATGCGTAAGGTTAAGACCTCAGAGTGGCTAACCGATCCCAATATGCAGTCGATTGTGACTCAAAATGAGGAATTACGGCAATTACAGCGATTCAGTTTAAGAGTCACGATTAAAGGCGCGAATGTGGACGAGCCTGAGAAAATGACAAAAGGAGCGAGTAAATGAAACTCGATCTAAGTCAATTTAATGATATCGACTTTGAAAATATTGGTGGTTGGCCTAACCAAGTTAAAAGTTTTTTCGCGATCCTATTGGCACTGTGTGTTTTTGCAGCGGGTTATTTCTTAGTCGTTTCAGATTCGATTGACACCTATACCGCAGAGCAAGATAGGGAATTTCAACTCAGAGATGATTTTAAGAATAAGTATCAACTCGCAGCAAATTTAAAACTTTATCGTGAGCAGTTAGCAACGATGGAAGTGCAATTTGCCGAGTTACTGAAGATGCTCCCCTCAGAGAATGAAATGCCAGGCTTGCTAGATGATTTAACCTTTGTCGCCACCGATGCAGGACTCAGAATTAAGAGTTTAGATTGGGAGCCGGAAATTCAGCGGGATTTTTATATTGAATTCCCCATTAAAATGTCTGTTACAGGTGATTATCATCAGCTAGGTAATATGGTAAGTGGCGTAGCAAAACTGCCGCGTATTGTCAGTCTGCATGATTTTACGATTAAGCGCGACGATGCTGGTAACTTAGCCATGGATATTTTAGCTAAGACCTATCGCTTTAAAGAAGGGGCTGAATTACCGCCTGAAAAGCCTGCTAAGAAGGGGAAGAAATAATGAAATTCTTACCTCTATTGGCGTTGAGTCTTTTTTTAATGGGTTGTGTTGGCGATCGCAGTGATTTAGAGCTATTTGTTACTACAACTAAAGCGCAACACGTTGCTCATATTCCACCTTTAAAAGAACCGCCAAAGTTTGAGCACTTTGCCTATCAGGCTGAGCTAATGCGTAGCCCATTTGTACCACCTTCACGTGAACTAACTGAAGAGGTTGTTGATACCAGCAAAGATTGTTTACAACCAGATTTAAAGCGTCGAAAAGGACGATTAGAAACTTATCCTTTAGATAATTTAAAAATGCGTGGCACCTTAAGTGAAGCAGATACGACTTGGGCACTAGTCGAAACAAATGATGGCAGTGTGTATCGGATGGGCGTTGGTGAGTATTTAGGTCTGTTTAATGGACGCATTTCTAAAGTTACTTCACAAAATGTCGAAGTAGTAGAATTAATTCCAGATGGTTCTGGTTGTTGGTCCGAAAGGACAAGCAATTTAGAACTTTCTGGAGAATAACGAGCGAAGGATGAGGGTATAATGAAATCTTCTGCCGCGATAAAAGTCCCGTTAATTTCTTCAGGCTTAATCAAGTCTGTTATAGGGATCGCACTGGTATTTGGAATTTTGCCATCGAGTTTTGCGGCAAATCGATTAATGGATGTTAAATACCATACCTTGGTTGATCATCAATTGGAGCTAGAACTGGTCTTTGAAGATGCGGTCGCTCCGCCTGCAATAGATTCAAATGCTTCGCCCGCCGAGCTAGTGTTGACCTTCGATAATAGTATCTCGGGTTTATCTAAGGATCGTTTACCTATTAATCAGGTTGGGGTTGCAGATATCACCACTGAGCAGCAAGACACTCACCTAAAAGTCATCTTAGGTATGTCCAAAGTGAAACCTTACCAAGGTTCAGTAATGGGCAATTCATATCGGCTCACGATTAACGATGAAGTGCCAGGGACTCAAGCCCAAGCTGAAAACCCCTTCGTTAATAGCATTAAAAATATTGATTTCCGTCGTAATGATAATGGTGGCGGTGAGTTATTGGTCTATCTCAATAATCGCTCGGTTGCGGCTAATGTAGCGCAAGTGGGCGCTAAGCTTGAGGTGAAGTTGTATAACACAGATATTAAGAGTGAACTTCTGTATGTTATGGATGTGAAAGACTTTTCCACGCCAGTAAAAAGTTTCGAGACCTTTAAAGAGGACTTAACTACGCGCATATTAATTGATATTGCGGGTAACTATGAATTCACTTATAAGCAAGAAGATAATCTCTTTAGACTTTCAATGAATAGAGTCGAGAGAGTCGCCGCCAAGAAAGACGTTAAAAAATACAATGGCCGTACCTTGTCGCTTAATTTCCAAAATATCCCTGTACGGACTGTGCTACAGATCATCGCCGACTATAACAATTTTAACTTAGTCACCAGTGATACTGTGGAAGGCAATATCACTTTAAGATTGGATGATGTGCCTTGGGATCAAGCTTTAGAATTAATTCTTCAAACCAAAGGATTAGATAAGCGTATCGAAGGTAATATCTTAATGGTGGCGCCGAGCGAAGAACTGGCAATTCGTGAAAGCCAAAACCTCAAAAACAAACAAGAGGTTAAAGAGTTAGCACCGCTCTATTCCGAGTATTTGCAAATTAACTACGCGAAAGCGGTCGATATTGCAGAGTTATTAAAAAGCACGGATTCGAGCTTACTTTCACCACGAGGTTCAGTCGCGGTCGATGAACGTACCAACACTGTACTGGTGAAAGATACGGCTGAAACGATTGAGAACATCCACCGCTTAGTTGAAGTGCTCGATATCCCTATCCGCCAAGTGTTGATCGAGTCACGTATGGTGACTGTAAAAGATGATGTCTCCGAAGACTTAGGTATTCGTTGGGGGATTACAGATCAACAGGGCAGTAAAGGTACTTCAGGAAGTTTAGAGGGAGCAAATAGTATCGCTAATGGCATTATTCCTGCTCTAGATAATCGTCTTAATGTCAATTTGCCTGCAGCAGCAGCTAATGCAACAAGTATTGCATTTAGCGTAGCTAAATTGGCTGATGGAACCATTCTAGATTTGGAATTAAGCGCGTTAGAGCAAGAAAACAAAGGTGAGATCATCGCCAGCCCTCGTATTACCACCTCTAACCAAAAGGCGGCTTATATTGAGCAAGGTGTCGAGATCCCTTATGTGCAGTCGACTTCGAGTGGTGCAACGTCAGTCACGTTTAAGAAGGCGGTGTTATCTCTACGGGTTACACCACAAATTACGCCTGATAACCGAGTCATTTTAGATCTAGAAATTACTCAAGATTCTCAGGGTAAAACCGTTGATACTCCAACGGGTCCTGCTGTGGCCATCGATACTCAACGTATTGGTACCCAAGTGCTCGTTAATAACGGCGAAACCATAGTACTTGGTGGTATTTATCAGCAAAATCTCATTAGCCGTGTCAGTAAAGTGCCAATCCTAGGTGATATTCCCTTAGTTGGTTTCTTGTTTAGGAACACAACAGACAAAAATGAGCGTCAAGAGCTACTTATTTTCGTCACCCCGAAAATTGTCGGTGAGAAGATCTAAGCACTTGCTATGTATCGACTAAAGCCAGCAGTAATTGCTGGCTTTATTATTACTGGTATACAATTCTTTGCATAAATAGCGTACATGGCTTGCCATAGTAGACCTTAAGCTGAGATAATCCTCGGTCAAGTCTCATAAGAGCAAGGTAACATATAGGTCGGCTTGATGTTGAGTCGATATAGGCATACTTTTCAATAAGATTCAGACGTACAAGAAATGGCTGAAAAACGTAATATTTTTCTGGTAGGCCCTATGGGCGCAGGTAAAAGCACAATTGGTCGCCATCTGGCGCAAATGCTGCATTTAGAATTCCACGATTCAGATCAAGAGATTGAGCAACGCACAGGCGCTGATATTGCTTGGGTGTTTGACGTCGAAGGTGAAGAAGGCTTCCGTCGTCGTGAAGCTCAGGTTATTGCTGATTTGTCTGAGAAACAAGGTATTGTCCTTGCCACCGGTGGTGGTTCAGTACAAAGCAAAGATATCCGTAATCATCTGTCTGCTCGTGGCATTGTGGTTTATCTGGAAACCACTATCGACAAACAGGTCGCTCGTACTCAAAGAGACAAGCGACGCCCATTATTGCAAGTGGATGATCCTCGAGAAGTGTTGGAGAATCTTGCAGAGATCCGTAATCCATTGTACGAAGAAATTGCCGATGTGATTGTCAAAACTGATGATCAAAGCGCAAAGATTGTCGCCAATCAGATCATTGAGCAATTAGGTTTTTAGGCAGAATTTATGAAGCAAATTCAGGTTGATTTAGATGTACGTAGTTATCCCATTTACATTGGCCAGAATTTGATGAGTGATGGCGAGACCTTGTCTCGCTACCTGCTTAAAAAACGTATTCTTATCGTCACCAATGAAACTGTCGCGCCTTTGTATCTAAAACAGATACAAGAGACGATGGCTTCGTTTGGTGAGGTAGAGAGTGTTATCCTCCCCGATGGCGAACAATTCAAAGATTTAGCACATCTAGATGTTATTTTTACTGCATTGCTGCAGCAAAACTATGGTCGAGATTCTGTGCTGGTGGCTTTGGGTGGCGGCGTAATTGGTGATATGACGGGCTTTGCCGCGGCATGTTATCAACGTGGGATCGATTTTATTCAAATTCCGACAACCTTATTGTCGCAGGTGGATTCTTCCGTCGGCGGTAAAACGGCTGTTAACCATCCTCTTGGTAAAAACATGATTGGGGCCTTTTATCAGCCACAAATCGTGCTTATCGATACTTTATGTTTACATACGCTTCCAGCGCGCGAGTTTGCGGCGGGAATGGCGGAAGTCATCAAGTATGGCATCATGTGGGATGCTGATTTTTTTCAATGGCTTGAAGATAATGTAACGGCACTAAAAACCTTAGATGCCCAAGCATTGGTTTATGCTATCTCCCGTTGCTGTGAGATTAAGGCCGATGTGGTTAGCCAAGACGAAACTGAGCAGGGTGTACGTGCTTTATTGAATCTAGGTCATACCTTTGGTCATGCGATTGAAGCCGAAATGGGCTACGGTAATTGGTTGCATGGTGAAGCAGTGTCAGCTGGCACAGTCCTTGCTGCTCAAACAGCTAAAGCACTGGGGCTTATCGATGAGTCAATAGTTTGTCGTATCATACAGTTACTACAAGCTTTTGATCTTCCAGTGAGTGCGCCGGAATCTATGGATTTCGACAGTTTCATTCAACATATGCGACGCGATAAAAAAGTTTTAGGCGGTCAGATTCGACTGGTGCTCCCAACGGCAATAGGCCGCGCGGATGTGTTTAGTCAAGTCACAGAATCTACCCTTGAACAGGTTATTCGCTGCGCATAAACACTGTGTGGTGGGCGAGTGACGTTTCAAGGTTCTGTCTTGCTTCCTTCTCAGGAAGCCCTCATACAAAGAATGCATCATGTTGCCAGTTATAGCGATCAGCTGCTGGTGCTTTCTGGTGTCAGCGGCTCAGGCAAAACCACCTTAGTGACCGGATTAGCGACCGATTTTGACGAATCCAATGTGGCATTTGTGATTTGTCCTATGCATGCTGATAACGCTGAGATACGGCGCAAAATTCTAGTCCAGTTAATTTCATCCCCGATTTTTGACGACGATATTCCCCTTGCCGATACCTTGTTGCGGCTTGCGAGTACCCAAACTAAACCCCTACATATTATTATCGATGATGCGCATTTATTGCCTAAGGCATTATGGGCAGAGTGTATTATTCTCAATCAAATTCAGTGTGCGGGTAAGAATATTGCCGTCACGCTCACGGTTCCACCGGCATTTTTAGCCGACCTATTACCCCAATTGCCTGAGCAGTTACGGCGGCAGATATTGCCTATCAATATTGAGCCGTTAACCATGCCCGAGCGTGAGGCCTTATATCAAACGTTACTGAGATACAGCGAGCAAAATCCTTTTACGCCAAGGGAAATTGTGCGCAGTCAGCTTGAGAAGCAAACCGGTACGCCGCAGGAAGTGGTCAATCTGTTAGATAAAGCCTTGCATAGCACGCCAGAGAAAACATCTTCTTGGATGAAGTATAAAGCCGTGATGGTGACGGCTGTGAGTATGTTACTCGCCTTAGGTATTTGGCTTGGTGTTACTCAACCATTTTCTGAAGAGCAAGCTCCTGAGGTCGTAACTTATCCATCGATAGATTCACCCGCCTTCTTGTCCTACGGGCAAAAAGTCTTAACGCCGTATTTTACGCTGCGCGCTGAGCAACTGAAGCTCGCCGCGGAGACTGCGAAAGTTATTGAAATCGAGACGGCAGAAGCCAAAGCTGAACAAGCCGTCGATCCCTTAAGTGAATTCCACGGTGAAGCGCAACATCCCATGCCTGACGATGCTGCCTTAGTGAGTGTGGGTGAGGTGAGTAGCAAGTCTTTTGGTGAGGATAAGCCGCCTGAGGATACTGAACCACAAGCTAAAGCGGCTCAGACTCAACCCGCAACCATTGATGCTGCAAAGGCCGATAAGCCGGTAGCTAAAGCGGGCTTGGATACGCAAAAGCCGCTCAAAGGTTACACAATACAGATTGCCAGTGTTGCTCAGTTGGATACCCTGCGTGCAACATTAAAGAGTATTGAGCATCTTGAGGGCGTTCGCGTTGCACAACATAAGCAGCGTTGGGTTGTCCTCGTTGGCAACTACAGCAGTAGCAAATCAGCTTCGAATGCGGCGGCACAATTGGTTAAAGAGTATCGTTTCGAGCAACCTTGGGTAAGAAAGTGGGCGGATTTAAAAGATTATCAACTAGAAGAAAGTCTGCCAAATCGTGAAATTTCAGAATAAACAGAGTACAATCATGGCCTTTATTTTTGTCGGCATTCATCAAGTTAAATGATAAAAAAACACAGAGCCTTCCTTAAGTGGGCTGGCGGTAAATTTAAATTGGTGGATGATTTGGCCAGTTATTTACCCACAGGAGACCGTTTGGTCGAGCCATTCGTGGGTGCAGGATCCGTTTTCTTAAATACGGATTATCCTAGCTACCTGCTCTGTGACATTAATCAGGACTTGATTGAGTTATACCAGATTGTGAAGCATCAACCAGAAGCTTACATTGCCGCGGCTAAGGCAATGTTTGTTGATGAGATGAATCAAAAAGACGCTTACTATCAGGTGCGGACCGACTTTAATAAATGTCGCGACCCTTTCCAACGTTCCGTGTATTTCCTCTATCTAAACCGCCATGGTTTTAATGGCTTATGCCGTTATAACCGTAAAGGCGGCTTCAATGTGCCCTTTGGTTCCTATAAAAAGCCGTATTTCCCCGAAAAGGAAATCTGGGCCTTTTCTGAAAAAGCGCAACGTGCCGAGTTTAAATGCATAGGTTACGAAAAAGCCTTTGAGCAGACACGTAGCGGCGATGTGGTTTACTGCGATCCACCTTATGCGCCATTATCTACCACATCCAGTTTCACTACGTATGTCGGTGCGGGCTTTAGTCTAGACGACCAAGCGCTGCTGGCTCGTCATTCGCGCCATACAGCACTAGAACGTGGTATTCCTGTGTTGATCAGTAATCACGATATTCCATTGACTCGCGAGTTATACCGCGGCGCTCACTTAGCGAAAATCCAAGTGCAACGTAACATTAGCCAAAATGGTAGTGGTCGTAACAAAGTGGATGAGTTGATGGCGTTATATGATGAAAATTACGATCCAAAGGATGACTAGGTTCGACATAGCCTACGTTCAGCTAAGCACTTGTCCTACGAGAAACATCAGGCTTGCCACTAAGACGACTGCCAATACGATTCCCATTACGATATAAGGTAATGGTGAGCTAGTTTGGAAATCTTTTTTTCGATTCTCGTCAGTTTGTACCCCGAAAAAGGCGGCGACTGTGCTGTGGAATACCTGCCAGATACGGCTAAGCATTAATAGGCAAGATGAGATGTAGTGGGCTTGAGGTCATCCATAGGTTTATCTTGATGGCCGTGTAATAGCTCAAGCAAATCGACAAAGTGGAACTGACTTGAACGGTTTTTTCCTGTGAGCCACGTTTTCCAGCTTAGGGTTTGTGCTTGATCGGCGCAGCGATTATTAGGATGACTACTAGGCAGAGCATTATTGTAACGGATGTCACTGCTACAAGCGCATGAAGCTGTTTCGGTATTTTCCGTAAGTTTTTCAACGCCAAAAGCTAACGTGGCCACGACAACAGCAGTGAATGCCAACATCATAGATGACTTAAATGTCACTGACTTAACATAGTGTGAAAACAAACTAAACCGCCCCTTCATAACGCTTCCTTTGAAATGAACCAGCATTGCGCCTCGAGTATAACAAACTCGCCTAGTTTATGAACAAAAATTTATCAATTGCCGCCAAAATGCTCGAAAATATTAGCTTATTTTACCGAATCCAAGCCCCAATTGACTGCGATAGTTACAGAATGTGCTGCTTTGCTGACACGGGCATCGCGTATCAATTGCCAGAAATGTGGCTTTAGCTATAGAGGCTTAGCTTGGCTCAGGGTAAAATAAGGCACTTTTTATCCAAATAGCAGCGAGTGTTTTATGCGTCCATTCTTGATTGCTCCATCGATTTTATCTGCCGATTTTGCCCGTTTGGGTGATGATGTAAAAGCCGTGTTAGATGCGGGGACCGACGTAGTGCATTTTGATGTGATGGATAATCACTATGTTCCTAACTTAACAATTGGCCCCATGGTGTGCCAAGCGCTGCGTAACTACGGTATTACCGCCGATATTGATGTGCATTTGATGGTTAAGCCAGTTGACCGTATCGTGCCTGATTTTGCTAAAGCGGGCGCATCTATTATTACTTTCCATCCAGAAGCCTCAGAGCACGTCGATCGCACACTTCAGTTGATCAAAGAATGTGGCTGTAAAGCGGGTCTCGTGTTTAATCCTGCCACACCACTGCATTATCTCGACCATGTGATGGATAAGCTGGATGTGATTCTGTTGATGTCAGTGAACCCTGGTTTTGGCGGTCAATCTTTTATCCCATCGACCTTAGATAAACTGCGTCAAGTGCGTGCGCGTATCGATGCCAGTGGGTTCGATATTCGCTTAGAAGTGGATGGCGGCGTTAAGGTCGACAATATTGCTGAAATCGCCGCCGCCGGTGCCGACATGTTTGTTGCGGGCTCTGCCATTTTCGGCAAGCCAGATTACAAAGCTGTTGTTGATGAGATGCGTGCCGAACTTGCTAAAGTTGGGGCATAGGCATGTGGGATAAGATTAAAGCGATAGCGTTTGATCTTGATGGCACGCTGATCGACAGTGTGCCGGACCTAGCCGTTGCCACGCAGCAAGCCTTAGCCGAGTTAGGTTTGAAGAGCTGCTCTGAGGCCCAAGTGCGTACTTGGGTCGGTAACGGTGCCGAAATGTTAATGCGCCGCGCCATGACCCATGCCTTGGGAGCGGATGTTGAGCAAACCCCACTGGATGCGGCCATGCCGATTTTTATGCATCATTATCAAGAAAATCTTGAAAAACACAGTGCGCTGTATAGTGACGTGCATCAAGTACTGCAAACCTTGTTCGATGCAGGTTTTAAGCTCGCCGTTGTCACCAATAAACCCTATCGTTTTACCTTGCCATTACTCAATGCCTTTGGGATTAATGACTTTTTCAGCTTAGTGTTAGGTGGCGATACCCTAGCTAAGATGAAGCCCGATCCTTTGCCGCTGCAGCACTTATTACATGAGTGGCAATTGGATAAAGAGGCGTTATTGATGGTCGGCGACTCTAAAAACGACATTTTAGCGGCGAAAGCGGCTGGGATAGCGTCAATCGGCTTGACCTACGGCTACAACTACGGTGAAGATATTGGGCTCAGTGGCCCAGATGCCGTATGTGAGCAATTTAGTGAGATTTTGAACTGGGTAAAACCTACTAAGTAATGCGTGTTTACCCGTTTTTTAGTCGATTTTTTTATAGTCTTTTTATATATAGATAGTGGAGCAATGACGTAATGACCAAACCCATAGTACTCAGCGGTGCACAGCCGTCCGGCGAATTAACCATAGGTAACTACATGGGTGCATTGCGTCAATGGGTTGCGATGCAAGATAGCCACGACTGCCTCTATTGTGTGGTCGACTTGCATGCCATTACCGTGCGTCAAGATCCTAAAGCGTTGCGCGAAGCCTGTTTAGACACCTTAGCCCTGTATTTGGCCTGTGGCGTCGATCCTAAAAAGAGCACAGTGTTTATCCAGTCACAGGTGCCACAACACACGCAATTGGGTTGGGCATTAAATTGCTACACCCAAATGGGCGAGTTGAGTCGTATGACGCAGTTTAAAGATAAGTCACAAAAGCATGCTAATAACATCAACGTGGGTCTGTTTGGTTACCCTGTGCTGATGGCGGCGGATATTCTGATTTATCAAGCGAACGAAATCCCAGTTGGTCAAGATCAGAAGCAACACCTTGAGTTAACGCGTGATATCGCGACTCGCTTCAACAATGCCTACGGTGATACTTTCACCATTCCTGAGCCGTTTATTCCTGAACATGGCGCGAAAGTGATGTCGTTGCAGGAGCCGCTGAAGAAGATGTCTAAGTCAGACGAGAACCGTAACAACGTCATCGGCCTGCTAGAAGATCCAAAAGCCGTGCTGAAGAAGCTGAAAAAAGCTATGACAGACAGTGATGAGCCGCCAGTCGTGCGTTTCGATATGGACAATAAGCCAGGCGTTTCTAACCTGCTGAGTCTCATGTCGGGTGTGACGGGACAAAGCATTGCAAGCCTAGAAGCCGAGTTTGAAGGCAAGATGTATGGCCATTTGAAAGGTGCAGCAGGCGAAGCGGTTGTGAGCATGTTAGCGCCGCTGCAAGAGCGTTACCGCGCGATTCGTGCCGACCGTGCTTACTTAGACCAAGTGATGAAAGCTGGCGCTGAAAGTGCGCAGGCGCGCGCCGAAGTGACATTGAAAAAAGTGTACGAGAAGATTGGTTTGTTAGTGTAATCAATCGATATCGATAAATTAAGCCGACGTCAGCGTCGGCTTTTTTGTGTCTGGACGTTCACCTTAGGCCTGTGATTTTAGCCAAGATGAGAAGGCGGCAATCGCAGGCTCAGATAAACGGCGCTGTTTACAAAAGAAAGTAAATTCAAATCCGGTATGCACATCGGGAAGATTCAAAGCGACTAAACGCCCCGTGGTGATATCGCCAGCCACCATAAAGTCCGGCGCTAGGGCTAAGCCTTGGCCTGCAATCGCCGCCTCAATTGCCATCACAATATGACTAAACACATGCTGTTGTTCGTTATCGAGTGGGATCTGGTGTGCCGATGACCATTTGTGCCAGTCGAGTCCGAGTGGGCCTTCATCGACAACCAGCAGGGCTTGTTGCTGGAAATTGCTCAGGCTAATGTCGCGCCATTTAAGGTAGAAATTTGGGCTGCACACTGGGATTAACCGCTCTTTATGGAGTAACTGTTGCCAATAGCCGCGTTGATTCAGTTTACCGGCGATGAAGATATCCGCCGTGCTAGTGCTGAGATCAGGATCTTGGGTGATCATCTCGAGGCGGATTTTCACGCTCGGATATTGGCGGCGAAAATCGGTGAGTCTGGGGATCAACCATTTCACCGAGAAGGAGCTATAAACGGCTAAGCACAGCTGCTGATTGGGCGTGTCGCGAACCTTCAAATTAAGATCACTTAACTCGTTGAATATCCGCTCTAACTCTAGAAATAGTCCGTGTCCTTTTGGGGTTAACTGCAGTTTACGCCCCTGACGGTCGAACAGTTGCTCGCCAAAATACTCTTCTAATACCCGCACTTGGTGAGAAACCGCACTTTGGGTGATGCACAGTTCATCGGCCGCCTTAGAAAAATGCTGTTGTCTGGCGGCGGCTTCGAACACTTGCAGAGCGCGTAATGGTGGGAGCTTTCTCATTATTTTCAATATCTAAAGGCTTTAGTATGAATCTAATTCATCTAGCATGAGAAAGCATCATTTCAGCTTAAGTTTTGCGAGGATTATCATGCCGCCATTGAGATTTATGGATGTTAAAAAATGCAACGCCCAGTTGTTATCGGTTTGATTTTATTGATAGTAGGTAATCTATTCAGTGCCTTCTATGATGTGTCGATCAAGTGGTTGCCGGACGATGCAAATGCCTCGACTTTCCTCCTTGTCAGGCAAATCTCCTCAGTCTTTATGCTGTTACCAGTGTGGCTGTATTCACAGCGGCCAATGACAACACATATTTCAGTTCACCTTTGGCGTGCCAACATAGGCTCAGTTGGCGCGCTTTTTTTAATTATTGGCTTGATGGCATTGCCACTCGCGACAGTGAGTTCATTGTTTTATTCGGCACCTTTGATGATCATCTTGATGGGGTATTTTTTCCTGAGAGAGCGGATCACTGCTGCCCAGACCATCTGCACAGGCTTAGGTTTTGTCGGTATTTTGATTATCCTGCGACCGAGTGAAATGAACTGGTATGGCATTGCTGTGCTATTTTCTGCTTTTACCTTTGCAGTGAATCAGTTAGCGCTGAAAAAAGTGCCCCATGCTGAACATCCCGTATTAACGCTGATGTTGTATAACTTGCTGGGTATTCCGGCGACGTTAGTGATTGCGGCGTTTCAGGGCATTGAAGGTTTGAGTTGGGAGCTGGTGGGCGTGGCATTGCTGAGCAACGTATTCTTACTTGTATATCACTGGTTTTGTGTGCTGGCCTACCGTAAAACACAGGCGAGCGATATCGCGATTGCGGAATATAGTGGCTTGTTATTTATTGTCTTTTTAGGCTGGTTATTATTCGATGAATGGTTGGATAATTTAAGCTGGCTTGGCGCCGCTTTGATTGTGTTGCCTTCGTTGTTTTTACCTTGGCTAGGGTCGTTGTTATCAAAATCGACGCCTAAGATAGCGGATACGCTAGCGGGGAAATAATGGTGAGCGTTTAAGCCTAAGTGTACGAGTTGACTCGCGACTTAGGCTTAACTTCCACTACGCTCAAATTACAACCTGCTCAAATTGTAAAATCACTCTGTATATTCAAATACTCTTACCACTTTACGCACGCCTGCAGTATTGCGGGCGATATCAACGGCTAAGTCTGCTTGCGAGCGATGGATCACGCCGAGCAAAAAGACTTCACCATTTTCAGTGATGACTTTAATCCGAGTCATATCCAAATCTTTCTCGTTTAGCATGCGGCCCTTCACTTTGGTGGTGATCCAAGTGTCGTTGCTACGTGTGGTGAAAGAAGTTGGGTTGCCAATGCGGATCTGATTGTGGATCTTGCCGCCTAGCTTAAGATCTTGTACGACCTTGATGGCTTTATCCCTTAACATGGAGTTAGGGGCTTGGCCTATCATAAGCACATTGCCATTGACGGACACACCAGTGATATTAGTTTGTTTTTTAAGATCTTCTTGCTCTAGTAGCGCACTAGTGATCCTAAAATCCGTATTAGTATCATCAATTTGTGTCTTAACAGTGCGCTCATCGTTGGCCATCATAGCGCCACTCACTGCGCCCACCATAACGGCACCGGCGCAGCCTTGTAGCAGCAAGCAAACCATTAACAGCGGGGCAGCGTGTCTCATTGCTGCTCGTCCTGCGGGAAGAGTGTGCGGTCAATGTTGTCACATAGGCAGTGGATCACCAGTAAGTGCACTTCTTGAATACGTGCGGTGACGTTTGAAGGCACGCGGATTTCCACATCGCCCACGCTCAGCAGGCCTGCCATAGCGCCGCCATCTTTACCTGTTAGTGCAACGATCGTCATGTCACGGCTTAATGCGGCTTCCATGGCTTTAATCACGTTACCTGAGTTACCGCTGGTGGAGATCGCCAGCAGAATGTCGCCCGGTTGACCTAAGGCAAAAATCTGTTTTGAGAAAATCTCATCATAGCTATAGTCGTTGGCGATAGCTGTGATGGTTGAAGTGTCAGTAGACAGGGCAATGGCCGGTAAGGGTGGACGTTCAATCTCGTAGCGGTTTAGCAGTTCGGCTGAGAAATGTTGTGCATCGCCAGCACTGCCGCCGTTACCGCAAGCAAGGATTTTATTGCCACCCAAAAGACAGTGCACCATCATCTCGGCCGCTTTGGCGATTGATTCTGGCAGTGCTTCGGCTGCATCGATTTTTGTCTGGATAGATTCAGTAAAGCTGTCTTTAATGCGTTCTAACATGGATAAATCCTTTCAGGATAAAGTGTTGCTATCATGCCATATTTCCACAAGCGTGTTGAGGCACAGACGTTAAAAATAATTTGTGTCGCTACTCTCGCACTATTGGCGCTTAAAAGGCATCGACGAGCCAATGAATTTGATCGGCTTCCATGGCGATGACATCGAAACGACAGGGCACATCGAGTCTATTGAGTTGCAAATAATGGTTGGCCGCTTTACGAATCCGCGTGATTTGCGCCGTGCTTAAAGCCTGTAATGCGCCGCCATATTGGGTTGCCGAGCGATACTTCACTTCAACAAATACCCAATGGCTTTTATGGCGCATGACCAAATCAATTTCCCCAAACGGATAGCGGACATTACGTTCGACAAAAGTTAACCCTTGCTGTTCAAGGTAACGTTGTGCGTGCGCTTCTGCCTGCTGTCCGAGTGTCATAGCTGGCGGAAGCTGCCTCTTTGGTAACGTCCCCAGCTTAATTGGCGGTTTACTATGCCATCTGGACTAACCGATAAAGCGCCGCTGCGGCCATTGAATTGGTAACCCGTAAATGAGCGCATTTGTGCTAAACGGCCGATCAAGTCCATTGCATCATAACCCATAACAAACAAACGTTTCTGACTGTTATTCCAGCCCGAAAATAACGTGTTGACCATTAGGTTTTCTTCGCCGTTTTGCATCAGCCAAGGAGCATCACTGAGGGTGAGGTTATTTAAATCCTGCGCCGTTTGTGTGCTTTCGTTCTCAACTCGGCTGCGGCTTGAGGTATACAAGGGCACAGGTTGAGTGAACACGCTGAAGTTAACATCGATAAAGGCCTTGAGCAGAGTCAGATCCTGCGGCGTTGAAATCATATAAATGGCATCAATATCTTGGCGTGAACGGAAGTCAGCCTGCACTGAGTTACCCAGCAGCTCCTTGATGCGTGCGATACGGGCTTGGCTATCACGTACGCCAAGGGCATCTTGCACTGTGGTTTTCATTTGGTCGCCACCATCGTAGTAATAGACTTCGACGACGTTATCGCTCTTCTTTTTCCACGCTTGAATAAAGCTTTCGGCCATACGTTTGCCAAGGGCATCATTGCTGGCGAGCAGCAATGGCATAGTGACGCCATCTTGATATAAATGCTCGACGGCATCGGCTGCTTCTTGGGCTGGTGATAGCGCAAAGTAGAATTTGTTTGGATCGGGGGTGAATTTATCAACTTGATTCAAAAACAGTTGTGGTACAGGCGCAGCTGTAACTGTATTAGCTTTTTTTTCTGGGTTAGCCGTATTGGTCAGCGCATTAGTGGTGGCAGTATTTGCTGCATTCATCACTTGTATTTGTTCGATTTCAGTCGGTAGTAATGGGCCAATAATAAACTCGGCTCCTGCTGTCAGTGCCTGTTGATAGGCGCTCGCCGCATCGTTGGCCGTATCGTAAAAATTCACTGCGACTTGATCGTTTTGCTTTGCCATATAGCTGGCTAATATACCTTGGCGAATCGCATTGGCGGCGTTCGCTCTTGGACCCGTCAGCGGCAACAGCACGGCAATATTTTTCGGCGTAAATGGTTTAGCGTTTAAGGCTCTATCCAAATCGGCGGGCAGTTTGGCTGCAGCTGGGTGATAAGGATTTTGTTTCTGCCATTCACCTAAGTAGCGCACTAACTGAGTGGGATCGACGGCATAATGCTTAGCGATATAAGCCAGTTGTAACCAGCCCGCAAACACTGGACTTTTAGCATCTTGGGTAAACGTCTTTATGGTTTGTTCGTGCATCGGCTGCAGCACTTGCCAAATGGTGTTATTCACTTCGTTGGCTTGGGCGGGTGGCAAGTAAGTTGTCAGCAAACTCAACTCGCGCACTTGTTCAATTGGCTGTTTATTCAATTGATATAAATGCGCTTTGAATTGGTGATAGGCCGTCATTTGCCAGCTTGGCAGGCTCCAACTACTTGGATAATTTAAGGTTTTAAGGGCATCACTGTAGGTGGACGTATGTTCAAGTACACGCGCGGTCAAGTATTTATGTTCGGCCAGTAATGTAGGGCTCTGAGTTAAGCTCGGCTGTATCGATTTGAGTAGCTTCTGCGCCGCCGCATAGTCATTGGCATTAATATAGGCATGGGCTGCTAGCAGCAGATAAGTATCGCGCTGCTGCGGGTCTTTGCTATTGGCCGCTTGCGCCAAATAGACATTTGCCGCCAAAGGTGCGGATGCTAATGAGGTAGCCACTGTGGCGGTTGTTCCAGTGGAATTGGGCGATGAAACACCACAACCCGCCAAGATTACCGATAAAATGGCCACGGAAACGAACTTAGTTGTATTCAGGCTTTTTAACACTGGGCTTCACTCTGGTAAGATGCGGCCTCTAGTTTAACCTTCTCTCGCGCTTGACGAAAGTCTTGGCACTGTCATTACAGAGGTATATATGGACCAAAGCGTCGCACTCTACATAGTTCCTACTCCCATAGGTAATTTGGGCGATATGAGCTCACGGGCAATAGAAGTGCTGAATCAGGTTTCATTGATCGCCTGTGAAGATACTCGCCACAGCGGTAAGTTATTGAGCCACTTTGGCATTACCACTAAAACCACGGCCTTGCATGACCACAATGAGCGTGCGCGTGCCCAGTGGATTGTCGATCAGCTTGCCGCTGGACAGTCGATAGCATTAATTTCCGATGCGGGTACGCCGTTGATTTCCGATCCTGGTTACCACTTAGTCTCCCATGTGCGCCAATCTGGGTTTAATGTGATCCCTCTGCCCGGCCCTTGCGCGGCGATTACCGCCCTGAGCGCCTCAGGTTTGCCATCGGACCGTTTTTCTTTCGAAGGTTTTCTGCCATCAAAAGAAAAGGCCCGTGCCGATAAGTTATTGGCACTGAAAGAAGATCCGCGCACGCTGATTTTTTATGAATCACCGCACCGCATCGAGCATAGCTTAACGACTATGGTCGAAGTGCTGGGCGGCGATCGCCATGTGGTGATGGCGCGCGAAGTGACCAAAACCTTCGAAACCTTTTTATCTGGTCCTGTCTCAGAAGTGCTTGCCACAGTTAGTACTGACCCGAATCAGCAGAAGGGTGAAATCGTGCTTATGGTGCATGGTTACCATTTGAGTGATGACGAAGCGATTCCCACGGTCGCCATCAACACGCTCAAGCTCTTATGTGAAGAATTGCCATTGAAGAAAGCCGCTGCAATTGCCGCGCAAATTCATGGACTTAAAAAGAATGCTCTGTATAAATATGGCCTAGAGTCTGATTTATAAGCGCTAAAACGGCCGCGAGCGGATTATCTGTGGTGCATCAGGGTGGCTTAGGCTATAATCCGCGCCGAGTTGGCCAGACAGTCGCCGCGTTCGCAAGAACGGGGAGGAAAGTCCGGGCTCCAAAGAGCGGGGTGCCAGGTAACGCCTGGGCGGTGCGAACCGACGACAAGTGCAACAGAGAGTAGACCGCCTGCCTGATTTTATCAGGTCGGTAAGGGTGAAAGGGTGCGGTAAGAGCGCACCGTGCGGCTAGCAATAGTTCGTAGCAAGGTAAACTCCACCCGGAGCAAGACCAAATAGGGTTCCGTATGGCGTGGCTCGCGTTGGAACCGGGTAGGTCGCTTGAGCCTGTGAGCGATTGCAGGCCTAGATGAATGACTGTCCAAGACAGGACCCGGCTTATCGGCCAACTCACCTCATTCAATAAAAAGCCCGTTTGTCGTAATGACAAACGGGCTTTTTGTTTTTAACTGTTGCAGCTTTAAGCGACCGTTACTTGTTAAATAATTAAAAATCAAAGTGTTGAATTCCCCGTCCGTATCCAATCTATATCCTATTTAGTTGTCTGTTCTGTCGCTCTCTTTATCAGCCTTCGCTGCAGGTAAAAATTACCCTATGTAGGTAACATCTACCGTTAACTGAGGGCACGGATATAAAGTATTTTAGTCTAAATATTTGTTTTTATTTGTTTATATCAATTGGCTTAGCCATTGCATTGGTTTATATGCAAAGTGCAGCATTTTGTTGCATTGCACTCAGTTCATCAAGGAGTCTGCTAATGGCCAGTTCAAAAAGTGTAACAGAACAAACTAACAGTAAAGATAACGGCGCGTTAAATTCGCCAACCACAGCGAAAGCCAGCGAAGTGACGCATCATGCCGTTGACGCTGTGGCAGAGAAAGCCGCTGTTGCAGAGGATACTTTGCGTAAAACCGCCGCTAGCTCGCAGGAAACACTGGCGCACAAGCAAGAGGAAATCAAACAGCAACTGCAAAGCTCTTACAGTAAAACCCGTGAGCTAGCAGCGCAGAATCCTCTGGCTACAGCCGGGATAGCGTTTGCTGCTGGTGTAGTGTTGACTGCCTTGTTACGCCGTCGCTAAGGTGGGGTTATGCAAAACCGTGCACAGTCAGAGGCGCCAGAGCAAAGACCTGTCCAGCATGCTGAATCCACTGGGCAGCCCGCATCCGCTGCCCAGAATAAAGTGGTTGATCAGGCCATTGAGCAATTGGCTGAGATAGCGGCACTGAGCAGCTCGGTGAAGCAAGCCTATATCAATCAGTTAAATTTGGCAGGAAAAATAGCAACGGCAGAATGGCAGTTAACGGGTCGCAGCTTGATTATTGCTGCGGCTTTGGTTGTCTGTTTTGGGACGGGTATTACCCTATTCTGGGGCAGTGTTTTATTACTGCTGGGCTATATGTTGTTTCAACTGAGCGGCTCGTTGTTGATTACCGCGAGCGTGTTAGTGGTATTGCAGTTTGTGTTATTGATCTGGTGTTGGCGTAGTCTGAGCTATGTGCTGTCGCAAGCCGGTTTTTCAAAGACTTGGCAGCAGTTACGGTTGTTGTTTTCTACTCAAAAGTCAGCCAACAAACAACAGGAAGATCAACAATGCTAGTGCAAAAGTTACTTAAAAAGCAGCAATTAGAGCTCACTGTACTGACGGAGCAAGGTCGGCTGCAGCATGAGTTATTGCAGGTGAGGAAACAACAACTAGCGCAAAGCGGTCGTGCTTTTATTGGGTCGACACCTGGCTTAATCGTCAGTTTTAGCCTTGGCTGTCTGTTTCAAATGCGCCACAACAGCACAGTAAAACTGCTGCGTAGCACCTTTGGTTTGCGTTGGATGACCAAACTCTAACTGCCCAGCCTTCCTATGGCGGTTAGCGTTTGGCTTTGTCGGATTCGCAGTTCCTAAATCAGCGACTAAAAACTGCTTTTTACTAGGAATCGCCATTCCCAGCTGTTGACTGACTCGCCGCCTGTATAAGGGAGTGAAAAATCGATATGGGCGACGTTGCCATAGCTGGAGCGAGAGGAATAAATTCGCGCGCCTATGCCTATGCTCCCCAGTGGACCGCTGACTTCGTTATTCTCGGCAAATTGTCCGCCGGAGGCTTGACCCAGATCGGCAAACACTGCCCAACCCAATTCAGCCAATTGATATAAGTTGATATTGGGGTAATTACGTATCTCGGCGGTCAATAACCACTGATTGTCCCCTTGTTGGTATTCGTTGGGATAGCCGCGTACGCCAGTTTCATCTCCCAGCCCTTTGCTCAGATCCAGATAAGTGTTCTTTGAAAGGCTAGCCCATGCTTTGCCGTAGGCTGTCCACTTAGGATTGATTTGATAGAAGTATTCGGCTTGGATATCGACCTTGTAAGTGTCTTTTTGGGTTGTGCCGATTGTGCTAGTGCCGCCCATTTCTAACAGCCACAGTTGGTCGTCGAACTTATAGCCGCCAGTGCTTTGCCAATTGACGTGGTAGCCGACAGGATTGTTATCTCCTATGTCGTTGGTTTCTATGCCGAGTTGCACATAGTGATGCCAGCCTAAGTTAAAGTCTTCGTTGTTAGATATCAGGTGAACGTTATTCAGTACGTGGAAATCATCTTGGATAAACTCGTATGCGACCCAAGGGTACATAAAGTCCCTGTCTTGAGGCAGCATCGAATTGGGGTAGAGATCTGAATTGGCAAACTCATGTTTGTCTTGGGTAACACCAGTAATAAAGCGAGAAAGATGCTCACTGTTTTTATTGATTAACCAACCATATTTTAGATTGAGGTAGTCGACTGTGTGTTCGAATTCATTTATATCTTGCCCATTTTGTCGAATCGTATCGATACGGTTATCGTCTAAAAACTCAGCCGAATACATGGTATTGGTATCGAGTGAATAGAAGGGCTTACTGACATAAACGTGCTTCGCTTGGCCGTCGCTATTGTCGTAAAACTCGGCAGCAACTGTGCCGTGTTCGATAATGCTCAGCGGAGCTTCGAACGCAAATTTATAGCCATTGCGGGACTCGTTGGACTGGTACTTGAGTCGAGTGCGAATACCTGTTCCGAGTAAGTTATCTTCTTTAACGCCGAAGGAATAGCGAGTGTCGCCACCTGAACTACTCAGGCTCGCAGTTGGCAGTAATGACCAGTTATCCCATGTTTCGACGACAACGGATTCAACCGTGGGATCGGTATCGGCGAGGGGATCTTTTTCGGCAACATAAATTTTGGCGTCGCGGATATAGGGCACGGCCCGTAATAGCCGTTGCGATTCATCGAGATCTTTCTGGGTGACAGTATCATTTTCGCCGAAGGTCAGTTTATCGAGCACCACGTATTCTTTAGTGTTGATATGCAGGGCGTTCGCCCAGCGGTGGATGAAAAAAGCATCGGGATCGGATTCATCAAAAATAGGATTGTTAACTACGACAATCTTGCTGACTTTTTTGGTTTCTTGAGCCTGTGTTGCGGGATCGGCGAGCTTAGCGTCTTCTGCTTGGGCAGCACTGATAAGGCTGCCAACACAACAAGGTAGGATGCATGCATACTGAATGAATTTCTGCATAAAAGACCACTCCCATGAAATTGACGACTGCAGCGAAAATAACTTCACTCTGCAATTCACAATTTAATAACACATAAAAAGTGGAGGTTAGTCAAGAAAACATTTTAATAAGTTTCTGATTTTACTTAAGGTTAGCTTAAGATTGTTTTGAGGTGGCGGCTGGGCGTGGGCTCCAGCCGAATTCACAATTGTTACAATGTTCGCCTTGGCGGCACGGCGACGTTGGCAAAAATCAATCCCGCGATCAGCGACATAAAAATCAAAAAGATTTGCGAGCCAATATGGGATTGATTGAGCATGGTCTCACCGGAGATTAAGGCATTGAGTCCGATATAGGTTTTACTGCCGGGCACTAAGATCACTATGCCTTGCAACAGGGCGATGGAGGCGGGAGCTTTCATCCAGCGGGCGAAGAGGTTGGAGTAAATCCCGACAGCCAAGGCGCCAAAGAAAATGCCCACCGAATCACCAAAATAATGCCCGCCGAGCATGGCCGAGAAAAACGCCACAATTCCAGCTAATACGCCCCAAGGTGAATCTTGCATCCGTGCCTTGAAGATAAACACTAACGCCATAGATAAAATCGGCACCGCCGACCAAATTGCCCAGCGCGGCAACCCTTCTGGCTCGATATGAATCGCTTCGCCAAACACGGCTTTACCAATCGCCATGCCGAGCACTGCACCAAAGTACAGTTTAAACAATTGCATAATCGCATCCATGATGCGCGCCGTGCCGGAAATCAAATCCCGCGCAGCGAGTTCGGCCAGACCTAAGGTTAAGGCTAAGCCGGGAATAAAAATAATGATCGAGGAGAGGATCACCACTGGGATATTAATGTTGGGATCGATGCGCGCTATGCCGCAGGCGGCGATAGCACAAAGAATGGTGGCGAAGGGTTCGAGCACTTCGGCCATGCGTGCCGAGCGTTCGGCGCGGTATACCAAACCATAAACGAATAAGCCTAATAACCCCGACCAAAATACATCGTTCCAACCCGTGCCCATCAACATGGCAAAGGCTGCGGCAGAAGTACCAAATGAAAAACAAGTTAACACTGGGCCATAGGGATTGGGTTTGTTGGCGATTTCTTCTAAGCGCTCTAAGGCCTCGGCCAAAGTGCGCTTACCTGAGGTTAATTCGTCAACTAATTCATCAGTGCGGGCGAGGGAGCCTAAATCGAGTTCGCCGGGCTTCACTCGAGCGGCATGGTTATATTCTTGATCTGTATCGTGTTGTAAAACGAAGGTCATCGAAGTTGGCGAGATAAGGAAGTAGCCTTCGATACCTAAGGTGCGCGCAACGGTTTGTAAGTGGGTTTCTAGGCGATAAGCGGGTGTGCCAAACTTATGCAATGCCTTGCCTAGCTTGATGATAAATCTGCGTTTTTCGATAAACTCGTCGTTATCCAATCGGGGTATTCACTGTATAAAAAGTTGTAGGGATTAACGCGCGCATATTAACCTATCTTGTCTATAAAAGGTTAACGGCTTTTAACCTTAATACAAATAAATTGCTGAATTTTTGCAGCTCGGGCTATAGTCAGCTTTTTGATAAGGGGAAATAGATATGTCTTTGATGGTAACGGGTCTTTACGCTAGCCTCACTGGGCTATTAATTGTCGCTTTAGCCTATCGCGTAGTGAAGGTCAGAAAAAGTCACAAGATTGGCCTAGGGGATGGCGGTAACAATGCGCTTGCCTTAGCGAATCGCGTCCATGTAAACCTGATCGAAAATGCGCCTATCGTATTGATTCTCATGCTGGTGGCCGAAGCCGGTGGCTTACCCGTATTTTATCTCCACTGCTTTGGAACTGTGTGGATAGTGGCGCGCCTACTCCATGCTATCGGTTTAACCCAAGGCCAAGGCGGTTACCATTTTGGACGTTTCTGGGGCGTATTGCTCACTTGGATAGTGATCATCAGTCTGGCGTTGGTGAATTTGCTGCATTTTGCCCAAGGATTAGGAAAGGGTCTCTAGACGCTTGGAATTGGGCGGTCAATTCCGCCCTAAGCCATATCCATAGCGGATTTAGGGGTATTACGCTTCTGGCTCAAATACCCCTGAAAATGCCTCGATTGGTGTTTTTTTAATCGCACTTATCCCCCATTGCCTGCTATACTCCGCGTCCCTAAATTGGCGTAACTTATTTTCAGTGGCGCCTTTATTTGACATTACGTTTTCGGGTCACAATCGATGCAAGTTGAATCCACACTCTTTAGTCATCCCAAGTATTGGGCTACAGGCGACAGCACTGCGCCTTTCTTACCTATGTCCCGCAAGGAGATGGATAAGCTTGGCTGGGATAGCTGTGACATTATCATAGTCACAGGCGACGCTTATGTGGATCACCCAAGCTTTGGCATGGCAGTGATCGGCCGTATGTTAGAGGCCCAAGGTTACCGAGTCGGCATTATTTCCCAACCTGATTGGTCGAGCAAAGACGCCTTTATGCAATTGGGTCGTCCAAACCTGTTTTTTGGCGTCACCGCCGGCAACATGGATTCGATGATCAACCGTTACACCGCTGACCGTCGTTTACGTTCTGACGATGCTTATACCGCGGGCGATATTGGCGGTAAGCGCCCAGATCGCGCTGTGACTGTGTACACCCAGCGCTGTAAAGAAGCCTTTAAAGATGTGCCCGTGATCATTGGCGGTATCGAAGCCAGTTTACGCCGCATCGCCCATTACGATTATTGGTCGGACAAAGTGCGTCGCAGTGTGATTTTCGATGCCAAGGCCGACATTCTGATGTACGGCAACGCCGAGCGTCCTTTAGTTGAAGTGGCACGCCGCTTAGCTGCCGGCGAACCGATTAGCTCGCTGCACGATGTGCGCGGCACTGCTGTTATCCGTAAAGAGCCGCTGCCCGAATGGCGCGGTATGGACTCGCGCAAGATTGACCAACTGCATAAGATAGAGCCGCTACCGAATCCTTATGGTGCCGATGATGTGGGTTGTGCTAACTTGTCTGGCCCGTCGGATGTGAAGATATTCGATAACGAAGCCCCTAAACCAATTAGCGTTCAGCCGCCTAAACCTAAACCATGGGATAAAACCTATGTGCTGCTGCCAGCGTTTGAAAAAGTCTCTGAAGACAAATATTTATATGCCCATGCTTCACGGATTTTGCACCAAGAGCAAAATCCAGGTTGTGCCCGTGCGTTATTCCAACCCCATGGCGATCGCGCCGTTTGGGTGAATCCGCCCGCATGGCCGCTCAATACCGATGAGATGGATGCGGTATTCGATTTACCTTACCAGCGTATTCCTCATCCTATCTATGGCAAGGAAAAAATCCCTGCCTATGACATGATCAAGACTTCTATTAACATCATGCGTGGCTGCTTTGGTGGTTGTTCTTTCTGTTCGATTACCGAACATGAAGGCCGAATCATTCAGAGTCGTTCACAAGAATCGATTGTTAAAGAAATCAAAGATATTCAGGAAAAAGTGCCAGGCTTTACTGGGGTGATTTCCGATTTAGGCGGCCCAACCGCCAACATGTATCGTTTAGGTTGTACTAGCGAAAAGGCCGAAAAAACCTGTCGCCGTCTTTCTTGTGTGTTCCCATCGATTTGCGGCCACTTAGGCACAGATCATAAACACACTATCGATTTGTACCGCGCGGCACGTGCGGTACCTGGCATCAAGAAAGTATTGATCGCCTCTGGCGTGCGTTACGACTTGGCGATCGAAGATCCGGCTTATGTTAAAGAGTTAGTGCAGCACCATGTGGGCGGCTACTTAAAAATAGCCCCTGAGCATACCGAAGAAGGTCCGCTCAGTAAGATGATGAAACCCGGCATGGGCGCCTACGATAAGTTTAAAGAATTGTTCGACAAGTTTTCGAAGGAAGCGGGCAAAGAACAGTTCCTGATCCCTTACTTTATTTCGGCGCATCCAGGCACGACTGACGAAGACATGGTGAACTTAGCGCTGTGGTTGAAGGAACGTAAGTTCAAGCTCGACCAAGTGCAGAACTTCTATCCGTCACCGATGGCGAATGCGACCACGATTTATCATACCGAGTTAAACTCGCTGAAAAACGTCAAGCACACCAGTGAAGTGGTATCAGTGCCGAAGAAAGGGCGTCAACGTCGCTTGCATAAAGCATTACTGCGTTATCACGATCCTGCAGGTTGGCCATTAATCCGTGAAGGCTTAACCGCCATGGGGCGTGAAGACTTAATCGGTAATAGTCCGCATCAGTTAGTGCCGCCAGAAGGTCGAAATGAGCGCGGACCTAAGTGGATGAAAGATGCCAACCAAGGCCAAAAAGCCTTTACGCGCTTCTCGGGTAATCAATTTGATGACCGCAAGGGCGATGGCAAATCTAAAGGTGCAGCTAAAGGCGGCGCGCAAGCTCAAGTTGGTGCGGAATCAAAACCGGCCGCTAAAGGTGTAAAACCTGCAGCGAATGGCGCTAAGCCAGCGGGAAGTAAACCAAGTGGCTCTAAACCCAGCGGAGCCCATTCGAGCCGTCCAGGAGCGAAAGCGCCTTTCGGCCAGTCTGGTTTTAAGGCCAGCGGCTCTCAGGCTAAAGGTGGAAGTCCATCAAAAAGTGGTGGTAAACCTGCTGGTAAGTCCGCTCAGGGTCGCCAACAGGCTAAGTAATCACTTTTTTAGCCATCACAAATAATGTGCAAAGGCCGCTCCTGACATAAGTTTGGAGCGGCCTAGCTAGCACGATCATCCCGCGATACTTTTCTTTTTATTCTCCTTTTTTACAATCCTTTTTGATTTCGCCACAATTTTGCCAGTATGTTCACCTTAGCTCAGTCTGAAATAAGTTAATGCATATACGGGCTAGCACTTGAGCTTTTTGTTATCAGCCCCTCATCATCTTTACCGATAAATGCTTACAATGAGCGGCGCCGCGATAAAAGAGTCCTAACTGGTATCGCAGGGCGAACTATTATAAAATCTCGTCTGATGCTTATGTCTACTATTTGTTTATATTCGATATTTTAGCTATACATCTCACCCATACCCGCGGCTTGTTAACTAACATTAGATACTATGAATAAAAAGCGTAGACCCACTCTTCAAGACGTTGCCGATCAAGTTGGGATCACCAAAATGACGGTGAGCCGCTATTTAAAAAATCCAACAAGGGTGGCGCAAAGCACGCAAGAAAAGATAGCTATCGCGCTAGAAACCTTAGGTTATATACCTAATCGCGCGCCGGAAATTTTGGCGCAAGCGACCAGCCGCGCCATTGGCGTGTTAGTACCGTCGTTAACCAACCAAGTGTTTGCCGAAGTGCTGCGCGGTATCGAGAATGTGACCGGCAAACGAGGTTATCAAACCATGCTGGCTCACTACGGATATCAAGCTGAATTGGAAGAGGAGCGGGTGGCATCACTGCTCTCTTACAATATCGATGGCTTACTTTTATCTGAAAGTTACCACACTCCGCGTACCGTGCGAATGATTGAAACGGCGGGCATTCCGGTCATCGAAATGATGGATAGCGTGTCGCCTTCGATTCAACAGTGTGTGGGTTTTGATAACACAGCGGCCGCATGCGAAATGGTTAAGGCCATGATTGAAAAAGGCTATCGCCACATTGCTTACTTAGGCGCGCGCATGGATATTCGCACTCAGCTTAAGATGCGAGGCTACGAATTAGCGATGCAGCAAGCCAAGCTCACACCTTTGACTATGACCACCAATGAGGCCTCGTCGTTTTCGTTGGGGGCGTCGTTATTGCAACAAACCTTAGCGAAATATCCCTATGTGGATAGCTTTTTTTGCACCAACGATGATTTAGCGGCGGGGGTGATATTTGAGTGCCAAAGACAAGGCATTAAGATCCCTGAACAAATTGGCGTTGCAGGGTTTCATGGCCATGATATCGGCCAATCTATGACGCCAAAATTGGCGAGCATTATTACCCCGAGAAAAGAGATTGGTCGAATGGCTGCCACTGAGCTATTAGACAGGTTAAATGGCAAAGAGAGAGCAGAATCGGTTATCGATCTGGGCTATCGTATTGATTTAGGGGAAACATTGTAGACTTCCCCTCGATCTTTCGCTTAACGGCTAATGCTTGTCATCACAGGCTAGCGTTAAAGAAACGCAGAGATGATGACTGCGACTATGCCGCCCGTCGTACCAATAATGGTTTCCATTACCGTCCAGGTTTGCAGCGTTTGTTTTTCTGATAATCCAAGAAAACGGTTAGCGAGCCAGAAGCCTGAGTCATTGACGTGCGAGAGCACAATCGAACCACCGCCAATGGCAATCGTAATCGCCGCCAATTGAGCACCATCTAAGTTTAGTGGTTCAAGTATCGGGATGATAAGGCCGCAAGCCGTTAACATGGCCACGGTTGCCGACCCTTGGATCACGCGCACTGAAGCCGACAAAATAAATGCCAGTATCACAATCGGTAATCCCGAACCTGCCAGCATATTCCCTAACGCATCGCCGACACCCGAATCAATCAGCACTTGCTTGAACACGCCGCCAGCACCGGTGACGAGAATAATGACCCCAGCAGGTTGGAGCGCACTGCTACAGATTTCCATGATGCGCTCATTGGGAATATTGCGTCTCACGCCCAGCACATAGAATGCGATTAAACAGGCTACTAAAATGGCGGTGAAGGGATGACCAATCAAGGCGAGCCAGTTATGCAGATCGGATTTTTCATCAATAAAGCGCGACACAACGGTTTTTAAACCGATAAGCAGCAGTGGGAACACCACAATACTGATTGATAGCGCGAATGAGGGGATAGGTCCGCCTTCTCGTTCGCCTTTTTCTTGCTGCTCGTGGGCGGGTAGCTCAACATGGACTTTTTGTGAGATGAGACTGGCAAAGAGTGGACCGCCTAGAATCATCGCCGGAATCGATGCCAGCAGACCGAAGACTATCATGTAGCCAAAGTCGGCATTGAGCTGGGAAGCGACCAAAATAGGCCCTGGTGCGGGGATAAGAAACGCCTGACAGGTGGCAATACCCGCGAGCAACGAAATACCAATTTTAACCACGCTGCCACCCCCTTTACGAACCACGGCAAAGGCGATGCCAATCAGCAGCACCACAGCAACGTCGAAGAAGAGGGGTAATGCACAGATAAAACCAGTAAAGGTCATCGCCCAGTGGGCTTTGTCGTTACCAAATTTATTCAGCAGTGTATGGGCTATCTGATCTAGTGCACCAGTCTCTTCCATGACGCGACCAAACATCGCCCCCAAAGCGACCACCACCGCCACAAAGCCCAGTGTTCCCCCCATACCTTGTTGAATAGTATTAGTGATA
The DNA here is from genome assembly GCF_031932135.1 of Shewanella vaxholmensis. Classification (NCBI taxonomy): domain Bacteria; kingdom Pseudomonadati; phylum Pseudomonadota; class Gammaproteobacteria; order Alteromonadales; family Shewanellaceae; genus Shewanella; species Shewanella vaxholmensis. Next base: position 43,333 of record NZ_JAUOEV010000015.1, read on the forward strand.
TCGGCTGGGTTCATGCCAGAGAAAAGACCGGCAATGATCGACACCAGTATCAGTGATACCACTGCATGTAATCTCACTTTCATCACTAAGAACAGTAGCAGGGCGATTGAACCCAGCGCTGTCAGAATCAATGACATATCAGACATAAGAGGACTTTTCCTTGTTAGTTAAGTTGTCCACATTTTTGTAGGTTACCGGTAACATGTTACCCGTAATATGGTAGAGTGGGAAGTGACTAAATTCGAGAATGGGCTTGAGGTTAACAAAGTGACTGAGAGAAAAAAAGGCAATAGCTATGTGTTCATGGGCGTCTCTAGTTGTGGCAAATCTTCGATAGGTGCCGCGGTTGCAAAGGCGTTAGAGACGAAATTTATTGATGGTGATGATCTGCATCCTAGAGCCAATATCATCAAGATGAAATCTGGCTCACCGCTTAATGACAGCGATCGGGCTCCTTGGCTTGAGCGCATCAATGATGCTGTGTATAGCATTGAACAAAAAGGTGAACAGGGGGTGATTGTTTGCTCTGCGCTACGTCGCCAGTATCGTGACTTGATCCGTCAGAACAACAGCAAGCTGGTGTTTATTCATCTATACGGAGATTTTGAATTAGTCAAAGAGCGCATGTTTGCCAGAAAAGCCCACTTCATGCCGATTGAACTACTCAAGAGTCAGTTCGACACGCTGGAGATGCCCGCGACCGATGAAGCTGACGTTATCCAAGTCAGCATAGATGGTACTTTTGAAGACGTGGTTCAGCGCTGTATCAATGCGATAAATGGCGAAGCCTAGGCAAGTCATTGGCTCTTAAAGCTAGGCTTGGCTGCTTTATCAATCTGTTGCAGATTAGCCTTTAACGCGAAGGGGAGCTGAACGACAGTCGTCGGGATTTAAAGTACCGCTGAAGATCGTAGCAAACGTGGATCTGGCAGTTCTTTATTGAAAAAAAGCCACTCCAGAAACTGACTTGGAGTGGCGTAGAGATAATGGTAAGCCTGCGGTACCATCCAATGAGTGTTACAGCGAGCGTTGTAGACGGAACGTGCGCCGCACCTCAGCCTCAAATAAGCCCACGCATATGAGCGATGACGCGAGCTGCCTGTCCTGCAAAACATGGTTCAATTCAACATGTGACTAAAACAGCCACTTAAGACTGTTATTCAAAACAGTCCTGCTATTTACGACCAAGGAATGTCAAAGTCGAATAAGTGCTGTCGTCACCTTGGCTAGATTTCCTTAAGCTTTAAAAGAAGTAGTTAATCCCGACTGCGAAGCTGTTGTCTTCCTGTGCTTCGAGTGCGGCATCATCCATATCACTGAAATCTAACTTCATTTCGGCAAACATCACAGTATCCTTGCTATAGCGATAGTGCAGTCCCAGCATGGCAAATTGGCGGGTCCAATTACCTTGGATGGGCGTAGTTGCATCTGTGTCTAAATCTAAATAACTGAGCACGACCATAGGCACAAAACCGTTGTCGAATTGATAGGCTGTCATCAACTCGGCACCAGTGGCGTCGTAGAGATCACCATTGACCAGTTCATTACTCTTACTTTGGTGAGCGTTAAAACCCACATAAAGACCGCTGGCTTCGCGTCCTTCGGCATAGTGGTAGTAGTCACCATACATGGCACCAATGCCGATGATTTCATTGGTTTCATCGACTTGGGTATTACCTAAGTGGCCTTCAAAATCACCGCGGTTAAAGCCTGCTAGTAGCTTGAATTTGTCGGTTGCCGCATAGGTGATGCTGGCGCCATAACTGCTGTCGAAACTCAGCTCAGAGTTACTCATCTCGCTGCCGTCATCATTTTTTAAGCTGACATCGCCATTGGTTTTGGCGGCATATTGCAGGGCAATTTGCACTGGGCCGACACTATTGCGGTAAATAAAGGCGGAGTCGGCACGGCCTGTGCCTGTGAGGCCGCCATCGCCAAAGGTGTAAGCGCCAACGCTGTAACCTGCGAAAACGTTGGGTAAATCTGTGGTGCCGGCGACATCATAATAGGCGCCCCATTGTTTACCAAAGCTCAAACTCCCCCAGACATCGTGGGACATGCCAACATAACCTAAGCGGTTATAGAGAAAATCATCGGTCTTTTCGGCGGCGAGCTTGCCCCCTTGCATCACTAAACCATCGTCGCTGGAGACCATATTGATCCCCCACTCCGTGGTAGCAAAGGCAGTCCAGCCATTTCTCTCACTGCGCTCGAAGCTAAATCTTAAGCGTGATGAATCGTCGATAACCGAGGTGTCGTGGCTGTCATTCAAGGCGGCAAACCCCAACCAACCGGTTAAATCTAATGTGTTTTTTTGATCTTTATAAAGCTCAACCGCCTGACTGCTGGTGGCCGTTAATAGCATAGGTAACACTAAAGCAAGACAAGTCTTATTCATAAATCCCCCGATAATGAGCAAGTATTCTCCAGGGGATCATAGGCTTAGCCTATGATCCCTGAGTAACCGTTCTTTTAGATGCTGTTGTTAATCGTTTTGATAGTGCGTTAGCCGGATTTAGGCTGGACGTGTATCGTTAACCGTTGCTTTGTTGGAAATCACACCGAAGATAGTCCAACCGAAGAAGGTGGCCATGGCGCCAAGCATTACTGCAGTTTCGCCTGAGCTATACAGGGCATAGAAGCTATATAAAGCACCGATCACGGCAATTACGTTAGCAATACGGGCCTTATGGGCAGGCACTTTAAGTTGTTTTTGCATTACCCCAAGGGCTGCCATCGACAGTATGTAAGGCACAATATTGGTGACAACGGCGAGGTTCACTAAGGCTTCGAATTGCTTACTTAGCGATGGACTAATAGTCATTAATGAAAGGACGGTTTGGATAGAAACAATAATTGTCATGCCCCAAATTGGCGCATCGGCTTTGCTGACTTTAGAGAAGATTTTAGGGAAGAATCCTTCATCGGCAGAGGCTTTAAACACTTGGGCAATAGTGAACTGCCAACCTAAAAGTGAGCCAGTACAAGAGATAATGGCACAGGCCATCACTATTTTACCGACCACAGGATTAAACATTTGCGCGAAGGCTAAACCGAAGGGCGCATTCGACATGGCAAGTTCAGCGTTTGGTACGATACCTGCAATCACGTTAGTAGAGACGATATAAATCACCGCCGCACCTAAGGTACCGCCCATCACAGCGATAGGGACGTTTTTCTCTGGATTATCGACGGCTTCTGAATTGGCGCAGGCCGATTCTAGACCGAGGAATGCCCATAAAGTCATCGCGATAGAACCGCCTAACGCTTTGAAGAATGGCATATCATGCGGGTTCCATGCGCCTTTGTAGAGGTCGATGTCGAACCAGAACCAACCAATTAACGACACGCCAATCACGGGCAGAATGATCCCCCATACCGTCACGCTACTCACACGGCCCGTGATGCGAGCACCGCCAAAGTTGGCAACGGTTGCTAGCCAAAGTACGCCAATGGTCGCAAGACAAATTGCCATAGGGCTTAAGTTGACTTCGAGCAATACGGCGGCATAACCCACAGCCGAGATCGCAATCGCGACGTTGGCGATGAGCAGCGAGACGGCATAGGTATAGTTGGCCATAAAGTTGCCTGAGCGGCCGAAAGCATATTCAGCATAACCGCCCATACCGCCGGATTTCTTACTGAACATACCGCACTTGGCAAAAGCAAACGCGAGGGCTGTAGAACCCGCCGCTGTGACTAGCCAAGATAAAATTGAAATGGTACCGACTTGAGCGAGTTGGGTTGGCAGCATAATAATGCCTGAGCCCATCATGTTGACTATGGTGATAATCGTTAATTGGATTACACCAATTTTATTTGCTGATTTACTCATATTAATAACCTAATTTAGGTGACTTATTATAGGAGGTTTGAAATTGACTGCAGAGCGGGGTTAATTAACTCTGCAGTCAGTTTTCATTATTTATTTAATACATATCCCATAGCTTGAATTTTGCCGTCTGCGGTATTTTCAAGATAAACACCTTGCAGTTCTGGCGAGAATCCAGGTAATAGGTTGATACCTTCTTCGAGAGCGAGGAAATAACGTTGCACCGAACCGCCCCAAATTTCACCCGGTACCATACACAGCACACCTGGTGGATAAGGAAGCGCGCCTTCTGCGGCAATTCTTCCCTCAATTTGCGACAGCGGAACGAGTTCGACTTTGCCACGAATAAATTCTAGATTTGCTTCCTGTGGGTCCATCACTTTGGTTGGGAAATGCGCTTTACGGAACATTTCTTTCTGCAGTTGTTTTACGTCATGACTGACATAAAGATTGTGCATTTCTTGGCAAAGTTGGCGGATGGTATAGTCTTGATAACGTGCTTTATTCGCGTTGTAGACGTTAGGTAATACTTCAGATAAAGGCGCATCTTCATCGACTAATTTCTCGAAACGAGATATTTGCGAGACCAGATGTTGCATCTTGGCCATATCTTCTGCAGGTGTCATCAGGAATAAAATTGAATTCAAGTCGCACTTCTCAGGAATAATATTATTTTCCCGTAAGAAGTTAGCCAGAATAGTTGCTGGAATACCGAATTCGGTATATTTACCGGTTTCTGCATCTATACCGGGTGTCGTTAATAGGAATTTACAAGGGTCAACAAAGTATTGGCCTTTTTCATAACCTTCGAAGGAGTGCCATTTCTGACCGGGTTCGAATTCGAAGAAACGTAAGTCATCGGCCATTTGTTCGGTTTCATAGTCTTGCCATAGACGGCCGTCGATCATTGTTGGCACGAATGGTTTGATATATTTACACTTTTTGAGCAATAGCTTACGTGCTTCAATACCCGCTTTTACCGCTTCACGCCACAGATAACGACCACTCGCGCCTTCGTGCATTTTCGCGTTCACATCTAGCGCCGCAAATAATGGATAGAAGGGGCTAGTAGAGGCATGCATCATAAAAGCGTTGTTGAAGCGTTTATGGTTACAATATCTATCTTGTCCTTTGATATGCTTGTCTTTTTTATGGATTTGCGATGTTTGCGAGAAACCCGCCTGTTGTTTATGCACCGACTGAGTCACGATAATGCCAGGATCTTCAGGCGTCAGTTCGAGCAAGAGTGGCGAGCAGTCATTCATCATAGGGATGAACTGTTCATAACCGACCCAAGCCGAGTCGAATAAGACATAGTCACAAAGATGGCCAATACGATCAATAACTTGTCGAGCATTGTAGATAGTGCCGTCATAGGTGCCGAGTTGGATAATCGCTAAACGGAAGGGGCGTTTTTCATCGGCTCTTTCTGGGGCGACTTCGCGAATTTGATCTCTTAAATAGGATTCTTGGAAGCAATGGGCATCGATGCCGCCAATAAATCCGAAGGGGTTACGCGCGGTTTCTAAATAAATCGGCGTGGCACCTGCTTGAATTAACGCGCCATGGTGGTTTGATTTGTGGTTATTGCGGTCGAATAAAACGAGATCGCCCTTAGCTAATAACGCATTAGTCGCCACTTTATTTGAGGATGAAGTGCCGTTAAGTACAAAATAGGTTTTATCGGCATTAAAGACTTTGGCTGCATATTTTTGTGCATCGAGTGGTGCGCCTTCATGGATCAGTAAATCACCTAATTTCACGTCGGCATTACACATGTCGGCGCGGAAAATCGTTTCGCCAAAAAAGTCGAAGAATTGACGGCCCACAGGATGCTTACGGAAGAATTGTCCGCCCTGATGACCCGGGCAAGCAAAGGTGGAATTACCCATTTCAACGTACTTTTTCAAGGTGCCGAAGAAAGGCGGTAATAGTGCTTGTTCATATTTATTGACTGCCGTTTCAACCTGTTTTCCGTAGAAGTCAGTGTTATCGCCGCAGAGTTCAAATACCCCAGTAATCGATGAGCAAACATCGTCCGGGAAAGTTTCTTCACAGCAAACTGAAACGAATATCGGTAGTTTCAATCCGGTGTTTTTAATCTTTTCAACAATACCATTTCTAACATCATCAACAGAGACTACAGCCGCGCCCACATCACAAAAATCTGTGGTTAGTACATTGACGACTTCTCTGTCGATATCGAAACAAGATCTAACAGATAAGCTAGCGGCTACTTTTAATGATTTCATAGTTAATTTCCCTTTTACTTTTTAAAAAATAGATACAAGTGTGCCTATACCTAATTAAAAACATTAATGGCATGAAAATTAGATATAGCTATTCCGTGTGCAAATTAGATGTGGTTATGCCAATGTCGCGAAATAAATAAAACTAAAATATATTTATTGGGCGTACAAATAGCTTAGCCGCAGTAAAACTGCACTGATAAAAGAATGCTTTGATAGTGACGCAAGATAATAAACCAAAAAAAAGACAGTACATTAAGTGTTTGCAAAATTTAGAGCAATAGCACTTTAGACCTGTTTATTGGCCTACAACCTGCGCTGAGATTAGCGGAGGAAGATAAAGGAATGATCGAAATAGTCACGTTGACTAGGCATCATGATATGCCGCGTGCGCCGGATATGCGCCATTATTTTAGATTTCCTCTTCATATACGACTCCATTATGACTTAGAGAAAACAGTTAGGTTTTATTACGTAGTGAAGTTTATATGCGAGTTATAAATAAAATCATGACCTATGTCTTACTTTTTAATAATTGGCACTTAAATTTAACTTGTTTTATCAATATTAAATTGAGTCAATCATACTTAAGTATCTTTATCTAAATTATGAAAGTAAATATTGTCAGTGTTATTTAAGTAATATTTTTTTGCATAAATTTTCTTATTGCTTTTTTCTAATCTTAATTAACATGCTGTGGTAATAAGTATCTCGATTTATACCGCATGCCACCCTTGCATGGTTATGCATAAATTCTCTTTTCAAAATCACCTTCATGCTAAAAAATTGCAAAAATGACAGTTTTTTTCTCACATTTGAGCATTTGGGGCAGAAAGTTGTCGTTTTAGGGCAGATGTTATTTTTTTGATTGACGTAAAGTGAGTCAGGTCGAACATGAATAGGAGATAGACATGAATAAAGGGTGGTTAGGGGCGAGTTTAGTGCTTGGGTTATTCGTTGGACAGGCAAGTGCTATGACATTAACGAGCAAAGATATGAGCGAGGGCAATAAACTGACATCGCAATTAGTGTTTAATGGCTTTGGTTGCCAAGGGGAAAATATTTCGCCGCAACTGACTTGGACTGACGTGCCCACAGGAACTAAAGCATTTGCAGTGACAGCTTATGATCCTGATGCACCAACGGGCAGCGGTTGGTGGCACTGGGCCGTATATAACTTACCCTTAGCGCAAACTTCGCTCGCACAAGGTGCGGGCTCGCATGTTGATGCACTGCCCAAAGGTGCTATTGCCTTGAAGAACGATTTTGGCACTACAAATTTTGGTGGCGCATGCCCGCCCCAAGGTCATGGCGTTCACAGGTATGAATTTACTGTGTGGGCATTACCCAGTGCTTTAGAATTGCCAAAGGATGCTAGCCCTGCCTTATTGGGCTTTATGCTCAGGGCACAAGCGCTCGGCAGCGCCAAGTTGACTGCGGTATATAATCGATAATCCATTGATAATTAGGCTGGTGTCATGATCCGTATGTTTGAATATGATTCGAAGCAGGCACAATCTTTATCTCAAGTCCCTGTACATCAGCCGTCGATTATTCGGGTTATCTATGGTGAAAAGTCTCTGCTCTGGCAAGATGAATCTGTTTTAGTAGGCCAAGGGCAGTTACTGTTAATTCCTGCTGGTTCGCATATTAGCTTTGTTAATCGACCTTTTCTTGGGCGTTATCGGGCGGTGCAGTTATTACTCCCCCACGATTTACCCCAAGGCATTTTATCAAGTGCTACCGATTGGCGTGACCCTATGCCAGTCCAAAATATATCACGCGCGGTGGACTTAGCTTGGAATGCGCTATTACAGAGTTTGACCTTGTCTCTGGCCGATCCTGTTCAACTGCATTATTTGGCTGCATTACTGTTAAGTTTGCCAGATAAACGCAGTGTGAACTGGTTGTATGGACACACCCAACGCAGCGTGACTCAAGCGGCCTTGGCCTTGATGAGTGTGAGTCCTTCGGCGTCATGGCAGCAGGAGGATATTGCCGACAAGTTACACATGAGCACGGCCAGCCTTAGGCGTAAATTGGCATTAGAAGACACCAGTTTCAGGCAATTATTAGTTGAAGTCCGGCTGAGCCATGGTTTGGCCATGTTGCAAAACTCGGGCGAGCCATTACTACAAGTGGCTTTAGCTTGTGGTTATCAATCGGCGGAAAAGTTTTCCTTACGTTTTAAGCAGCAATTTGGCCTGACCCCAGCGGCTTATCGTCGTACACTGTGAGAAGGAATAGATTGATACTCAAACAATCTCAAGCTGCAGGAGCGATATGATGGTGGATGAACAATTTACCGACAGCGGATTTTGGAACAAGGTTAAACTTTTTAGCCGTCAGGCGGGCAGGGAAGTGATCGAGCGTGCCCTGTGGCTTTATTATGCTGCGCAGCAGCCAAATACCCCTAAATGGGCCAAGTCTGTCATCTTCGGCGCCTTGGCGTATTTTATTTCTCCCTTAGATGCGATCCCCGATCTCACACCTTTAGTGGGTTTTACCGACGATTTAGGGGCGCTTGCCGCCGCTTTGACTATGGTGACCTTATATATTGATGACGAAGTCAAATCCCTCGCGGCGGATAAACTGGCACTCTGGTTTGGCGATAAACCGACGGAACCTAAGGTTTAAGCCTAATGTGCTCGCCAAGACCTAAGTGATACTAAATTGCGCTAAAAATATGATTTTATTAGGAGTCGTTGATTTGGTTTTACCTTAGCTTTTTTAAGGGAAAAATATTTTTTTGCAAACGTTTCACTATTGCTTGATTGCGCTATATGCTAGCGCTGTTTTGTAAACCCCTTGTGTTTGTTTAGGCAGATAAATGAAAAATATTATGGTAGTGATCCTATGGCTTTTAGGTGTCTCTGCCGCTACCCCCGCGTTTGCCGATGAAGCCTCTCCGGAACAACTCGCCCGTCTTTACCTCGATTTTATGGCGCAGAATAGTCGCCAGAGCGAAGCTCTGTGGCCGGGTTTTCGCCTCGAAGATAAAGTGCACCTCTTTAGTTATGGCGGCAACGTTTGGCTACGTCAGCCAGGCGGTGAAATCATCCAAGATAACAGCGTCTTAGAGTCGGTTAACCTACAGTCTGGCTTGTCGATTAATTTCGGCTTCCCGCAATATCAAGGTCAACCTGGGGTGTTAATCCAACTCGAAGCGCCAAACATCCAATTTAGCGCTGACACTAAGCCCACGGATTTAGCCTTTTTAATCTGGGCCAGTAATGGTCTGCATGAAGCTTTCCACTTTTATGCACAATCCGAATGGCGCGTGTTAGAAGAGGGGAGGCGTTACGAGGGCGAAGTGTTCCCGCTCAGCCTCGATGCCCGCTATTACCGTTTACAGTTATTTGATACCTTAATGGCGGCGCTGGCACAGCCCGAACAGCAGTCATTACACTTGAGCCATGCGGCCTATTGGTTGCTGCAATGGCGTCAAATTGCGCCGAACGAGGATAGAGTCGGTTACATCAACGACCTCGTCGAAGGCAGCGCTAAGTATGTGGAATTGGCCGCTGGCGCACGTATCTTAAGCCAAAATCAAACCTTACTCGGTTATCAGCAAATACTGACCCAATATGTGCACGACTATTACCAGCAGAGGAAAATGTTGGGTGGTTGGACGGCGGAGGCGGAAAATATCGGCGCCTTGGCGGGTATATTGTTGGATAGCACTCAAGACCCTTATGTGTGGAAAGAGTCTGTCATGTCGGGCATGTTACCGCTAGATTTACTGTTAAATCGCGTGAAACCAGTGCCGCCGGTGGAAAGAAAAGACAATAAACAGAAGAAGCCGTTACAGCAAATGCTAGCGTATTATCCTGCCACTCAAGCGAAATTGTCTCAGCTATTATTGAATGCGCAGGACGTTAGGGTGCCGTTATTGGTTATGCCGAGCGTGAGCGATAGCAGTAGTTTTATTGATGTGGGTGATGTGCGTTCTGGTTTTTATGTTGTGCCGTACCAAGATGAAATGACACAAGCCTACCTAGGGATGAGCGCGCAATTTAGTAACTTGTCAGTGAGTGGCAGTCCATTACTCGATGTTCCTGTACAAAATTATTGTGAGGGCATTGAGGCTGCAACTCTGTTACCTTTGGCATTCCCCTTTCAGCGTGAGGGTCAGTATCTGGTATTCAATGAAGCAGAAGTCCATGGAACTATTAGGGTTTCTGCGAGTGTTGTTGATGGAAGAACCCTCTACTGTGCGATGAATTAATAATGAGAAAAAATCAGCTCGAATTTACCTACATGCGTGGCATTGCGATTATCTTTATCGTGCTTGGCCACAGTATTTACAACTCTGGAGAAGGTTTCCCGCTGTTATTGGAAAACCTATTACGCGGTGGCACGGCCTTGTTCGTGTTTATCTCGGGATACTTTTTCCATCGTATTTTTTATAAGGATTTCGACTACAGCAAGTTCATGAAGAACAAAGTACAGAACGTACTTTATCCTTTTTTAGTCGTCTCTCTGATCGGTTTATTCTGTTTGTGTTTGCGCTGGATTTTTATGGAGCACCAGTCGCTCGACAAACTCTTGCTGAGTATTTTTTATACGGTACGTAACGGTTATATCCTGTATCCGCATTGGTATATTCCATTCATCATGGCGGTATTTTTATTCTCGCCGATATTTTTATGGTTTATCCGTTGCTCACAGCAGATGCGCTGGACGCTATTTGTACTGAGTTGTGTGGTGGCTATTCTGCTGCATAGACCCATAGGCAACGTCAATTTCATCCACTCAGTGGTGTATTTTATGCCTTTCTATTTGATTGGTATTTTATATTCACAAGATGAACATATTGTGACGCGCTTTGGGTCTATCTTTACTGCCCTCGCGATGATTTTTTTAGTGGTGAGCTTAGTCGAGCAAACTTACATAGTGCAGCATATTGGTAATTATCATAAGGCACCGTTTGAGTATAACGGTATCGATTGGCAGTTTATTCAGAAACTTTGTTTATGTGTATTAGTGCTGAATTTCTGTGAATGGTTGTCGGGACGAAGTCGTTTGCCTTGGTTAGTGGAAGTGGCTGAGATGAGTTTTGCAATTTTCTTTATTCATCCGCTGTTCGACATGATGTTTAACGCCACCGCGACCTTAATGCGTTTCCGCTTCCCACCAGGTTCTGCTGTGACTAGCGTGCTCTTTTCCGCTGGGATTTTCATTTTCATGATGGTAGGCAGTATTATGGCGGCTCGCTTTATCAAAAAGCGTCTCGGTAACCGTTCACGTACCTACATCGGCTGGTAATCACTTGGCTTATCATCACTAACACTAGGGAAAATTCAGTTTGAATTTATTTCCTAGTGTTAGGGTGTTTTTCATCTAAAAAATGGAGAACAAGATGAAGTCCAGAATTGCCTTACAGAGTCTCGCGCTCGCCAGTTTGTCTTCGATTGCCTTACCATCCATAGCGGCTCAAGCTGAGCCCTTATTCACTGAAACGCAGCATACTTTCTTTGCGCAAATCGCCGCCCATTGCGGCCAAGCCTTTGCGGGCAAAGTAGTTTCGGGTGACACTGCGGACTCGGCCTTTAGCGGTAAGTCTTTAGTTATGCACGTGCGCGAATGCGGCGACACTGAGCTTAAGATCCCGTTCCATGTGGGTGATGACCATTCACGTACTTGGGTGCTAACTAAAACGCAGCAAGGGCTTAAGTTGAAACACGACCATCGCCATCAAGATGGCAGCGAAGATGCTGTGACTATGTATGGCGGCGATACCATGAATGACGGGACAGTGCTGAAACAGTCGTTTCCCATTGATAGGGAATCTATCGATAATTTCGTTAAGAATGGGCTAACCCAGTCGATCACGAATGTGTGGCACATGGAAATCACCCCAACGACGTTTAGCTATCAACTCACGCGCGAAAACCGCGATTTCAAAGTCGATTTTGATCTCACTCAACCCGTCGCATTACCGCCAAAACCTTGGGGGCATGAGTAGTGTCGCGCGCACTTTTGCACCATAGGTTAGAGCATATCTTACAAAACGGCGAGCACTGAGGCTCGCCGTTTGATTTAACCGTTTAATGGCTCGTGTTAGTTAGCTTTAGGCTCGAAGCTAAAGGCTTGACCCGCGAGTGCTGCTTCAAACATCAAACCGCCTTTCGCTGCGGTAAATACCGCCATACCGTTAATGTAAGAGCCACTGGCCGAGCGATTGCCACCCGATTGGCCTGCGCCTGCTGAGTTGCCTGTAGTTCCCGCTTGAGCACTTGCACCCATATTGATGGCAACTGCTGAGGCTTGGGCATCAAACTCGAAACTGCCGCTCGTGAAGGCTTCATATGATTTCGCATCTTTAAAAAAGATGATCTCACTGTAGGCTTGGCCACCTAATTGAAAACCGATGGATAATTGAGTCAGGCTCGAATCACCCATATAAACACCGCCTTGGTAGACTCGGCCCTTGCCATAGGCTGCGCCAATGCCTATGCCGCCTTTACCCACAGTCGGGAATAACGCATAGCCATAGGCTGTGTCGAAAAACTTACTGGTTTCTTTCGCTTTTTGGAAATTGACTACCGCCTGATCATAGCTTTCATCCGCATGTGCAGTGGGCGCCGCAAATAGGCTCACGATAAGGCATGTCGATGCCGCAATGGCAGTTAAAAATGATTTCATGGTAACGCCTCTTCAAGTCTTCAGTTGCTCCAGACTAGCCTTTATCTACACAAATGACAGCCCAAAGTGACTCCTGTGTCAGCTTAGGTTCAGTGTTCGACTCAATGGTTGGAGTGATATTGATGGTGATTATTGGAGTGTGGTTTCGCCAATTAGTTCTTAGGTGGTGAAGAAGCTTGGGGTTTTTCTGCGTCGTCCTGCTGAATTTGATGTAAGAATTCATACTCCTCAGGGGTGAGCACATTTTCAATCGCGATCGGGCGTGGCTGTGGTTGGGGTTTAGCTAGGCGACCTTTTAGGTAGGCAGAGCGGGTGATTTGTTTCAGGCCGTATACGGCCAACATATACATGCTCAGCAGTAAGGTGAGTCTTGGCAACGCATGGGATAGCAACGATAAGTGATCACCAAGATAGAAGGGCAAAATCACCACAAACACGCGGATCAGCCAGTTCAACAACATGGCTAAAGTCAAACCTATCAGCCACCGAAACCGAATGGTACCGAGCGCCTCTTGGGTTAGTGTGGCATCGCTTTGATTGCGTTTATGCCGACGAAACAGCACCCACAGCGCGATAAAGTAACAACAGGTTTGTATTGATAGCAGTGCGGGCAGTATGGCGCCCCATTGGCTAATGCTAATTTCCTTCAGCATCTGGGTTAAAGGTTGCCACTCCCCGTTGGGATGTGCGCTTAATCTTAGGCCGATATCTAGAATGGCGAAAACCAAGGTAAAAGCCGATGGCCAGTAATGTTTTGAAAACCCTAGTGGTTTATTAGTTGGTACTAAGCTGCGTTTGCAATAGAGATAGAGCAAAGGCATAAGCAAAAAATAGATAGGGTTAATCAGGTTGAATAGAATATGGATCGGAATTGGACTGTTATCGCGGTTCAACAAACCCGTTAGGAAGTACAGGGCGATGAGACTTAAGAAAGCGGCGAGGAGTTTTTGGTTACCGTCTGGGTGATAGAAATAGCGAATATAAATAGCTAACGCGAGGCAATGTACGCCTCCGAATAACGACAACCACCAGTAAGCTTGAGCGAAAAAAGTATTAAAATCGTTCATATGCGATACCTCGAGCCCTGTTATATCAGGGAAATCGGCTCGGTAAAAGTATCGCTGTTAGTTTTTCTGCTGGCTTGCTATGCGCCGATGACGATTTGAAGCCGCCTCTGGCACAACGCTGGGAACGGGAATGCGTTCCGCGAGTAAGTGTTTGATTGCGCGAATGGGATGCGGTAACAGCATCCTAGGACCGGAGAAGATCATGATCTCTTTGACGATTTGTTTTTGCGCGGGTTTGTAGCAATGTACTGGGCATTTATTGCAGGTGGGTTTGCTTTGTCCGTAGGGGCAGCGATCTAGGCGTGTCGCGGCATAATCCAATAGCTCGATGCAATCTGCACATAGACCTGTTGAATCTTGGCCTTGGTGTTTCGCTTTGCAATAAATCGCCACCATTGCGGCAATGGTCTGGTGTTCGTACAGGAGTTTGCCCGTAAGTAGTGTGGCTGCGCCCATTGGAATACCTTAGCTTGTTACTCGGATATCCCATCATAGGCAGTGAAATTGGCGCTGACAAAACGAAAGCGCCAATTTATGAAGGTGCGCACAAAATAGGGCTTTAAATAATCCTTCATCCTCAATGTCGCACTTACAAGTCAACCTTAGATATGCATCACTTTGTCGGCAGCTAATGTCCAGCGGGTTAAATCTTGCAGCGTACCTATGTGCGCGCCTTCGATGATCATTTCCGCGGTAACGCCTCGCGCTTGAGCACAGGTCTTACAAAGCAGGATTGGCACTTGCTGCGCCGAGAGAATTTCAAACATCTGTTGTAGGTTATAGCTTAAGTCGGGTGTGGTTTGATTTTTGAGTGCGCCAAACACGGCATCAGACATGAGAAAGAGTTTAAGATCGACGGCTTGTTCATCCTGATCCTTCAGTGCTAATGCGATGCGTAGGCTGTTAAATAGCTTTTCTGTCCCGTAGGGGCTGGCGTGAGCCACGATAAGAATACTTTGCATCAGGTGTTCCTTATATTTGTCGTAAACAGGGCGATTGGGGTGATAAGGCAATACGGTTGCGTCAGTCTAGCGCAATTGACTATAACTATTTGAGCGCAAGATCGTATAAAAAGGCATAAATACTTGATTTGCACCGACACAATGGACTTTAATAGCGGTTAATCTCTGCTCAATTTTTAGCTAGACTCGGTTGCCATGGACACTGTCCTAATGGATTTTGGCAAACCAATTGACACGGCTTCTGACGAGAAGCGGCCATCAAAGGTGAACAAGAATGAAGATCATAGTCGTATTTATACTAATTGCTGTCGGGGTGTTTTTATTTCTTCGCGCGCAGCGATTGGCGAAAGAAGAACAAGAGGCGATGAAACCTAAATCGACCACGGTAAAACCTGTTGTTCCTACCGAAGAGGTACCTATTTCCTCCGCTGCTGAACCCGAGCGCGTAGAGCCTGAGCCAGTTGAGCAGGCTGAGGACACTCGCGTGGTGGAAGTTGAGCCTGTCATCGAAGTAGAAGCCGAATTGATGCCCCGTGAGACGAATGAGCCGGCGAACATTTCGGTGGAACTAGACACAGATATCATCGAAGTCGATATTCCTGCGGCCCATAATGAAGAGGCGGTGATCATTTTAGGCACCACGCCAACAGATGAACAAGCTGACGTTAAGACTGAAGCAGAGCCAGCATCGAGCACGCGTTCAGAGGTCGGTGCGCCAGGGGCTTGGGCGAATGTAACCTTAGTTCGGGCCTTTGAAGAACATCAAGGGGCAACGTCAGCCAGTGCTCGCTATACCGCGCTGCAAAATATGGTCGCAGAGTGCTACAAGCAGCGTAAATCGGCGGATTATCTCAACTATGGCGCTCAGTTAGCTGAAGAATATGTCGCACTGTTCCAAGCGGCTAGCGCCGAGCAAGGCAAAGATACTGAGCTTAAGTCTTCCGGTTTCTTGCATTTAGCCACCTTGCTAAATGATATCCAAGCCTTCGATGCCGCCATTGTCATTTGTCGTAAAGCATTAGAGCTTGGGCTGAGCGATGGCACTGTCACTGGCTTTGAGGGTCGTATCAATCGGATTGAGAAAGCACAGGCTAAAGCAACTACGGCTTAACACTTTGGTTGGGAGCGCTTAGCGGGTAAACCCTTAAACGAAAAGCGGTTATTTCCCTCGTCTAAGCAGTGTAGAATCCCTGCTAACTGAATGCGCAAAAGGCGAACTAAGGTTCGCTTTTTTTATGGGCTTGATAGGGGAAAAATGAAACTAAGCTATGCCTTACCGAATGTCTTATTCGGGCTTGGATTATTGCTACTCAGTGGCTGTACTAAAACCCCAGAATGGACCCTATTTTATTATCCCGATGTGAGCGCCATTCCGGTGACGCCTTTGCAGGCCGAGGATATTAATGGCTACTACGACACCCTAGCGCAATGCCAGAGCAAGGCCCACGGCATGCAGCGTCTAAGCAGCTCTGGCGTGAGTGGCTTTGGCCTTGGTGTGTATCAATGTGGGCACCTATGTGAGTTCGACGATAAGTCGGTGCTGGTTTGCAAGACCATGAGCCAATAGGTGGACAAGATGAAGTTTAAACAGGATTTTTTTACACAGTTACCTGAGTTTTACTCGCAAGTGTACCCGCAAGGGATAACTAAGCCTGAATGGCTGGCATGGAGTGATGACGCTGCGCAATTGATTGGCTTAAGCCAACCCACCGATGAGCTGTTATTGGGCTTGTCTGGCAATGCCGCCGTCGATGGCGCGACTTACTATGCCCAAGTCTATAGCGGCCACCAATTTGGCGGTTATACGCCGCGCTTAGGGGATGGACGCTCGATCATTTTAGGTGAAGCGATTGGCCCAAATGGCGCATGGGATGTTGCCCTTAAAGGTGGCGGTCCGACGCCTTATTCGCGCCGTGGTGATGGCCGCGCCGTGATGCGCTCTGCCGTGCGTGAGTTTTTAGTCTCTGAGGCGTTGCATCATTTACATGTGCCGACGACCCGCGCCTTGGCCGTAATTGGCTCTGACTTACCCGTATGGCGTGAGAGCCAAGAAACCGCAGCCATTACCGTGCGTTTAGCCCGTAGCCATATTCGTTTCGGCCATTTCGAGTTTTTCTGCCACAGTGAACGCGGCCGTGCCGATAAGTTGATTCAATTACTCAACTTCACTATTACTCAGCATTATCCCCATTTGAGTTGTGATGCCGCAGGCTATAAAGCGTGGTTTTTACAGGTAGTGCAAGATACCGCCAAGATGATTGCCCACTGGCAAGCGGTCGGTTTTGCTCATGGCGTGATGAACACGGACAATATGTCGATTCTGGGTGACAGTTTTGACTTCGGCCCCTTTGCGTTCCTCGATACATTTCAAGAAGATTTTATCTGCAATCATTCGGATCCCGAAGGTCGCTATGCCTTTGGTCAGCAGCCGGGTGTCGGTTTGTGGAACTTGCAACGCTTAGCGCAGGCGCTCACGCCAGTGATCCCATCCGATGACTTAATTGCCATTCTTAATCAATACCAAGAGGCGCTAGTGCAGCCTTATTTGCGCTTGATGCGGGCGAAATTAGGTCTCTCTGCAGTTGATGCCCCGTCGGTAGAGCAGGACAAACAGGATCTCGACCTCATAGGTCGATTCACTGTGCTGATGGAGAAAAATCAGCTTGATTACACTCAGACTTGGCGCCAATTAGGCAAGTTAGATCCGACCAGCAAACACAGTGCGCTGCGGGATGACTTTATTGATGTCAGTCAGTTTGATACTTGGTATCAAGCCTATCAACAGCGATTGGGCGCAGTAGCGGATATCCCTGCGTGGCAAACTGAGCGCAATAGTGTGAATCCCAAATATATTTTGCGTAACTATTTAGCCCAAGAGGCGATAATCGCGGTAGAAGAGGGTAATCTTGCGCCGCTGCATTTGCTGCAAAAAATCTTAACTCAGCCCTTTGCTGAACACGCAGAACATGAAGACTTGGCAAAGCGTCCACCGGACTGGGGCCAAGGTTTGATCATGTCATGTAGTAGTTGATTGGATAACAAGCATGAAATTACCAAGCACGCATTTAAAAGCCATTAGCTTAGATACCATTCGCTTAGATAGAAGCGCCTTAAGTTTAGCGGTCAGTGCGGATATCGATTTTGATCGTTTCGCCGACTTTGCCGAACCCTTAGCCGCGGCGCTCGATTGCACTGTGCGCGAGCGTCAGTGGGGCGCCGACAGGCATCAATGGTTATTAGAATTTGAAGGCAGCCAGTTATGGCTCAATTATGAGTTTTACGGCAACATTTGCTGGCTCTCGACCGAACGAGAAGCCGATTTTGAGGTGCTGGAATACTTAGCCACTTTGCTGCAACCTCACCTAAGAGTGAACTGAATATGAGTCAGAATATGACGCCACCAACCACGAGTTCTAGCGGCGCTGAGTTCCATTTTCAAGCCCTAACGCCGGATTTGATCTTAGATGCGATCGAAAGTTTGGGCGTGTACCCGGAAACAGGCCTGCTTGCGCTGAACAGCTACGAGAACCGCGTCTATCAGTTTCGCAGCGATGAAGGGCTGCGTTATGTGGTGAAGTTCTATCGACCCGACCGTTGGAGCGACGCGCAGATCCAAGAGGAGCATGATTATGCGCTCGCACTTGCGGCAGAAGATATCCCGATTGCGGTACCTGTGATCATCGAAGGTCATACGTTACACAAGTATCAAGGTTATCGATTTACCTTGTTTCCTTCCTTGGGTGGCCGTGCCTTTGAAGTCGATAATTTAGAACAGCTGGAATTAGTTGGTCGATTCATCGGTCGTATACATCAGTACGCGGCGCAAACGGTATTTACTGAACGTGAACCCTTGAATCCGCAGATTTTAGGCGCCGAGCCGCTCGCGTGGTTAAAGCAATCCAATCTGGTGCCTAACAGCCTACGCTTACCGTTCTTTACCGTAGTAGAGCAGGTGTTGGCTAAGGCGAATGCGATTTGGGAGCGCCAAGATTTTGCGGCCATTCGTTTGCATGGCGATTTACACCCAGGCAATATTTTGTGGACGCCAGACGGTCCCGGATTCGTCGATTTAGACGATGCGCGTATGGGGCCAGCAATTCAAGATTTATGGATGATGTTAACGGGTGATAGAGCGCAGCAGTTGATGCAGCTCGAGATATTACTCGAAGCCTATGAAGAGTTTTGTGAGTTTGATACCAGACAGTTAGCCTTGATTGAACCGCTGCGGGCGCTGCGTATGGTGCACTACAACGCGTGGATTGGTCGTCGCTGGGACGATCCAGCTTTCCCGATGAACTTCCCTTGGTTTGGGGATGAAAAGTATTGGGAACAGCAGATCTTGGCATTTAAGGAGCAACTTTTTGCTCTTGGCGAGCCACCACTGAGCCTAGTGCCTTATTAGTATTGAGCAAAATCTAATGTCACAGACGTATCTTGTGACATTAGATTGAACTCTTAAGCTTGAGTTACACTCAAAAAATGGAATATGTTAGTCTCCAGCCAATTTATCAAAAATGATTTAAGGAATGTTCATGAAAAAAGTATTACTTATGGCCGCGGCTTTATTACTGGCGCCACTGGCTGTATCGGCTGTGGAATACCAAGAAGGTGTGCATTACACAGTGATTAACGATGGCCCAGCAACCGCTAAGCCTGAGATCACCGAGTTTTTCTCTTTCTATTGCCCACACTGCTTTAATTTCTCTAAAACAGTTGTGCCAAAAATTCTCGCCGAAAAGCCAGAAGGTGTAGCGTTTAACCAAGCACACGTTGATTTTATTGGTAAAGAAATGGGCGTTGAAATGTCACGCGCATTTGCTGTTGCACATCAGTTAAATGTCGATGAAAAAATGGATGCGGCGTTATTCTCTGCCATTCATGAGAAAAAAGAACACTTTACTAGCCTTGCCGATATTCGTGCCCTTTTCGTGGCTAACGGTGTCGATGGTAAAACCTTCGATGCGGCGGCAGAATCTTTCATGGTGAAGGCGCAAATGGCGAAAATGAAGCGTGATACTGAAAACGCTAAGCTGACAGGCGTACCTGCTCTTGTCGTTAACGGTAAGTATCGTGTTGAGACTGGCGCGATTAAATCCTACGACGAACTGTTAGATATCGCTTTCTACTTAACCAAAAAATAGTTTTATGGCGTTATCACATCACTGTCATGCGGGTTTGTAATAATGCTGAATATACTGAGTTTGAAAGGAGCCTGAGGGCTCCTTTTTTATTGCGGTACGGCGCAGACTAGGCGATTTTGAGGTTAGTCGCTTGAACTTATTGAATAAAAGCGAGGCAAAAAATAGGCAAAAAAAACCGTACTTCTTGTAAAAGAAAGTACGGACTTGAGCCAGAGGACTCATTTTTACCCTGAGTAACGCTGTTAATTTAGCAGAGCGTCAAAAAAATGGCAAGTGACATTATTATGGCGTTTTGTTTATTTGGGTTACAGCGTGGCAAATTGATAAGTTAACTAAATCAGATGATTAACTGTTTTTGGCAATAAATTATGAAAAAAAGCACGCTAACGATGAAACTCAAGTGGTAAAGCTTCTGTCAAACAACTGTAATCAATAACAACAAGAATGCTTGTAGGTGGTCATATGAGAGTTTTTCCTGTCTACGCACCTAAGCTTATCGTTAAGCATGCGCGTATTTTTCTCACTGGTGTTATTTGGGTTAAAGACTTAGGACGATTGGAATTTGAGAAGGGACGGTTTTTGCTGCCAAGAAAAAGCCTGCCAAAAGTGAAGCAGGCTATTTTAGAATTGAACGAACTGATCGAAGCGCAGCATCATCAAACAAAGGCTGTTTAGATTTCGCTGTTTAACAAGCCAACAAGGCCAGTCACTTTTTCGTTCCAAGAAGTGAGTTCTTCTTGTAGTTGCTGGTTTTGCGCATTCAATTGTTGATTGTGCTCACTCAGCGTAGACGCTTTTTGCTTCTCTTCTTCAAGCTCCATTTTTAGAAGCTCGATCGTTTCGAGTGCAGCCTGGATTTTGGTTTCCAGTTTGGACAGTAATTCAAGGCTCATCTGGAGAGTCCTATGGTTTCTGGATGGGACTGTGATTCTAGCAGTGCCTAGAACTTAAGGAATAGCGATTCTTGTCGTTTGGTCAAAAAACACCCTATTACTGGGTTCTAAATTAAGTTTTTTTGCATTTGTTATTAACTCGTTAGTATTCTTGGTTTTATTTTTTATCGGAATGGTCCATGTCGCCTAGTCTGCTCGCCATACTCCCGCTACTGTTGACCTTAACCTTAGCCCTGTTTTTACGTCGTACACTGGTGGCGTTAGGCGTCGGCATCGTCTCTGGCGCGCTATTGCTCGCCCAATTTGACCCACTGCAAACTGGGCGGTATTTGCTTGATATCGGCGTTAAACAATTCTATGCCCAAGGTGCTTGGCAAGCGTGGCACCTCAATGTGCTATTGGCCATGTTGCTGCTAGGCAGCATGACGCAGTTATTAGCACGTGGCGGCGCCGTGGGTCAGTTTGGTGATTGGCTTTATAGCCGTATCCGCACTGAACGTCAGGCACGTCTGGGCGTCGTTTTCCTTGGTTGGTTAGTGTTTATTGATGGAATTTTCAGTTGCCTTGCCGTCGGCCATGTTTGTCAGCCATTGAGCCAGCGTTATGGCATTCGTCATGAGCAGCTCGCCTATTTGGTCGATTCCAACGCTTCACCTCTGTGTGCGCTATTGCCTTTCTCTAGCTGGGGCCCCTATGTGATGGCTCTGATTGCGGGGATCAGCTTTTTGCCCGTGTCACCGCTGGAAGCCTTTATCGATGTGGCTTTATTTAATTTTTACGCCATAGTGACCTTAGGTTTGTCCGTGCTTGTCGCTTGGTATGGCGTGGGTTTTCGCTCTTTTGTCGCCGCTACCGTGGTGGAATCTTCTAGTACAGTCGAGGCCAAGGGCAATCCTTGGCTACTCGCTATTCCTATGCTGACTCTGTTATTGGCTTCGGTGGGATTAACTTTGTGGTCTGGTGCCCAGCAGGTCTCTTCTTGGGATGTGTCGCTCTGGCTGGCTAAGGCCGATATTGGCGCCTCTATGCGCGATGCTTGTTTGTTGGCGACCTTGGTCACTCTGATTATGTTGGGCTTGTCTGGGCGACGCTTAACGGCGTTAGTGGGGGATTTGAGCCACGGTGTGCGCATGATCGCCTTTGCTATTGCAATTTTGCTCTGCACTTGGATGATTGGCGCTGTTATCCAAGATCTTGGCGTGGCGAAATTGTTGGCCGCTTGGGCTAAATCTTATCTTTCTCCACACTTGCTGGTGGCGGGAATGTTTTTACTCTGCGCGATAATGGCTTTTGCGACGGGCTCGAGTTGGGGCACATTTGCGATTATGATCCCGATTGGTGCTGAGATTGCTCATAACCTTGATCCTCATCTGTTGTTACCAGTATTGAGCGCTGTGATGGCGGGGTCAGTTTTTGGCGATCACTGCTCGCCCATTTCAGATACCAGCGTGCTCAGTGCGACCAGTTCAGGTTGCGCTCCCCATGACCACGTGGTGACTCAGTTGCCCTTTGCGTTAATCGCGGCGTGTTCGGCCCTGATTGGATTCCAATTAGTGAATTTAGACGTGGCGACGCCGTTAGTGTGGTTGGCCGTGGTGAGCTGTGGTCTCGGTTTATTTGCCTTGATGGCGCGCTTCTATTCGCCTTGGCCTAAGTTAGTACCGCAGACATAACGCCTGTTTATCGTTAAAATGGCCTATTCGGTTTGAGCTGAACCCTTTATTTCAATGTACTGATTTAAGAGATGATCAATATGAGCATTACCCGTTTAGACGTTGGCACCCGCATGAGCAGCATAGTCATTCATCAAGGTACTGTGTATCTGTGTGGCCAAGTGGCGAAGGATAAGTATCAAGATATCACTGAGCAAACCGTCACTATGCTTGAAGAAGTCGATACCTTGTTGGCGCAGGCGGGGAGTTCGCGTGAGCATTTGTTGTCAGCGACTATCTATCTGAAAGACATGGGTGATTACGATGCGATGAATGCCGTATGGGATGCTTGGGTGCCTAAAGGCCATGCGCCAGCCCGCGCTTGCGTGCAAGCTGCTATTGCTGAGCCGGAATATTTGGTTGAAGTGTCTGTGATCGCGGCGATCCAGTGACCGATTTCAACCGATAAAATTATAGTTGCCATGTGTTGCCACTGTTAATCTTGTTTAGTGGCAATTAGCACCCTGCCAAATTCAGCATTCGCATCGGCAGGCGTGATGGCAACGATATGGTCGAGCCTAAGGGCGTGTTGAGTTTGCTGCTGGATAACAAGCCACTCGGTTTTGTCGGCTCTGGTCTGCGTGGTGATGGCTTGACCTTGGCACTGGGTGCCATCAATAAGCTCAATCTTGAGCTGATAACCGCGCAGGCAGGCAAGTTCGAGGTAATCGTAGTGTTCGCAGGGGATCATTTTATAATCTGACATAGGATCGTCTCATTGGGAGTTCGACCCTATTGTGGCAAAAATACTTGCCATTGGCATTATATGCGCGCCCCTCTTGACTTTATTCCTGTCGCTCCCTAGTCTGCTTGTTCAGTAATCAAGGTGGTATGCGATGGAAATAACTTACAATTTAAAACCTGCGTCCGAGCGCCGTACTGAGCAATTCAAGCCCGAGGGGAATGTGGGCTTTGGTAGCCTCAGAACCGATCATATGTTTTTGATGGATTATCATGACGGACAATGGTGCGATCCACGCATCGTTCCCTATGGTCCATTTGAAATGGCACCGGGTGCAATGGCGTTGCATTATGGCCAGTCGATCTTCGAAGGCGCGAAAGCCTTTATGCACGAAGATGGCGAGATTTATACTTTCCGCATTAATAAGAATGCGGAGCGGATGAATCGCTCCGCCGATATCGTCTGTATTCCTAATATCGATGAACAAGTGCAGATGGATGCGATCAATACGTTGATCGATGTCGATCGCCTGTGGTTCCCGATGCAAGAAGGTGCGTGTCTGTATATTCGCCCCTTTATTTTTGCGACTGAAGACCGTCTCTCTGTTAGCCCAAGCACGCGTTATACCTTCTGTGTGGTATTAAGTCCAAGTGGTGCTTATTACGCAGCGGGTGTGAACAAAGGCATACGCTTGCTGATCAGCAAAACTTTCCATCGCGCGGTATCGGGTGGCACTGGTGCCTCAAAAGCGGCGGGTAACTATGCGGCTTCGTTGCGTGCGGGTAAAGCTGCGGCAGCCTTTGGTGCATCGCAAGTGTTATATCTCGACTCGACCAATCAACAGATTGAAGAAGCGGGTGCGATGAACCATTTCCACATCTTAAAAGATGGCACTGTGATCATTCCGACTTTTACAGATACCATTCTTAAGTCGATCACCTCGCAATCCATCATGGAATTGGGTGAGATGCTTGGTTGTGAAGTGCGCCAAGAGACTGTCATGCTTGATCAATTTATCGCCGATATCGAATCGGGTGAAATTATCGAGGCGGGTGGTTTTGGTACAGCAGCCGTGGTTTCAGCCGTGGGCTCCTACATTTTTGAAGATGGCCACATAGTCACTGTCGGTAATGGTGAAGTGGGCGAGCATGTTCAGCGCATCTACAAACTCTATACCGAAATCCAAAAGGGTCACATTCAAGGTCCAGAAGGCTGGGTTAAGCGTGTTGAACGTTTAGCAAAGTAAGGATGTTGTGGTGATGATTAAAGGCTCCTAGGAGCCTTTTTTATTGGCTGATTTTGACGATGACATTTGTAGGCTTCGCCTCAAATCAAATCGGCTGTGGCTTAGATTGATTCTTGAGTAAAGTTAAAAAGTCTGCGGCACTTAAGGGTTTACTGAGTAAGAAACCTTGTACTTGATCGCAACCCTGCATCGCCAAGAAGTTGAGTTGTTCTTGGGTCTCTACGCCTTCGGCGACAACGTTCAGGTCTAAACTGTGGGCGAGGGCGATAATGGCGCTGGTGATGGCCGCATCGTCGGGATCATTGGTGATATCTCTGACGAACTCTCGATCAATTTTCAGCGTGTCTATCGGGAAGCGTTTGAGATAACTCAGGCTCGAATAACCCGTCCCAAAATCATCCACCGCTATGGTTAAGCCTAGAGCCTTGAGTTTTGACAAAATACTGACCGACTCCTGCGGATTGCCCATGATCATCGACTCTGTCAGTTCAAGCTCAAGGGACTGTGCTGGTAGACCAGAAACTGCCAAGGCAACTTCTATAGTGGAGATAATATCAGCCTTAAGCTGGCGCGCCGATAGGTTAACGGCGACAGCGATACCATTGAATCCTAAGCTGTTCCATTCGGCTAATTGCTGGCAAGCATGATTGATTACCCAATGGCCAATTTGGGTGATTATGCCGGTTTCTTCCGCCAGCGGAATAAACTCGACGGGGGAGATGGGGCCAAGTTCAGTGTGATGCCAACGTAAAAGCGCTTCTATCCCAGTCAGCGAGCCATCTTTTAAACAGAACTTAGGCTGATAAACTAAGCTCAACTCGTTGCGCTGAATCGCCTGTTTTAACCCACTTTCGAGTTGCACATGGCGCGTGGCAATTTCATTTAATTTAGAAGTATAAAACTGGAAGTTATTCCTGCCTGATGATTTTGCGTGGTACATGGCAGTATCGGCAAATTTAATCAGCGAGTCGGCGTTGTCGGCATCGTTTGGATAGAGACTGATACCGATAGAGGTCGAAATGGTCAGCGTTTTATCGTCTAATAAAAAGGGCGTTTGGAATGCTCTGAGCACTTTTTCTGAGATCAAAGTAGCGGCTTTGGTTTTGGCCACTCCTTCTAAAATAATGGTAAATTCGTCACCGCCTAAGCGTGCAACCGTATCGCCATCGCGCACTGCATTTTGCAGTCTTCTGGCAACGGCTTTGAGCAGTAAATCGCCGACATGGTGACCCATGGAGTCGTTGATATGTTTAAAGCGGTCGAGATCTAAAAACAGTAAGGCGACGATATTGTTCGCTCTGTGCGCTTGGGTTATCGCGTGATTAAGCCTGTCTTGGAACAAGGTTCGGTTGGGTAGGCCAGTTAACGTGTCGAAACTGGCGAGGAAACGCAGATCTTCTTCGGCTTTTTTTCGCTCTGTAATGTCGGTAAATACCGCAACGAAGTGGCTGGTTTCACCTTTAATGTCGATAACTTGGTTGATCTCTAGCCAGACTAGAATTGCCTGCCGTTGTTTATTGCGGATCCACAGTTCCCCAACCCAATGTTTATGACGCAGCAGCTGCTGTTCAATGGTATTGAACAATTCACGCTGTTGGCGACCAAAGGCTAAGTGAGTAAAATGTCTGTCGCTGATTTGGCGTTCTGTGTAACCTGTTATCGTGCAAAATGCAGGGTTTACCGAGCGAATGCGATAGTCTAGGCCCGCTACGACAACGGCTTCATTCATGCTGTTGAGCACTTGTGAGGACAAGACCAACTCGTTCTCAATCAGCTTACGAGAGGTGATGTTACGGTTAGTCCCTGTCATGCGGATCGGGTTATCTAAACTATCTTTTTCAACCACTTTGCCACGATCTAAAATCCATACCCAATTACCCGGTGAGCGTTCGACACGGTACTCGGCTTCGAAGAAAGGTGAGCGGCCTTGAAGATGCTCGTTTAGCTCAAATTTGAATCTCTCTCTGTCTTCTGAGTGCATGCTCTCATGGGCAATATTGCTGCTATTCCAATGGGGAATCGAAGCATCCATATTGGTACGATAGACTCGATTTTCGGGTATGTTCCAGTCCCACATGCCATCGCCAGATGCCCACAGTGCCAGCTTTAGTCGCTCCTCAGAGGCGCGGATACTGGTTTCAAATTCACTTTGTATGTGACGTTTCTTTTTACGCCAGCGAATAATCCAAACCAGCAAGCCTAATGTGAGTAAGAAATAAAGGGTGTAGGCGAACTGAGTGCGATAGAAGGGGGCTTGTACATTCAGATCGACAAGCAGTGCATAGGCACCTGCTGAGTTGTATTGTAGGCCATGGCGAACATGCAATCGGTAATGACCAGGATTGATGTTAGTGAAGGTGATTTCATTGCCTGTGGGTAGCTCATGCCATTCGTTATCAAATCCTTCAAGATAATAGCTAAAACGATTTTTACCTGTGTAGCTGAAATCCAATGAGGTCACCTCAAAACTGATCAGCTGATCGCTATAGTTCATCACTATGCTAGGAGGATGACTTAAGTCGAGAATCGTATGGTCTTTTCCTGCAATGCTATAGCCTGTGAGCGCGACTTTAACATCGGGTCGTTGATCCGGAATCAACTTGGGATTAAAACGATTGATACCATTAATGCCACCAAACCAGAGATCGCCATCGCTGTCTTGCAGTTTTACACCACCGTTAAACTCCAGCGCCTGTAATCCCTCTTGCTCGTTGAATATGATGACACGATTGGTTTTAGGATTTAGTTTGCCTATGCCCGCATTACTGCTAAACCAAATATTATGTTGTTGGTCTTCTAATAAGGCGTAGATAGTATCGCTTGGTAATCCCTGATCGCGGGTGTAATGGGTAAAGCCTGCATTGGCATCTTGAGAAGGTAATATACTGATGCCACCATGGGTGGCGAACCACACCTCGCCCGCCTGAGTCACTAAAATATCGCGGACACGGTTATTGATTAAGCTTTTCTTATTAGCAGCTTGATGGAAGTAAGATTTCCCTATACCCGTCTGCATGTCCAGTTTCAACAAACCATCGAGTGTACCAATCCATAGCGTATCTTTATGTGCTCTTAGGATTAAAAGTTGGTTTTGTGCTGGAGAGAAATGGTCAATATTCGCCAATGAGATAAAAGTAAACTCATCGTTATCTATAGCCTTGCGATAGAGGGCGTGAGTCGTTGCTACCCAGAGATGGCCTTGATCATCAATTTCTAGATTACGAATATAATTGGCTTCAGAGCCTTGGTCCGTACTTGCAGTGACCTTGAGTAATTGGAATTCTCCCTCTGGCGACAACCGGCCGAGTCCATAGTTAGTCGCAAACCAGAGCACGCCTGCTTTGTCTTGATCAATATCTCGCAGGGTGAGATTTAAATTGCGTTGATGCATCCCTAAGGCGTTCGCAAATCTCTCCGTAAAGTGCTCATATTGCCCGTTCGTTAACATGCGCTTAAGCCCAGCGCCTTCAGTACCTATCCAGAGGGCATCATCTTTACTGCGGAACAAGGTGCGAATATTGTTACTCTGTTGCGACAGATCTGGGGTGTATTCGAAAATATGCTGAAAATACTGGCGGCGGGTATTTATTTTATCTAAGCCCGAATAACTGGCGCCTAACCATAAATTACCAAAGGGATCTTGCAGCAAACTCAGTATGTTGTTTTCACTGATACTGTTGGTGCGCTTAGGATCATACCTGTGGTAAGTCGCATTAAATGCTTTGTTGTTTCTCTCCAGTTGAATAAGACCCGCTTCAGGCCCGACGACCC
Source organism: Shewanella vaxholmensis (assembly GCF_031932135.1). NCBI lineage: Bacteria > Pseudomonadati > Pseudomonadota > Gammaproteobacteria > Alteromonadales > Shewanellaceae > Shewanella > Shewanella vaxholmensis. The sequence continues at coordinate 71,536 of NZ_JAUOEV010000015.1, forward strand.
AAAAATCACCCTGTTCAGTTTGGATAAAATCCTTGATATAAGGCACGTTATCGTCGGTCTGCCAAAGGATTTCGCCCTGTTGCGAGGCTAAGTTGTAGTGCCATAGCTGTCCACCGAGCGCTAAGCTGATCGAATAGGCCGAGTTCGCTTTAATTTGATAGGCCGTGACATTTTGCGGCACGTTCAAGCGGGTGATGGTATTTGCACTGACAGCAAAGGTGCCGCTATCTTGGGTTCCAGCTAACAGATAAGTGTTTTCAACATTGGCTAGGCTTGTGATATGGGGTTCGACACTATTACCTAAACTCACTTGGGTAATGCGTTTAGTTTTGATCGATAGGGAAAATAGTCCTGCTTTAGTGCCAATCCAGAGTGTATTACCCACTATGCTGAGTTTAGTGGTGCGGGGATCGGTTAAGCCTTGTTCTTGGCCAAAGTGTTCAAAGGTCCCAGTGCTCAAATCGAGTCGATTGACTCCTTGGCTGAACGTGGAAACCCAGATGTAGCCTTCTGAATCTTGAATAATGTCAGAGACATAACTTTCAGAAATACTGTTAGGATCGTTGGGTGAGTGGGTGAAAATATTGAAGTTATGACCATTATAGGCATGCAAACCATCTTGAGTGCCAATCCACAACATGCCAGCACTGTCCATAAACAGGCTGGTAATTGTATTCTGGTTGAGACCATCTTCACTGCGAATATGTTCAAATTTAAGCTGTGTAAAAGCCGCACTCAAGGGTTGCGTTAATCCATTGCACGATATCCCCCACAAACTTAGGATACAAAGCGCGCTTAGCACAAGCTTGTGGATTAGTTGACTCAAATTTTCCCCTGCCAAAAAACGGCCCCATCCTGATTAGGTTTCTATTTAGTTTAGTTCTTAGCCTAGACCTTAAATGCCATTTTGTTGTAAAAATTTAGTTTAAATAACTGACTTGGTTTAAAAATAACCAAAATCGATGGGCGCGATTCTATCACCGATCATGCGATAGCTTAAATATACTGTTTCAGTGTCTTTGTGCTGATTATGCCGAGTTTCTTTTCTGGTGTTTAAGCCTAAGAATCTTAGCACTGTTTAAGGTAGGCCAACATATTATGCTGCGACAAATACGGTGAAAATCAGTGCGTGGGGTCACTAAAATCACGAGGGCGAATAGAAAAAGACCTTGCCGGAAGGGGGAGAAGCAAGGTCTTTGGTTGAACTATTTTAAGGCTATAGCGGGTGCATCTCAGTTATGACCATAACCGAGGTCAAGATCTAAATACGCTTGTGTGTTTATGATCCGTTCACGCTCTGCAAACGACACCATCTGCTCGGCAATGCTGTCACTGTCACCTTGCTCGAGAATGGTGCGTAAGGTGTGCTGACAAGCATGGATAGTCGCTCGCTGTAAGTCAGAGGGAATAATAATGAACTTGTATCCCAACTCTTGCAGTCTGTCCTTCGACACCAGCGGTGTTTTACCACTGTGGAACATATTGATGAGCTTCGGCTGCTTAATATGTTTAGCGATCAATTCAATTTGCTCAACGGTTTCGGGTGCTTCGACAAAGATCACGTCGGTACCTGCCGCTAAATACGCTTGTGAGCGTTCAATTGCAGCGTTGAATCCTTCAACGGCGATCGCATCAGTGCGGGCAATTAAGATAAAATCTGGATCAGTTTGGCTGTCCTTGGCGACATGGATCTTATGCACCATTTCTTGGGTACTCACCAAAGATTTATCATTCAGATGGCCGCAACGCTTTGGAAAGGTTTGATCTTCCAAATGCAATGCTGCGACCCCCGCTCGCTCAAAGGCTTTCACTGTGCGACTCACGTTGATGGCATTACCAAATCCAGTATCCGCATCCGCTATGATAGGCACTTGAGTCACTTCGACCATCTGTTCTAGCCGATGCAACACTTCGCTAAAGCTCAGCATGCCTATATCGGGGAAACCACAACTTCTCGCAATCGCGCCGCCACTGGCGTAAATCAACTTAAAACCTGTCTGTTCGGCTAAACGTGCCGTCATTCCATCGTAAACACCGGGCGCGACGTGAATATCATCACCACTTAGCATTTGTCGTAATGCCGTTGTTTTTTTCATTTGAATTATCTTCCTTGTGCGCCTTTAGCTATTAATCCAGAACCCTGTAGACGATTAGAAACAATCGCTCGGTACTCGCACAAAACCTTCCATCAGTACGCGGGCGCTGCGGCTCATAATGGCTTTAACCACAGTCCACTGCCCGTCAACCATTGACGCCTCTGCGCCGACGCGCAAGGTGCCAGAGGGATGACCAAAGCGTACCGCATCCATTTTGCCCTGAGTGTCGCCGCCTGCGGCTAAGTTGACTAAGGTGCCGGGAATGGCTGCCGCCGTGCCAATTGCCACTGCCGCCGTGCCCATCATGGCGTGGTGCAACTTACCCATAGACAGGGCACGCACCAGTAGGTCGATATCCTCTGCAGCCACCGATTTTCCGCTCGAGGACACATAGGTCTGTGGTTTGGCGACAATGGCAATTTTAGGGGTATGCTGGCGTGATGCGGCTTCATCTATATGTGAAATCAATCCCATACGCACTGCGCCATAGGCCCGAATAGTCTCAAATTTGGCAAGGGCGGCGTTGTCGCTATTAATATCATCCTGCAACTCAGTGCCTGTGTAGCCTAAGTCTTCAGCATTGATAAAAATGGTGGGAATGCCTGCGTTGATCATAGTAGCGTTAAAGCTGCCAATGCCCGGCACGTCTAGCACATCGACAACATTGCCGGTCGGGAACATGCTGCCCCCTTCACCGTCTTCATCGGCGGCGGGGTTCATAAACTCGATTTGCACTTCGGCGGCAGGAAAGGTCACACCATCGAGCTCAAAATCACCGGTTTCTTGCACTTCACCTTGGGTGATTGGTACATGGGCGATAATGGTTTTGCCTATGTTGGCTTGCCAAATACGCACAGTGCAGATGCCATTTTGTGGAATGCGGGCCGTATCAATTAAGCCATTGCTGATGGCAAAGGCGCCGACGGCGGCGGTTAAGTTGCCGCAGTTGCCACTCCAATCGACAAAGGGTTTATCGATGGCCACTTGACCGAACAGGTAATCGACATCGTGATCGGCCTGAGTGCTTTTGGATAAAATTACGGTTTTACTGGTGCTTGAGGTGGCGCCGCCCATGCCATCGATTTGTTTGCCGTAAGCGTCTGGGCTGCCAATCACGCGCAGTAATAGCGCATCGCGGGCGGGGCCGGCAACTTGTGCGGCTTCAGGCAAATCTTGCAGACGGAAAAACACGCCCTTACTGGTGCCGCCACGCATATAAGTTGCGGCGACTTTGATTTGGGGCGGGAAAAGATTGTTACTCATGCTATTAACTCCAAGGGGAATAGCGATACAGGTTAGTGTCGATATCAAAGGCGGTGATGCTCATTTGGCATGACCGCCTTTTTAGCGCGAGTGTTACTTCAGGTTTGACTCTAAAAAGTCCTGCGCGAAGCGTTGCAATACGCCGCCCGCCTCGTAGATTGAGACTTCTTCGGCGGTATCGAGACGACAGGTGACGGGCACTTCGATGCGCTCACCGTTTTTACGGGTGATTACGACGGTCAAATCCGCTCGTGGCGCTGGCGTGCCGAGGACATCGAACACTTCGGTGCCGTCGATGGTGTAGGTTGCGCGATTGTCGCCGGCTTTAAATTCCAGCGGCAACACGCCCATACCCACTAAGTTAGTGCGATGAATGCGCTCGAAACCTTCGGCAACAATGGCCTCAACGCCCGCTAAACGCACGCCTTTGGCGGCCCAGTCGCGCGACGATCCTTGGCCGTAGTCTGCGCCCGCTATGATGATCAGCGGCTGCTTACGTTCCATATAGGTTTCAATCGCTTCCCACATGCGGGTCACTTGGCCTTCGGGCTCGATACGCGTTAGTGAACCTTGTTGCACTTTACCGTCAACGATTGCCATCTCGTTTTTAAGTTTAGGATTGGCAAAGGTCGCGCGCTGGGCGGTTAAGTGATCGCCCCTGTGGGTGGCATAGGAGTTAAAGTCTTCCTCCGGCAAGCCCATTTTGTGCAGGTATTCGCCCGCGGCGCTGTCGAGCATAATGGCGTTCGACGGTGATAAATGGTCTGTGGTGATGTTGTCACCCAGCACCGCTAGTGGCCGCATGCCCTTGAGTGCGCGCTCACCCGCCAATGCGCCTTCCCAATAAGGTGGGCGGCGAATATAAGTAGATTGCGGACGCCAATCGTACAGCGGACTAATTTGCTCGCCGTAATCGACGGCTAAATCGAACATAGGCTCGTACACTTTGCGGAACTGCTCAGGTTTAACGCTGGTCGCAATCACGGCATCGATTTCTTCATCCGATGGCCAAATGTCGATAAGTTTGACTGGATTGCCATCATGATCTAATCCCAGCACATCCTTTTCGATATCGAAACGTATGGTGCCAGCTATCGCGTAGGCGACGACCAATGGCGGCGAGGCCAAAAAGGCTTGTTTAGCATAGGGATGAATACGGCCATCAAAGTTGCGGTTACCCGATAACACTGCGGTGGCGTACAAGTCGCGGTCGATCACTTCTTTTTGAATCACAGGATCCAGCGCGCCGCTCATGCCGTTACATGTCGTGCAGGCAAAACCAACAATGCCAAAACCGAGCTGTTCAAGCTCTGGTAATAGCTTGGCTTCTTCCAAATACAACTGCACCGCTTTTGAGCCGGGGGCCAGTGAGGTTTTGACCCAAGGTTTACGAGTTAAGCCTTTGGCGTTGGCGTTGCGGGCAATCAGACCGGCGGCAATCACGTTGCGCGGGTTACTGGTGTTTGTGCAGCTGGTAATCGCCGCGATAATTACAGCGCCATCAGGCATTAAGCCGGGTTCGTTTTCGACTACGCCGCTAATTCCGCGCTCAGCTAATTCTGATGTTGGCACCCGTGCATGTGGGTTTGATGGCCCTGCAATGGTGCGCACCACCGAGGATAAATCAAAACGCAGTACCCGTGGATAGTGCACTTCAGTCAAGCTGTCGGCCCACAAACCTGCGGTTTTAGCATAGGTTTCAACCAGCTTAACTTGCTCGGCTTCGCGGCCCGTTAAGGTCAAATAATCAAGTGTTTGCTGGTCAATGTAGAACATGGCTGCGGTGGCGCCAAATTCAGGCGTCATGTTTGAAATCGTGGCGCGATCGCCTAATGTCAGCGCCGCTGCGCCTTCACCGAAGAACTCTAAGTAAGAGGAGACGACTTTTTGTGCGCGTAAAAATTCGGTTAAGGCTAATACTATGTCAGTGGCCGTAATGCCAGGCTGCGGTCTGCCCGTGAGTTCGACACCGATAATGTCCGGCAGACGCATATAAGATGCGCGCCCCAGCATCACGCTTTCGGCTTCTAGCCCGCCGACACCAATGGCGATAACGCCCAGAGCATCAACGTGCGGCGTGTGGCTGTCGGTGCCAACTAGAGTATCGGGGAAGGCCACGCCATTGCGAGCATGCACCACAGGCGACATACGCTCTAAGTTAATTTGGTGCATGATGCCGTTACCCTGAGGGATAACATCAATGTTTTTAAAGGCTTTTTGCGTCCAATCAATAAAGTGGAATCTGTCTTCGTTGCGTCTGTCTTCGATGGCGCGGTTTTTAGCAAAGGCGTCTTTATCGAAACCGCCAAATTCCACCGCCAGTGAGTGATCGACAATTAATTGAGTTGGCACCACTGGGTTCACTTTAGCGGGATCGCCCCCTTTAGCCGCAATCGCATCACGCAGGCCTGCAAGGTCAACTAAGGCGGTTTGCCCCAAAATGTCGTGGCAGACCACGCGGGCAGGAAACCAAGGGAAATCAAGTTCTTGCTTAGATTCGATAATTTGTTTCAGCGAGGCGGTTAAGTCCGCAGGTGTGCAGCGACGGACTAAGTTTTCAGCCAGCACGCGCGAGGTATAAGGTAGCTTGGCGTAGCTGCCTGGCTCAATGGCTTCCACGGCTTCGCGGGTATCGAAATAATCGAGTTTGGTGCCGGGTAAGGGCTTGCGATATTGGGTATTCATAGCAGTGTTCATAACATCATCCATTTCGGAAAATGAAGTTGGCGCGAGACTATCCTTTAACAGAAGTCTCGCGCCAGAGTCGTTAGCTTGGCTTAACGGTTGGCAATGGGGACGACTTTGCGTGGTGCCACGCCCACATAATCGGCACTTGGGCGGATGATGCGGTTGTTAGAGCGTTGCTCCATCACGTGCGCAGCCCAGCCCGTTACCCGTGAACACACGAAGATAGGCGTGAACAACTTAGTCGGAATGTCCATGTAGTGGTACGCGCTGGCGTGGAAAAAATCTGCATTACAGAAGAGTTTTTTCTGTTCCCACATCAGGGCTTCACAGGCAACCGATACGCGGTATAGACGGTCGTCACCGTTGGCGGCAGCCAGTTTTTCTGACCATTCTTTGATGATGGCATTACGTGGATCGCTATCGCGGTAAATCGCGTGGCCGAAGCCCATGATCTTATCTTTACGCTCGAGTTTGCCCATTAAGATGTCGCGGGCATCGGCTTCATCTTTCATGTCTTGGATCAGTTCCATCGCCGCTTCGTTCGCGCCGCCATGCAGCGGGCCGCGCAGTGAACCAATGGCGCCAGTGACGCATGAATGCATGTCTGACAGAGTTGAAGCACAGACGCGAGCGGTAAAGGTTGATGCGTTAAATTCATGTTCTGCATAAAGAATCAAGGATACGTCCATCACTTTTGCATGCAGTTCAGACGGCGCTTTACCGTGTAATAAATGCAGGAAGTGGGCGCCAATTTGGTCGTCATCGGTTTCAGTGTCGATACGCACACCGTCGTGACTAAAGCGATACCAGTAACAGATGATTGATGGGAAGGCGGCTAATAGGCGATCGGTGATTTCACTCTGTTCGCTAAAGTTGTGCTCGGCTTCTAAGTTACCTAGCATAGAGCAGCCAGTACGCATCACATCCATAGGATGAGTCTCGGCAGGAATGCGCTCTAATACTTCTTTTAAGGCTTGCGGCAGACCGCGAAGGCCTTTGAGTTTGGTTTTGTAGGCATCAAGCTGGGCTTGAGTGGGCAACTCGCCGTAAAGAATGAGATAGGCGACTTCTTCGAAGGTGGCGTTTTCACCGAGATCTTTCACATCATAACCGCGGTAAGTGAGGCCCGAGCCTGACACGCCCACTGTGCTTAATGCGGTTTCGCCTGCGCTTTGGCCACGTAGTCCTGCGCCGCTTAACTTTTTACCTTCTGACATAATGTAATCCTTCCGTTAACGCTATTTGATTATTGCCAGCGCCGAGCGCTGACGTTTATTGGTTAAGGCTGCTGGTGTAGGGCGGCAGCTTGTCGGTTATTTATCTTGGCTAAACAGTTGATCTAACTTGTCTTCAAAGGCGTGGTAGCCCAAGTACTTATACAAGTCTTTACGAGTCTGCATAGTGTCGAGTACGTTGCGTTGATGACCATCATTCATCAGCGCTTGCATAACGTTCAGTGCCGCTTGGTTGGCTGCACGGAAAGTACCGAGTGGATAGAGCACCATGTCGGCGCCTGCCTGCGCGAGTTCTTCTTTATTGAACAATTGGGTTTGACCAAATTCAGTCATGTTGGCCAAAATCGGTGCTTTGACTTGCGCTTTAAAGTGGCGATATTGGTCTAGCTCAGTTAAGGCTTCGGCGAAGATCATATCGGCACCGGCGGCGATATAGGCTTGCGCGCGTTCGATACCGGCTTCTAAGCCTTCAACGGCAACTGCATCGGTACGCGCCATGATCACAAAGTTAGGATCGGTACGGGCATCGACGGCCGCTTTAATGCGATCGACCATTTCTTCTATGCTCACGACCGCTTTGTTAGGTCTGTGGCCGCAACGCTTTTGCGACACTTGGTCTTCCATGTGCACAGCGGCGACGCCGACTTTTTCGAATTCTTTGATGGTGCGAGCAATGTTGAATGCGCCGCCCCAGCCAGTATCGATATCGACCAATAAAGGCACTTGTGTGGCTGAGGTGATACGACCGGCATCGATCAGCACGTCGTTCATTGAGGTCATGCCTAAGTCAGGCAAACCGTATGAAGCATTGGCAACGCCAGCGCCCGAAAGATACAAGGCTTGGAAGCCAGTTTGCTCTGCCATCAAGGCAAAATAGGCATTGGTGGTGCCAACGATTTGTAACGGTTTAGCCTTAGCAAGAGCTTGGCGAAAACGTAATCCTGCGCTTTGGGTCATGGTCTTGTCCTTATCCTTTTCCATTTATGGGAAGTGGGCATATTGAGCCGTATAAACTTAGCTGATGTTGGCTAAGGTTTCTTTTGCGGCTGCATTGGCTTGCAATTCAATTAAGCGTAATTCGGTATTTTTACGCCCCTGTTCGATATGGCGGCGCATCAGCAAACTGGCGAGTTCACCATCGCGCTGGGCAATGGCTTCGACTATGCGTCTGTGCTCGGCAATGGCTTTAACGGGGCGATTTTTATTGGTGCACTGGTAGCGGTACATGCGCAGCAGGTGATACAGGCCGCCGACTAAGGTTTCCTGCAGATGTTTGTTACCGCTGGCTTGAATAATTTGGTAGTGAAAATCGACATCGCCTTCCTCTTGGAAGTAGGTATCACCCTTAGCGAGCGCCGCATCTTGCGTTGCGAGTAAATCTTCTAACTTGGCTAATTGTTCAGGGGTGATACGACTGGCGGCGAGTTCGCATGCCATGCCTTCAAGCACGCTACGCAGTTGATATAAGTCGTTAAGTTCGCTAACTGTCAGCTGTGCTACGCGGGCGCCAACATGGGGTGCGCGCACTACTAAGCGTTGTCTTTCTAAGGTTTGCAGGGCTTCGCGAGTCGGGCCGCGGCTGATACCGTATTTTTCGGCCAGCGCTTGCTCGTTAATCTTGCTGCCCGCAGGCAGTTCGCCCTTGATGATGCTGGTTTGGATCTGCACCAGAATTTGATCGGCGAGTGTGGTCGACGTTTTATCTGCCGAGGTCGATTTGACCTTATGCAGGTGGGAAACATGTGTGTCATCAGAAACGAACGTCGTGTCTTGCTTCAACATAGAGCGCATCACTATTAATAGGATTGTCGACAATGGGTAAAAAATAGCCCTCTCTCAGTGGATTGTCAACAATGTGTTTACTTAGACGTAAGTCTACATTCTAATTACTTTTTATTTATTGCCATGATTTTTATGGTTTTATTTTAATTCGTTCGTTTTTAGTATTTTAGCTTATGAATTTTTAAATATTAAATTGTCAACAATGAAGTGGTTTTTGCCGTCCGTTCTTGTTGCAGGTGTTGATGGCTTTGGGGGAAATCGTCCAAATGCATTTTGCATGTTTGTCCTTCGCGTTATGCTATGGGCGGAATGACACGCTTGGAGGTGACAGTGGCAAAAGTGTTAGTGAGCAGTTGTTTACTCGGGCAAGCGGGTTGGGCAGCGTATCTTAACCGTTCAGAGTGAGGATGTGACCTACGCTTTTAGTCTGGGAGCCGATCTCGCGCTTAAGCTGGCGCAGCAACAAGGGATTAAAGTGGCGATTTTAAAAGCCCGTAGTCCATCCTGTGGGAATAAGCAGATTTACGATGGTCAATTTGTAAAACAGTTAATTGCGGGGCAAGAATTAACGGCTGAAAAACTCAGCGCAGCAGGGATAACCGTATTCAATGAATTGGAGTTATTCGCTGCAGCGGCATGCGTTGCTGAACTAGAGCAAAGCTAGAGACGAGCTAGCTTGCTTGAGTGTGATTAGTGCTGGTGGCGCTATCCGCGACATTTTGATTTGTTTGCAGTAACGCATGAATTTGTTGATCTTTTTCCGCCCACACTTGGTTTAACCAGCGTTGGAACTCGACGCGATACTCAGACTCAGAGAAATAACGCGTTGGATCGACTTGAGGTACGGGCAGGGCGTTGATCCGCACGATAATCTTGCTGACCTTGCCGTTCATCACCCCAAACAGAATATCGTCAGGCGCATCTGGGTAGACAATTGTCATATCCAGCAGGTTAGTAAATTGCTCACCCATGGCCGATAGGGTAAAAGCGATTCCACCTGCTTTAGGACGTAACAAATGTTGATAAGGCGAGTTTTGGCGTTGATGTTTATCACGGGTAAACCGGCTGCCTTCAACATAGTTAATGATTGACGTGGGCATATTTTTAAATTTTTCGCAGGCGCGGCGTGTGGTCGCTAAATCTTTGCCCTTAAGCTTTGGGTTCTTCTTGAGTTTTGCTGGGCTGGTTCTGTTCATAAATGGCATATCCAGCGCCCAACAACCCAGTCCCATAATCGGCACATAGATGAGTTCTTTTTTGAGGAAGAACTTCAACATAGGAATATGGTTGCGTAACACATAAGTTTGCGCGGCGATATCGAAGCCACTGAGGTGGTTGCTGATCAGCAAGTACCAGCTGTTTTTATCGAGTCCTTCGAGCCCTTCGACATCCCACTCAATTTTAGCGATCAAATACAAGATGCCACCGTTGCAGCAGGCCCACGCCCACATAAAACGATTCATAACCGCAGTCACCGCATTACGTGCACTTTGCGCTGGCATCACGAGTTTTACGACTCCGCCTATGCTGATAAGCGAGCCCCAAACGGCGGTATTAATGATCAGCAAGCTTAAGCTCAGCATAAACAACACTGGCCCGGGCAGGAAATTCAACATAGTGGCGTTACCTTTATTCTTTATTCGCTTGGCTAGCGAGTTGGCTTAACACTTGATCCTTAGTGAGCCAGAGTTGATTCAGTTGTTCTTGGAAGCCAATTTTAAAATCGCGGTCATTCATATAATCGCCGCGCATCGCAGGATCAATATCAGAAACCTTGATGTGTACTTTAACGCTTGGCAACTTACCTGTCAGGTAGTCCCAATAGCTTGGCACTGAGTCTGGGTAATAAATGGAGACATCGACTAGCTTGTGGATCTGTTCACCCATGGCCGATAGCGCGAAGGCCATGCCGCCTGCTTTAGGTTTTAACAAATGTTGGAACTGTGAGTTCTGCTTTTGATGTTTAGCTTTACTGAAGCGCGTGCCTTCGACAAAGTTCATCACACTTACAGGTTTAGCCTTGAACTTAGCACAGGCTTTACGTGTAATTTCAATGTCTTTGCCCTTTAGCTTAGGGTTTTTACGTAGCTGTGCCGTGCTATAACGGCGCATAAACGGAAAATCGAGCGCCCACCAAGCTAGGCCTAAAATCGGCACAAAAATCAGTTCTTGCTTGAGGAAAAACTTCAAGAAAGGGATTTTTCGATTAAAAATCCGCTGCAGGATCAGGATATCGACCCAAGACTGGTGGTTGGCTATTACCATGTACCACTCTTTAGTGGAAAAGTCGGTGTCACCACTCAGTTCAATCTTAACGGGATGTAAGCAGCGTTCAATTACGCCATTAACACTGATCCAAGCGCTGGCACAAAAATCGAGTACATGGCTAGTTGCAGTCCTTAATGGACTGATATGTATCAGTTTTATAAAACTGACCAACAGGATTGGGATAGTCCAAAAGACGGTATTTATAACGTAGCCTAAAAATGCGATACAGCCTTTTATCTGTGAAAACAGCGTTCCCATCCGAGCCCCCTGACAAAAATTGGAGGCCTATGTTACTCGGTGTCGGCGTTTGGCTCAATCTTAGGCACTGCTGGTCGGTGCATTTGTTAACATTTATTCTCGGGCAAACTTAATATTGCTGGGATAAGCGGGCGAGTAATCTATCCATAGCGCGATAACCCAGTGCTTGGGCAATATGGCGGCGTTCTGTGTTAGGCACTTGTTCCAGATCGGCAATCGTGCGCGCAACTCTTTGTATACGATGAAAACTGCGAACCGAGAGGCCAAGCTTTACCACGCTTTGCTCCAAAAACACTAAATCAGCGTCACTGAGTCCGCTAAAGCGTTTCAATTGTTTCCCTGTGAGTTCACTATTGAGCACGCCAGCGCGGGCGAGTTGCAGCTCACGCGCTAGTTTCACTCGTTTGGCGATATCTTGGCTGGTTTCTGTCTGCGGCGCGGCTTGAGTTAATGTACCCGCGGGGAGTTTGGGGACTTCAATGGTTAAATCGAAACGGTCGAGAAACGGGCCTGAAAGCCGCGAAAGATAACGCTGAATTTGTTCTGGGCTCGATCTGTGTTGGCTATCGATATCGCCACTCGGGCTGGGATTCATCGCCGCGATTAATTGGAAGCGACTCAAGAATGTTAGCTTAGCGGCGGCGCGGGAAATCACTACTTCGCCGGTTTCCATCGGTTCGCGCAGGCAATCTAAGACTTTACGCGGAAATTCAGCCACTTCATCCAAGAATAATACACCGCGATGGGCGAGGGAGATTTCACCGGGTTTTGGAATACTGCCACCGCCCACGAGGGAAATCGAAGAACTCGTGTGGTGCGGCGCCCGAAAGGGTCGCTGTAAAAAATGCTGCGGCTTAATGTCGAGTCCAGCAACGGAATGAATTGCTGCTACTTCTAATGCTTCCTCATAATTAAGCGCTGGCAATAGCGCCATCATGCGACTGGCAAGCATGGTTTTGCCCGTACCTGGCGGGCCAAGCATCAAGAGGTTATGGTTTCCCGCCGCGGCAATTTCGAGTGCTTGCTTGGCCTGATATTGGCCAATCACATCGCTTAGGCAAGTATGGGACTCGGGCGTCTCTTGGCTTATCCATTCTAATTGTGGCGCTAACGTCGGCAGTTGGTTTTGCCCCTGTAAATAAGCGGCCAGACTCTGCAGGTGCGAGCCAAACAACACATTGGGATAGCCGACTAACTCGGCATCGTGGCGATTATCCAGCGGCAATATCAAGGTATGGTCTTGGCGCTTTGCGGCGATAATCGCCGGTAATAATCCTTGGCAATAACGTATGTGCCCAGACAATGCCAGTTCACCGACAAACTCGAGATTTTTTAGGCTATTAAGGGGGATTTGTTCTGATGCGGCCAATATGCCTACGGCTATGGGTAAGTCGTAGCGGCCACCTTGTTTAGGTAAATCTGCTGGCGCGAGGTTAACGGTTATCCGCCGCATCGGAAATTCGAATCCCGCATTGATCAGTGCGCTGCGCACCCGCTCGCGAGCTTCTTTTACCGACGCTTCGGGTAACCCCACCAGATTAAATGCCGGTAAGCCATTGCTCAGATGCACCTCAACTGTGACTTGGGGTGCTTCGACCCCACAACTGGCTCGGGTATTGACGCAGGCAATCGCCATAAACAAATCCTTTTGTTGTTCATTTCGCACAGAATTTGAGTGTAGCAGTAATTGACGTTAGGGGTTTTCGATTAACTTGGTCATTCGCCTCATCAGTAAGCTGCTGAATCTGGCTATACCGTTCCCGTGATAGCTTTGGCAAATTGCCATATTGGACGATAGCAAATAGTTGATAGAAATGATAAAAAGCAAACATTGGAGTCCTGAGGTCAATATGGATATGTTGTTAGCAGAAAATTCCCCCATTCGTCAGCAGCTGCTAGAGCAAAAGTTGGCGCAGTTTAAAGACCCGCATCTTGCCCATACGCTTTCGGCATTTATTCGAAGTAGTGTCGATCTCTATCCCTGTGCAATCGAGGACTATACCCAGTTAGGTAATAGCCGACTGGGTGGATTGCCGGATTTGCCTGTTGGCATGGATTATCCGGTGACTTTGGTCGGAAGGGAGGAGATGTTGGATGGCTATGTTGAGAGCTTTGGCCATACCCGCGAGTTTATTAATGAGCATTGGCGGGAGGACTGGCAGGACGATTGGGAGACAGATGAGGCGCATCTTTGGGATTGGGACGAGGCTGCGCAAGCCTTCCGTGTGCCCATGCAATTTATCGCACAAATCAATTGTAGCGACCTGAAGGCTTTTCAATCTTATTTACCTCGAGAAGGGCGATTGTTGTTCTTTGTGGAGCGCTGGCGATTCTCGGAAATGCTTCGCGGCCATGTCTATTATGTCGCTGAGGATCAGCAGCTTAACTCTGGGGAAGCGATTGCCGAACTTAAGTTCGACGATGCGGTATGTGCAAACTATGAGTATGAGGCGGCTTATCAACTTCAGGGGATTGCCAGCATTAAGATGATAGCCCCTGACATGATTAATAGTGACAACCCGCATTTAGTAAAGTTAGCCAAGGCACGTTTACAAGCGCTACCAGAACCGCAACAAGCTATGGTGCTGGAGGCTATAGCGGTTGTGGATGATGAATTGGTACCAGAGTGGCAAGATCAGCTCAAGGGCTATGAGCTGATACAATTGAATGAGCACGGATTCATCCCTGGCCAGATTCTCACTCAATCGCAATGGACTAATACCGAGTGGCAGCCATCCAGCTTGCAGTCATTGCTGGTCCCCGAGCAGCCGCTGCCGTATTACAATGGTATCGCCAGCATTAATGGCCATGGCGATAGCCGCTATAAAGCCCCCGAACTCCACGCTGCGGCTGAGTTAGGCGGCAATGCCGAAGATTATCTAGTACTGTTCAAAGTCGTCTACAGTGAGCATTCTATGCAATTGAATTTTATTATCCACAGGGATGATTTAGCGTTAGGAAAATTCGATCGCATTTACTGCATTTATGATTATTAGCGTATTGAAAGGTTGGCTATAACCAACCTTTTTGTTTGGCGATGCGGGCTACGCAGCACTTGGAGTACATAGAGATGATTGGAGATGTATGTTGCGACCGACTAAAAGAAGAGTCGCACAATTTCGTGCCTTTGAGTGAATATGAGTTATAAAGGATTGATTCTGGGAGAAATGATCACGACTGAATAGATTAAGTGATTGATATTGATATTTATATTTAATTGTTTCAATCGGTTAATGGAGATTAGTCAACCTATGCCATTATATGAGGGCATCGTTGAGCAGCCTCATTTGGTTTACCCTCCAATGAAAATCATGGTTCAAATCCCCCAATCTTGATTCACCTCGGCCGTTAGGCCGCATTAACGGCTAGAATGAACTCGTGTACCTTGTGACTCTTTATAACGAACCAAGACGAACCAACAACTTCCCTTTTAAAACGTTTAGGTCCCTGTCATTTTCTACGTGGTTAAGCCGTAAGACTGACCCATAAGAGAGTCTGCAATGACTTATAAATATTCTACTACGGATCCACGCGATTTCTTTATACAGACAGGGTGTTGGAATAAATAGTCAGCATATAAAGTATACTTTGTATCATTTTGTGGTTTAATCGAAACATCTGCTGCTGGTTTTAGCAACATTTTGGGCGGCGATGCGGTAACAAGGTTGTGAATCGATAATAATAAAGTGACCTCTTGTGAAGGATGACATTTGAGGGAACATGGTCGAGGAGAACTCGCCTATGCGTTCGTGGATGTTAGCGTGTGTGTTTATCTGTACTGCGGGGTTTGGTGGGGCAGTTTGGGCTAAACTCGATGTCGTATTTTTTAATCCCGGGGCTGTCGATGACAGTTTTTGGGGGGACGTCGACCAATTGATGCTGGAGGCGGCGACGACACTCGATATTAAGCTCGAAATCATTCATTCCGATCGCAATCATTTCAAGATGATCACCCAACTCGATGAGTTGTTAGCCTCCGCAAAGGCGTTACCTAATTACGTTATTCTGGTTAATGAAAAACAATCCGCGATAAAAATGCTGCAAGCGCTTTACTCCCACCCCATCTATGTGCAATTGATTTTAAACGATATTTCTATCGGTGAACGTGATGTTTTACTGCAAGATCCCCATTGGCAAGAATATCTGTTACCCGCCATTATTCCCGATAATTACGCTATAGGTTCGGCGACCGCTAAGGGCTTAATGGACGACTTAGAGGGAAAGCAGGCTAAAGTTTTGTTGATTTCGGGCGATAAGTCGACGCCTGCTTCAGTACTTCGTACCCAAGGTGCCAGCGATTATTTCTTTATGCAGCCCAATGCCACTCTGACTCAAACGGTTTATGGCCAATGGAGTGACGCAGTAGCTTATGGTCAAGCGCTCACTCTGCTGAACCGTTATCCCGATCTAAACGTGATTTGGACCGCCAGTGATCGTATGGCAATTGGAGTGCTTAAAGCATTGAAGGAAAAAGGCTTAGTCTCGGGTAAAGATGTATTTGTCAGTACGATCAATACGTCACCTGAGATTTTACAGCTTTGTCGCAAACACGCGGTGAGCATTATTGGTGGCGGGCACTTTATGGCTGGCGCGTTAGCTTTGGTCGAGTTGCAATATTATCAGCAGCATAAGCGCTATATCCCCTATGAAAATGTCACCTTGTTCGGCGTTTTACTGCCTGATTCGGCATTTTATCAAATGTTAGTTGCTCGGGATTGGCCGCAGATTTTCCAGTCTCAGATTTTGAATAAGTTGCCCTTCAAGGCGTAATAACGGGTGTACATGAAGCATCGAAATCATTCTATTAGTCATAAGATGACGCTGACCATCATCGGGGTGAGCTCATTTTTTGCCGTGTTAACTATGCTGGTGCAGTTGATTTGGAACTATCAGGATAGTATCGACAATGCCACGTCGGATATCCGTGAATATTCAGAATCTATTCTGCCGAGCGTGGCGAAGTCGCTGTGGGATGTCGACCGCAGCCTGCTATCTGATTTGCTCTCTGGTTTAGGGATGATGCCGTTAGTGTCGAGTGTGCATTTAGACAGTATCGACGGCGTTACTATGCAGCTGGGTAAACCGCTGTTAACCGATGATGAGTCGCAAACTCTATTTCATTATCCGGTGACTTATCAAGACCAGCCGATCGCTACTTTAACCGTAGGCTTAGACACCAACCAGCTTTACTACGAGCTGTGGCGGCAGTTGATTTTTATCGTACTCGGCAATGGTTTAAAGACCCTGCTGATGATCTATTTGATCTTGACCTTAGTGCGACTCATGGTGACAGATAGACTGTCGGCATTGGAAGATTTTACTAATAAAATCAATCTAAAATCGTTAAAAAAGTTGTCTGTTCCCGAGACGGTGACCGCCAGTCCTGACGAGATTGCTCATGTGGCATTGTCGCTTAAGGCCATGTACCAAAGGATACGCAACGACCTCGCTATCAATAAACGCCATCAACGTGCGTTACAGCAACAGCAGCATTTATTGTCGGACTTAGTGAAAGAGCGGACCAAAGAACTGGACTGGCAGTCGCAGTCGAATCAGTTGCTGGCAGAGATTTCGTTGCAATTTTTGAGTATCGATACCTGCAATGTAGATAAAACCTTAGCTGAGGTGTGCCACAAAATCGGTCAGTTGTTTGATGTTGAGAGGGTGAGCATTCTCGAATTTCATCAACAGCATGCTTATTACCGCAGTTTTTGGACCAGCGAGTTACATGCTAACAAGGTCCAAGGGATTTCGGTGGACAACATTACTCAGCTTGCTAAAAAATTCGAGACAGAATCGACCTTAGTGATTGAGGATCTTGAGGCGTTAAAGGGCTTCTCTCCACAGGAATATGAGGTGATGAAATCCGTGGGCATTTGCTCGATTGCCGCCTTTGCGATTAAAAATGCCGGAGAGTTATTGGGATTGCTCTCGCTGTCGACGGTGTCGCGGCCACTGAATTGGAATGCCCAGAAAAAGAATATGCTGACTCAGTTTGCCTCCGCATTGAACGAGTTACTGCTGCGCGAGCAAAAAGAGCGGCAGATGATAGTGCTGCAACAAGCGCTGGTTTCTGCCAATACTCAATTGAAAGAAATGGCCGAAACCGATGAGTTGACTGGGTTAGCGAATAGACGCCCTTTTACCGAAAGGCTAGAGGCTGTGCTACAGACCAAGACGCCAGCGGGGCTGTTGATGTTGGACGTCGATTATTTTAAATCCTATAACGACACTTATGGTCATATTGAAGGTGACCTAGTGCTTAAGCGTGTGGCGGATGCCTTAGCGCAGTGCGATATCCTGCCGCACAATGCTTTGTTGGCGCGCATCGGGGGCGAAGAGTTTGCCTTAGTCGTTGAGCACGTCTCACCTGCGCAGTTAACGGCTATTGCCACGCAACTGTGTTATCTCGTCGAGCAACTCAATATTCCCCATCAAGCATCACCGTTGGCAGCGGTAACGATTAGTATTGGCAGCGTGTTTTTGCCATTAGATAAGGTCTCGGGACTTAAGATGCCCGACGTGTTACGCCGTGCCGATGTTTGTCTCTATCGCGCTAAGGATAAAGGGCGTAATAGGGTCGAAGTTGAAGTGATTTAATGGCATAGGGGCAAGTCAGCCTTGTACCTATACCTATTGCAGTCTTTTGTTGCTCGGCACCAGTTGAGTATTGCTCCATCATTAGGTGCTCTCTGCGCTTAATAATTGGGATTAAGCCTCAAATTGTCCTATCTCCATGCTTAAGTAATGTTTAGGTCATCAGCGTCCGTCATTTAGCCATCCGGCGATATTTAGGCTAAATCAGCTGAGCCTCTTTATGTCACAGACCGCATTCAATCATGCTAACTAATTGATAACATTTGCATGAAACTGTGCTGTAGATCCATCGTTAAGATAAAAATTACTCAAGGTGAGGTAATATTAGGCGGCAAATGAGATATAATCTGTCGCCCATAGTCGATTTACCGATGCACTCTGAGTGACATCCATGCTGCCATTCTGGACGTATTTCTCGTAACGCAACTAAGCAAAAGCCACGACTGCCTAGTCAATTCCATTGGCTTAAATGTACGTTCTAGCAGCTCAATATCAAAGCCACCGCACTGAGATGTCTTTATGATGTCGAGTCGCGCCTAAGCCGTGAATTTGCAGATATACTCAGAGCAGCCTAAAACGGCAATGTAAGTGCTTTTTATCTTAGGGTAGCAAGGAGCTGGCGCAGCCGTTTGAACGGTTTGTAGGCTGGATAACCCCTAGCAAACTGTGCCCCAATTAAATGAATTCAGCTGACTCGCGAGCCATAAAGCGCGGGTTGGTCCTAGTTAGTCCAGTGTTAAATGAAAGGTGTTACATGAGTCTCTTTGATAACGTGATGATTATATTGTGCCTAATCGGCGCGAGTTGTTTCTTCTCTATGTCAGAAATTGCACTTGCCGCTTCACGTAAAATCCGTTTACGTCAATTGGCCGATGAGGGCGATGCCCGCGCAGAAAAAGTGTTGCAGTTACAAGCCGTTCCCGGCAGCTTTTTTACTGTGGTACAAATCGGGCTTAATGCCGTTGCTATCATGGGCGGTATCGTCGGTGAGTCGGCATTTCGACCTTATTTCTATGAATTACTATCGCCTTTGCTGACCGATCCTTGGTTGAGCCAACTGAGCTTTATTTTGTCCTTTGTTGTCGTCACCAGTGCCTTTATTCTGGTGGCGGATTTGATGCCAAAACGCATTGCCATGGCGATGCCTGAGCCAGTTGCATTAGCCGTTGTTGGGCCTATGTCTTTCTGTATTGTGCTATTGCGTCCATTAGTATGGTTTTTCAATGGCATGGCGAGCGGCATCTTTAAACTGCTGCAAATCCCAACCGTGCGTAACGATGCTATCACCTCCGACGACATTTATGCCGTGATGAATGCAGGCGCCGAAGCTGGAGTTTTAGATCGCGGTGAACAACAGATGATGGAAAATGTGTTTGAAATGCAAACTGTTTCTGTAACCTCTGCCATGACGGCCCGTGAAAGCTTAGTGTACTTTTTACTGCAAGATAGCGAAGAAGATATCAAGCGTAAGATTTCTGAAGATCCCCACACTAAGTTCCTCGTCTGCGATGGTCAGTTAGATATGATCAAAGGCTTTGTGGATGCAAAAGAGCTGCTGATCCGAGTGATTAACGGTGAGAATATTACCTTAAAAGGCAGTAATTTAGTCCACACTTCGCTGATTATTCCCGATACTTTGAGCCTGTCAGAGGCGATGGAATATTTTAAGAATAGCCGCGCCGATTTTGCCGTAGTAATGAACGAATATGCCTTAGTGGTGGGTATTGTCACGACCAACGATTTACAACGCGCCGTGATGGGGGCTTGGTCATTGCACGAGAGCGAAGAGCAGATTATCGCCCGCGATGGTAACTCTTGGTTAGTCGATGGGGTAACACCGATTACCGACGTGATGCGCGCCTTCGGCATCGAAGAATTCCCGCATAATCAAAACTACGAAACCATTGCCGGTTTTATGATGTATATGCTGCGTAAAATCCCTAAGCGTACCGATTTCGTCAACTATGCGGGCTATAAATTTGAGGTGGTCGATATCGATTCTTACAAGGTCGATCAGTTGTTGGTGACCCGTATCGATCCTATCGATAAGCTCAACTCGCCGGATGTTTAAATCACATCCAAAAACGCATTGACTATGGGATCGTCGAGCCGCTTTACTTTGCAGCAGCAACCTAACTCGAAGGGCGGTATTACAACGGGAGAAGCGAGTAACTGAATGCGATCCCGCACTGGGCTGTTATTGATCACCACTTCTGGGCTCATGCTCACGCCGCAGCCCAACGCCACCATTGAGGCGATCGCTTCTTGGCCCGAGACTTGGGCGTAAATATTAGGGCTGATGCCCATTTGTTTGAACCAGTTATCGGCGCGGCGACGTCCGGGCCCGTGGTCGGGAATGATAAAGGGCACACTCGACCAATCTATGGGCGTTTGGCTAATTTGCTGCTGCACCGCGCAGCGGATAGTCGGCGCGATAATCGACAGCGGTACATCGTCGATTTTGGCAAAGTGCAAGCTGCTCGGAAACGGATCGGGCAGGGCGGCGATGGCGATGTCGGCGCGATTCTGTTGTACTTCGGCCAGGGCGTTCGCCGCATCTCCCGTGGTTAAGGCTATCTCGACGAAGGGATGTTCTTGGCGGAATAAATCCAATAAACCCGGTAAATGACTGTAGGCAGCAGTGACCGAGCAATACAGATTTAACCGACCGCGCAGTACGTCCTGCTTGAGATCGATACTGTGCTTGAGCGTGCTCCAATGGTTCAAAGTCTGCTCGGCAAACAGCTTAAACTCGCGTCCCGCGTGGGTTAAGGTCACACTGCGATTATCCCGCTCTAACAGCTTAGCGTTCACTTCCTCTTCCAATCTTTGCAGGGCTCGGCTTAAGGTCGATGGGCTCACATGCATCTGCTCCGCCGTTTTGGCGAAGTGCAAACTGTCACATAAGTGCAAGTACAATTTGAGGGTACGAATATCCATGATCTTATCCTGTTTAGTTTGAACTTAAGCCTAGCTTGAGTGACGGCGTGATTGGGTGCTGCATATTGGTGCCGATATTACTGTCAGTGTTATGAATCCATGATTGCCGTTGACGTTGCGAATAATGCAATATTAAGTTTCGAATATATCATTTTAAGCAATGATAAGCATGGGTTATAGTGATTTCAATCACAACCAAGCCGTAACATTATGTTAGTTTGGTTGCGTCCAAAATTTCTGACTTATAGGTGGTATATCAGATGGCTAACTATTTTAACTCTCTGAATTTACGTCAACAATTAGCACAGCTTGGCCAATGTCGTTTTATGGATCGCTCTGAGTTTAGCGACGGCTGTAACTACATAAAAGATTGGAATATTGTTATTTTAGGTTGTGGTGCTCAAGGTCTTAACCAAGGCTTGAACATGCGTGATTCGGGTCTGAATATCTCTTTTGCCCTGCGTCCTGAAGCGATTGAACAGAAACGTGCCTCATGGCAAAAAGCAACCGATAACGGTTTTTGTGTCGGTACCTTTGAAGAATTAATCCCTGCGGCGGATCTGGTGCTTAACCTGACGCCGGACAAACAGCATTCCAACGTGGTTAACGCGGTTATGCCACTGATGAAGCAAGGCTCTACCTTGTCTTACTCACATGGCTTCAACATAGTTGAAGAGGGCATGCAAGTTCGTCCCGATATCACTGTAGTGATGGTTGCGCCTAAGTGCCCAGGCACTGAAGTGCGTGAAGAATACAAACGTGGTTTTGGTGTGCCTACCCTTATCGCAGTTCACCCAGAAAACGATCCAAACGGTGACGGCTTAGAGATTGCGAAAGCCTACGCCAGCGCAACGGGTGGCGACAGAGCCGGTGTTTTACTGTCGTCTTTCATCGCCGAAGTGAAGTCGGATCTAATGGGCGAGCAGACCATTCTGTGCGGTATGCTGCAGACGGGCGCCATCTTAGGTTACGAGAAAATGATCGCCGATGGCGTTGAGCCAGGCTATGCGGCCAAGCTTATCCAGCAAGGTTGGGAAACGGTTACTGAAGCGCTGAAACACGGCGGCATCACTAACATGATGGACCGTTTGTCTAATCCAGCCAAGATTAAAGCATTTGAAATTGCAGAAGATTTAAAAGAAATTCTGCAACCATTATTTGAAAAGCACATGGATGACATCATCAGCGGCGAATTCTCCCGCACTATGATGGAAGACTGGGCGAACGATGATGCGAACTTGCTGCGTTGGAGAGCGGAAACTGGCGAAACAGGTTTCGAAAATGCGCCTGTATCGAGCGAGCATATCGACGAACAAACCTATTTCGACAAAGGTATTTTCCTTGTCGCTATGATCAAAGCGGGTGTGGAACTGGCGTTCGATACCATGGTGTCTGCGGGTATCGTGGAAGAGTCGGCCTATTACGAGTCACTGCATGAAACTCCACTGATCGCCAACACGATTGCCCGTAAGCGTTTGTACGAAATGAACGTAGTGATTTCAGATACCGCCGAATACGGTTGCTACCTGTTCAATCACGCCGCCGTGCCTATGCTGCGCGATTACGTTAATGCCATGTCACCTGAGTATTTAGGTGCTGGCCTGAAAGACAGCGCAACCGGTGTCGACAACTTAACGCTCATCGCAGTTAACGAAGCGATTCGTGAAACGGCAGTGGAATATGTTGGTGCTGAGCTTCGCGGTTACATGACAGATATGAAGAGCATTGTTGAGGCCTAATTGAGTTTTAGCTGAGATTTAGTTGAGCTTAAATTAAACCCAACATTGGGGGAGAGGGTTGAGACTTAAAGGACTTAGGTCTCAGCTCAGTTCCCAAGCAATCTCATGATGGTGAAACGCGCATCTTGAGCTTGCTTAGTGATAAATCAGTTTAGTGGAAACCAAATTTTTTCCTGTTCAGTGGGTTGTCGAGCGGGCAAAAACGACATTGTTAGTGAGTGAATCTTCGGTGAGCGTTCGATGGTGAATGGGCGTTCAGTGAATGAATCCAGCGGTAGGCGCATCGCGCCGACTGAGGCTCAACAGTTAACGTTTTACTTTGTTGTTTTGCATTGTCTCGGCAGGGAAGCTGAATTTTTTTTGACAAGAGATATTTTTTATTGTGTTTGGCTGTCGCTTTATGGTAAAGCTAATAGCTCGCGGTAGGGCAAAGTCCAAAGCGAAACTAACTTTCATGCAATACCCCAATTTTAGAAACACCGATTAGGAATCCATATTGATGTTTAACCAAGCTGCCAAGCTCATTCTCGTGATTATTACCGTCGTGATTATTAAATCACAGCGGGGGCGGCGCATGGCGAACTGATAGACCTAAAAGGTTAGAAGTTTCGAAAGAACCCCCCGCTCCGAAAGGACCGGGGGGTTCTTCGTTTTAGGGTCTAGAGCAAGGTCCTAAGCTTCGAAAGAGTAAAAAATTAGCGTCGATTTTCGGCAATTCAGGACTAACGTAGCGAGAGAGAATATGGAACCAGGGCAGATGATCAGAGGCGCAGATGCGGTAATCAAAGTGTTAGCAGCACATGGAGTCACCACAGTGTTTGGTTACCCAGGTGGTGCCATTATGCCAATCTACGATGCCCTCTATGGCAGCCCTGTCGAACATCTGCTCAGCCGTCACGAACAAGGCGCCGCCTTTGCCGCCGTAGGATACGCAAGAGCCAGCGGTAAAACTGGCGTGTGCTTTGCGACCTCAGGTCCTGGCGCGACTAACCTGATCACTTCCTTAGCCGACGCGCTGTTAGATTCAGTGCCTATGGTGGCCATTACGGGCCAAGTCTCCACCGCCGTTATCGGCACCGATGCCTTCCAAGAAATCGATGTGTTGGGCATGTCACTGAGCTGCACTAAGCACAGTTTTATGGTGACAGACGTCAACGACCTGATCCCAACCTTGTATCAAGCTTTTGAGATCGCCGCATCTGGTCGCCCTGGCCCTGTGCTGGTCGATATCCCGAAGGACATTCAAATCGCTCATCTAGAATACCGCACCCCTTTACTGGCCGTGATGAATGAACCCCAAGCCGAGATGAATGATATCGACGCCGCCCGTGCACTGTTGGCTGAGGCGAAACAACCTATGTTGTATGTCGGCGGTGGTGTCGGCATGGCGGGCGCGGTCGATCAACTGCGTGAGTTTATCAAAGTGACGGGCATACCTTCGGTCGCGACCTTGAAAGGGCTAGGCAGTATCGCCCACGGCACGCCCGGTTACTTAGGCATGTTAGGCATGCATGGTGGTAAGGCGGCTAATTTAGCGGTACAGGATTGCGATTTGCTGATCGTGGTGGGTGCCCGTTTCGACGACCGAGTCACTGGCCGTTTAGCGAGCTTTGCCGACAAGGCCAAAGTGATCCATTTAGATATCGACGCCGCCGAACTGGGCAAACTGCGTATGCCAGAGGTGGCGATAGCCGGTGACTTACGCCAAATCTTACCCGCCTTAGCCATGCCGATGAACATCACGCCTTGGCAGACCGAGGTGGAGCATTTATCCCGTAAGCATCAATGGGATTATCAACACCCCGGCAGTTTGATCTACGCCCCCGCACTGCTGCGCCGTTTAGCCAATAAATTACCCGAAGACAATGTTGTTTGTTGCGATGTGGGCCAGCACCAAATGTGGGTGGCCCAGCATATGTGGTTCCGCCGCCCTGAAGATCATCTGTCCAGTGCTGGCTTAGGCACTATGGGCTTTGGTTTGCCCGCCGCCATTGGTGCGCAAGTGGCGCGTCCAGATGCCACTGTAGTGACTGTGTCTGGCGATGGGTCTTTTATGATGAATGTGCAGGAGTTGACCACTATCAAACGCCGCAAGCTGCCAGTGAAAATCGTGCTGGTTGATAACCAAAAGCTTGGAATGGTGAAGCAGTGGCAGCAGCTATTTTTTGAAGAACGCTACAGCGAAACGGATTTATCCGATAACCCAGATTTTGTTTTATTGGCCTCCGCCTTTGATATCCCCGGCCGCACGATTTTCTCTTCCGACGAAGTGGAAGAAGCCTTAACCGAAATGTTAGCGGCTAAGGGCCCGTATTTATTACACGTTGCAATCGACGATGCTTTTAACGTTTGGCCACTGGTGCCGCCCGGCGCATCAAACAGCGATATGATGGACGAAATGGAGAAACAAACATGATCCACTCTCTGGAATTAACGGTTCAACAACGCCCCGAAGTGCTTGAGCGTGTTTTGCGCGTGACTCGCCATCGTGGCTTTACGATTACCCAAATGCAGATGCGCATGAACGACGATGCGAGCCTGTCGCTGGATATGGAGGTCGATAGCGAGCGTGCCATCGAGCTCTTAAGTAATCAGCTGAATAAACTGATTGATGTGACTCAATGTAAGGTATTGTTACCACTGAGCTTGCAACAAACGGCGAATGCGTAAGCATTCGCCATGTGAATTAAGAATACGATTTTCGATTTGAGATAAAGGATACAGTCAATGCCAAAGTTACGATCAGCTACCAGTACCGAAGGCCGCAATATGGCGGGTGCCCGTGCGTTATGGCGCGCCACAGGGGTGAAAGACAATGATTTTGGTAAGCCAATTATCGCTATTGCTAACTCCTTTACTCAGTTTGTACCGGGCCATGTGCATTTAAAAGATATGGGTTCACTCGTCGCGAGCGCCATTGAAGAAGCGGGCGGTATCGCCAAAGAATTCAATACGATCGCCGTCGATGACGGTATCGCCATGGGCCACGGCGGCATGCTTTACAGTCTGCCATCGCGTGAACTTATCGCCGACAGTGTGGAATACATGGTTAACGCCCACTGCGCCGATGCGTTAGTGTGTATATCCAACTGCGACAAGATCACCCCCGGCATGTTGATGGCAGCGCTGCGCCTCAATATTCCCGTCGTATTTGTCTCTGGCGGACCGATGGAAGCGGGTAAAACTAAGCTGTCTGATAAGCTCATCAAACTCGATTTAGTCGATGCTATGGTAGCCGGCGCCGACTCGAACGTGAGCGATGAAGACAGTGCCAAAA
This sequence comes from Shewanella vaxholmensis, assembly GCF_031932135.1. Taxonomy (NCBI): domain Bacteria; kingdom Pseudomonadati; phylum Pseudomonadota; class Gammaproteobacteria; order Alteromonadales; family Shewanellaceae; genus Shewanella; species Shewanella vaxholmensis. The sequence goes on from NZ_JAUOEV010000015.1 coordinate 97,679, forward strand.
TTGAGCGTAGCGCGTGCCCAACCTGTGGCTCTTGCTCTGGCATGTTTACCGCGAACTCAATGAACTGTTTAACCGAAGCTCTAGGATTATCGCTGCCGGGTAACGGCTCTATGCTGGCAACCCACGCCGATCGCCGCGAGCTGTTTTTAGAAGCGGGTCGCCGCGTGATGGCGCTGGCAAAACGTTATTATCATCAAGATGATGAATCGGCATTGCCACGTAATATCGCGAACTTCAAAGCCTTCGAAAATGCTATGACCTTAGATATCGCCATGGGCGGTTCATCTAATACCGTATTGCATTTATTGGCCGCCGCGCAGGAGGCCGATGTTGATTTTACCATGGCGGATATCGACCGTATGTCGCGCCTAGTGCCGCACCTTTGTAAGGTTGCGCCATCGACGCCTAAATACCATATGGAAGACGTGCACCGTGCGGGCGGCGTGATGGGGATTTTAGGCGAACTCGACAGAGCCGGATTACTGCATACCGATGTGTTCCATGTGGCGGCCGATGAGGGTGGCAATTTAAAGTCGGTATTGGCCCAGTACGATGTGATGCAGACGCAGGATGAAAAAGTAAAACACTTCTTTATGGCGGGGCCTGCGGGCATTCCGACCACCAAAGCCTTTAGCCAAGATTGTCGCTGGCCATCACTGGATAACGACAGACAAGAAGGTTGTATCCGTAGCCGCGAGTTTGCCTTTAGCCAAGAAGGTGGGCTTGCCGTATTGTCGGGTAATGTGGCCGAAAACGGCTGTATCGTTAAAACGGCGGGCGTGGATGAATCGAATCTGACCTTTGTTGGCTCGGCGCGCGTCTATGAAAGCCAAGATGACGCAGTGGCGGGCATTTTAGGCGGTGAAGTGGTGGCGGGTGATGTGGTGGTTATCCGCTACGAAGGCCCGAAAGGTGGCCCGGGTATGCAAGAAATGTTGTACCCAACCAGTTACTTAAAATCACGCGGTTTAGGCAAGGCCTGTGCGCTGATCACCGACGGTCGTTTCTCCGGTGGCACTTCAGGTTTATCTATCGGCCACGTTTCACCCGAAGCGGCAGCGGGCGGCACGATCGCCTTGATTGAAAATGGCGATCGCATCGAAATTGATATTCCAGCGCGCAGCATCAAGCTGGCAGTAAGCGATGTTGAACTCAATGCTCGCCGCGAAAAAATGCACAGTCTTGGCCCAATGGCGTGGAAACCTATTGGTCGCCAGCGTTATGTGTCACTCGCACTTAAGGCCTACGCCATGCTCGCTACTAGTGCCGACAAGGGCGCGGTGCGCGATCGCAGTAAACTGGAGGACTAATTATGTTTACTGCATCTATGTTGCCACTCTCATCGCAAACTCAGGCGGATTTAGTCCATTTTCAGTTGGCACAAAGCTATCTGCAAAAAATCCTGTTGTCATCTGTGTATGACATAGCGAAAGTGACGCCGCTTTCCAGCATGAACAAGTTATCGGCGCGTTTAGGTTGTCAGGTATTTTTGAAGCGCGAAGATATGCAGCCAGTGCATTCCTTCAAGTTACGCGGTGCCTATAACCGTATCGCCCAGCTGACGAAAGAAGAATGTCAGCGCGGCGTGGTGTGCGCTTCGGCAGGCAATCATGCCCAAGGTGTGGCGATGTCGGCCGCGAGTCGCGGTGTGGATGCTGTGATTGTGATGCCTGAGACGACACCCGATATTAAAGTCGATGCGGTGCGCCGTTTAGGTGGCAACGTGGTATTGCACGGCCAAGCCTTCGATCAAGCCAATGGTTTTGCGATGGCGATGGCCAAAGAAGAGGGCCGAGTCTATATTGCGCCCTTCGACGATGAGGCCGTGATTGCAGGCCAAGGCACTATCGCCCAAGAGATGTTGCAGCAGCAGCGCGATCTCGAAGTGGTATTTGTACCCGTAGGCGGTGGCGGGCTTATCGCGGGGATCGCAGCCTATTACAAGGCGGTGATGCCGCAGGTGAAAATTGTCGGTGTCGAGCCCGAAGACGCGGCCTGTTTAAAGGCGGCGATGGAAGCGGGCGAGCCGGTGACACTGGCGCAAGTTGGTTTATTTGCCGACGGTGTGGCGGTAAAGCGTATCGGCACTGAGCCATTTCGAGTCGCCAAACTCTATGTCGATGAAGTAGTGACTGTCACTTCGGATGAAATCTGCGCTGCGGTGAAAGATATCTTCGAAGACACCCGTGCGATCGCCGAACCCGCAGGGGCCTTGTCCTTAGCTGGGCTTAAAAAATATGTCAGCGCTAATGCCAATGGTGATTGCGGCAATGGTGAAAAGGTCGCAGCGATTTTAAGTGGCGCTAATGTGAATTTTCACAGTCTGCGTTATGTGTCTGAACGTTGTGAGCTTGGCGAGCAAAAAGAAGCGGTACTGGCGGTGAAAGTCCCTGAGCGTCCGGGAAGTTTCTTAACATTCTGTGAGTTGCTCGATAAGCGGGTGATGACAGAGTTTAACTATCGTTTCAGCAGTCGTGATCTTGCCGTGGTGTTTGCCGGCATTCGCTTAAGCCGAGGCCAAGGTGAGCTAGAACAAATCATTGCCACCTTAGAGGCTAATGGTTTTGAAGTTCAGGATTTATCCGGCGATGAAACCGCGAAATTGCATGTGCGTTACATGGTCGGCGGTCATCCACCTGAGCCTTTAGAGGAGCGTTTATTTAGCTTCGAATTCCCCGAACATCCCGGTGCGCTGCTGAAGTTTTTAACTACCTTGCAGAGCAAATGGAACATTAGCTTGTTCCATTATCGCAACCACGGCGCGGCTTTTGGCCGAGTGCTGGCGGGGTTTGAAGTGCCCGCGAGTGATGCCTTGCCGTTCCAACAGTTTTTAACTGAGTTGGGTTTTGTCTATCAAGAGGAAACCCAAAGTCCTGCCTATCAGCTGTTTTTAAATGCGGCTAACGTAAACAATAAGATACAGTCATAACGGCCATTAGTATTAAAGCCAGTTTTGTGACAACTTAGGCTAAAGGAGGGGCGCACATGCGCCCTTTTTTGTGGTAGTTTTGTAGACTTAATACTCTAGCCGTTTATGCACTTGTAAAAGTTAGCTTGCTTTGCTGACCAGTATTAGCTCATAAGAACGAGACTTCGACCTGCACGCATTAAGGAGACATGATGTTACCAGCACCGCGTTTTACCGCTTTTAATCCTCCTCGCCGTATTTTGATGGGCCCAGGCCCGTCGGATGTTTATCCCGAAGTGCTTGCGGCGCAGTCCAGACCGACAATTGGCCACTTAGATCCGCTGTTTGTGGGCATGATGGATGAGCTTAAGAGCCTGATCCAATACGCCTTCCAAACTAAAAACGAAATGACTATGGCAGTATCCGCGCCGGGTAGTGCGGGCATGGAAACCTGTTTCGTAAACTTAGTCGAGCCGGGTGAGAAGGTGATTGTCTGTCGTAATGGTGTGTTTGGCGAGCGTATGCGCCAAAACGTCGAGCGTGTTGGCGCCATTGCAGTGCTGGTGGACAATGAGTGGGGCGCACCTGTCGACCCTGCTGCGGTTGAAGCGGCACTGAAAGCCAATCCCGATGCCAAGTTTTTAGCCTTTGTGCACGCAGAAACCTCTACTGGTGCCTTATCCGATGCCAAAACCTTGTGCGCATTAGCCAAAAGCTATGGTTGCTTGAGCATAGTCGATGCCGTGACTTCCCTTGGTGGTGTCGAGTTAAGAGTTGATGAGTGGGGCATAGATGCCATTTATTCCGGCAGTCAAAAGTGTCTCTCCTGTGTACCAGGTTTATCGCCCGTGTCTTTCTCGAGCGCAGCGGTAGAGAAACTGAAAAATCGCAAAACCCCAGTGCAAAGTTGGTTCCTCGATCAAAGTCTAGTGATGGCCTATTGGACCAGCGCGGGCGGCAAACGCAGTTATCATCACACTGCGCCAGTGAACGCGCTTTATGCACTGCATGAATCCCTGCGTATGTTGGCGGCCGAAGGTTTAGAAAATGCGTGGAAACGCCATCACGAAATGCATTTAGTGCTGCGTGCTGGGCTGGAAAAGTTAGGGCTTAATTTTGTGGTTGCCGAAGATTATCGCCTACCGCAGCTCAATACGGTTTATATCTCCGCAGGTGTGGATGATGCCGCTGTGCGCACTCGTTTGCTGAAGGATTACAACCTCGAAATCGGCGCAGGCCTTGGCGCCCTTGCGGGTAAAGCATGGCGCATCGGTCTGATGGGCTTTGGTGCCCGCCGTGAGAATGTCTCTTTATGCCTCAAGGCATTAGAAGAGGTCTTGAGCTAAGCTACTGCACCGTCATTCCCGCAGTGCTTTGAGCGGGGATCCTAAAGTGTGCTTAAGCACTGTCATTCCAGTGACACGCCATGAACTCATCCCTGAGGGCTCGACGGCGGCCTCCATGCCGCCAACGGTCACCTCCATGACAGTGCTTAATCCCGTTAAGCCCTTGGTATACCTGATAGTCTGTTATTTACAATTATGCATCCCGAGAATTTAACAATGGCTCGTTAAACTTTAATCATTGTAATGGGTGAAATAGTTTTCTCTTATGGTCTTAATATAAGGAATTTTATATGGAAAAACGTTATCAAGTATTTGTCAGTTCGACATTTCTAGACTTAGAGAATGAACGTGAAATAGCAGTTCAAACTTTGATGAAAATGAATTGTATTCCATCAGGGATGGAGTTATTTCCTGCAGCGGATATAGAACAGTTTGAATTTATAAAAACAGTAATTAATGATTGTGATTACTATCTTTTAATTATAGGTGGTAAATATGGGAGTATGACTGATGAAGGTATTAGTTATACTGAAAAAGAGTACGATCACGCAATTGAAAATGGAATTAAAGTTATTGCTTTTCTTCATAAGACTCCAGAAATATTGCCAGTGAAAAACTCAGAGGTAAGTCAAGAAACTATTGAGAAACTGAAAAACTTTAGAGAAAAGGTTTCTAAAGGAAGACTTGTTAATTTTTGGGAAAACAAGGATCAATTAGCTGGAATGATAGCTTTAGGGATAATAAGCTTAATTAGAATGTACCCTGCTATTGGATGGGTCAGAGCGGATAAAACATCAACATTCGAATCGTTAGAGGAAAATAACTCTTTACGGAAAAAGAACAGTGAATTAGAGGTGCAAATAGTTAAGCTTAAAGAGCTTACTTCGAATTCTAATAGTCAGGGGGGATTAGCAGGATTAGATGCAAGTATAGAGGTAACTATACTAAGTGATAATGAAATAATTGTTACGAAACAATTTATTGGCTGGTTAAGTATTTTAAAGTCGTTCACATCGATTGTTTTTGAACCAATAGCTGAATATCAGATAATGCAAGGGATTGCAGCATTATGCATACAGCAAGCTGATTCTTTAAATATCCCCACACACTTCTGGCTTTCTCCCAAGGATTTTAACATTATAAAAATTCAATTTTATGCATTAGGTTACATAGAGTTAGGTACTCAAATTGATCCTGATGATGGAGAGCGGTATTCAAATTGGATAGCTACAGATAAAGGAAAACGAGTCATTTTAGATCTAGTAGCTATTAAAGCATAATTAACCACTTTTAATATGGACTAAACTGAACTATGCGCATCAGATTTTATATCTATGTGTTTATATAAAAAATCAAAATAATTTTCTTTTTCCATCGGAAATATTGGACAGGCATAACTTTTATGCCTTAATAAGTTACCGATAACATCAGAGTCTAAGCAATACACCATCCTCTCGGAGTTGCCGCAGGGCGAATAGACAAATTGCGTGAGTTCGGTCATGGATGACCGACTAGCTTTCGCAGGTGCAGGGACGCATCCTTCGGAAGCGATAGCGAATTTGTCGATGAGCACAAGGGGTTTTCAACTCCGTTGGGGGCGTCATGGAGCATCCAAGGAGGATAGGACGAGCAGTCCTCCTTGGTCGGGTGTGGGGTGAAGCCCCACGACTTTGATTTAGATCTTGATTTAGAAGAACAAACGAAGTTTGGCTATCTCGTTTTCTAGACCATAGAAGGAAAGCCTAAACGGGCTGCTCTCCTCTTTTGCTAATTGACATATAATGTCATCCCGCTATTATGGCTGCACCTCAGATTACACGAACAAGATCTTATAAATGAAAAAGTTATTTATGATGCTGGCGATGATTTTTGCGGTTAGCTTAGTTACTAGCCCAGTCGTTGAAGCGAAAAAATTCGGCGGTAGTAAGTCTATCGGCAAAAGCCATCAAACGGCTCCGGCTCAGCCCGCGGCGACTAACACGCCCACGACTGCACCTGCGGGAGCGCCGGGCAAGAAGGGTATGATGGGCGGCATGTTAGGCGGTTTATTAGCGGGTGGCTTATTGGCTGCGCTGTTTATGGGCGGTGGTTTTGAAAATATTCAAATCATGGATATTTTGATAATCGGTTTGCTGGCATTCGTACTATTCAAAATTGTCCGTACTGTAATGGCCTCAAAAGCGGGGGCGCAGCAAAGACCAGCCTACGCGGGAGCTGGCCAACCCAATCCGAATATGCAGCGCCAACAGACTGAACAAACAGGTTTTGCCATCAATACAAACAGCGGCAGCAATGGTTTTGGTCAAGCGACAAGCGCAGTTCCTTTTGATTTGCCAGCCGGTTTTGATTTACCCGGCTTTTTGGAAGGTGCTCGTAGTCACTACAAAACCTTGCAATTGGCGTGGAATGAAAACGACTTAAGCAAAATCCAAGAGTATGTTTCGATTGATCTTTACAATGAACTTAGCAACCAACGCCGCGAGTTAGTTGGCGATCAGCACACAGAAGTGATGTTTTTGGATGCAGAACTTGTCCGCGCCACACACAATGCCAATCTTGCGGAAGTGAGCGTTAAATTTAGCGGCCGCTATCGTGATACCGTTGAAGGCGTAGAAGAGGACATTAAGGAAATCTGGCATTTAGAGCGTAACGTAACGCAAGCCAATTCACCTTGGTTGATCGTTGGTATCGAACAGTAATCTGCCCGTCTTCAAAAGCAGCCTTAATCTGTTAATAGCTAAATAAAAATCCCCGCATTAAGCGGGGATTTTTGCTTTTTAAAGGGTTACACAAATTGCCTGATGGCGATCGCGATAATCAGTACTGGGCACACATACTTCACGTATCTTGGCCAAATGCGCCAGAAGAGTCCTGTGGTATCGACACCCTCTTGTCCACGAATCGCCTTGAGTAATTGTGTTTGGCGCCAAATCCAACCTAAGTAAATCGCAATGCCGAGGGCGACCAGCGGCTGGGCGATTTGGGTGGTGAGCATAATAGTGAAGCTAAATAGCGTCTCAAAAAATACCGCCAGCAATAGGGATAATGAGGTCAGTAATAGGCCGATGATCAAGGTGGCGCGCTGGCGGCTGAGTTTGAATTTTTGCATCACATAGCTAGTCGGGACTTCGGCGATGGAAATGGCAGAAGTCAGGCCGGCGATGATCAGCAGAATAAAAAACACCACGCTAATGATGAGGTTGGCCGTGTCACCTAAGGTCGAAAATAATGCGGGTAAAACAGTAAACACCAGCGCATCTGAGTCGAGTAGTTTGCCCTCAGCATTAAAAATCTGCACGCCATTGTGCTGGGCCACATACATGGCTGGGATGATTAAAAAGGCGGCGAGAAAGGCGATGCCGCTATCGGTAAAGGCAACCCAGACGGTCAGCTTGGCGATATTCTCTTTTTGGCTCAAATAGCTGCCATAAACCATCATGGCACCTGTGCCTATGGTGAGGGAGAAGAAGGTTTGTCCGAGCGCGCTGATCAAGGTATCTGGCGCCAGTGCCTTAGCAAAGTTAGGCGTTAATAGTGCGGTAATGCCTTCGCTCGCACCATTAAGGGTGAAGATATACGCCACGCCCGCGATCAGCATGATCAACAATAACGGCATCAAGCGTTTCGACCATTTTTCTATGCCTTCTTGTACGCCTTGCAGCAAAACCAGAAACACGAGTGTGCTGAAGATCAGCGTGAACACCAGATTGCGCGACAGCGAGAAATCCACTAACCAAGCGGCGGTGTCGTTCGAGCCTAAAGCTGTGGCAATCGGGGCGATGGCGTAGCTGACAAACCAGCCAGAAAGAATGCTGTAGAAGGTATAGATTAATCCCGCGGTGACGATGGAAATCAAACCTATCGCCTTGCCTAAACTGCGAGTTAGGGTGTTGAAGCCGAGTTTGCCCATGGCATCGGCGGGGTTGGTCTGTCCGTGGCGACCTATCATGAGTTCGGCCATTAACATGGGAATGCCTAGGATAAAAATCAGTACTAGGTAAACCAGTAAAAAGGCACCGCCGCCATGGGTGGCTGCTTGGGTGGGGAATCCCCAGATGTTACCTACACCAACGGCGCTACCGGCTGCCGCCATGATAAAACCTAAGCGTGAGCTGAAGTGGTTAGTCGAACTTGTATTGGCCGATTGCATTGTGCCTCCCGTAAAAAGAAGGCGTATCTTAGGCGGATAAATAAGAAGTTCAACGCAATTTTAGTGCGTTAAAGTGATGTTAATCGGCAATTTATATTCCAAATTTGCTGATATTTTGGTGTTGTGTTTCGCCAGTGGACTTTATGCGAGACTATATTGCGAGTAGCTATTACTCGCGACCTAACTTTAGCGAATAATTGCGATGATAAAAATGCAATGAATTGTGATCTTATGGTCAAAAAATACCGTATGGCAGAAGCTTAGTGGGTATTTTGATGCTATGACTTTACTTGAACCACGATTGTGACTGGATAAGTCTGAGTCATGTCGCAGCACTTTGTGTTTGAACTCCGTATCTTTTACATAGCCTATGGTTGAATGGTGATATGGCTTAAGGGAATGGCTGTGTGGTCTTTGACCTTTTTCAACACAAAGCTGGAATGCACACCTGCGATATGCACATTGGTCGTGAGTTTATCTAACAGGAAAGTGCGAAAGTGCGCCATATCTTGCACTAACACTTTGAGTTGGTAGTCGGCTTCAGAACCTGTGATCAGCGCGCATTCTTGGACTTCTTCATAGGCCAGTACATTGGCTTCAAATTGATTGAGGATTGCAGGCGTGTGTTTTTCCATCCGCACATGGATATACGCAGTCAAATGCAGGTTGAACTTATCCGCCGACAGACGCGTTGCATAATCGGCAATATAACCCGCTTCTTCTAAGGCTTTAACACGGCGCGAGCAAGGGGACGGCGACAGGCCGACTTTATTGGCCAGTTCGAGGTTGGACAATCTGCCGTGGGTTTGCAGTAAACGCAAAATGGTTAAATCGAGTTGATCGAGTTTGTATGGGTGAGTTTCTGTCATCGAAAGCTTAGGGTTGGCAGGGTCTGCCCCTAGTTTGCCAGTCTTAGCCAAGTTTGCCAAAAATCTTGAGTCAATCGGGATTTAAAAGTTGGGAGAGTGATCACCCTTACTTACAGTGGGTGAGGGGCGCGCTGTCTGGATCTCCCACCATTTACCGCTATAGTTATAATACTAATAAGAGTGAGACACTGTATGCGCTTGAGTTTGCTGTTAATCTGCCTATTAATCTTACCGACGTATGCATTTCCTGCCTCGATAACCATTGGTAGTGCGTTAAATCGCCCACCCTATATTATCGAAGATGCCGAATCAGGACTTGAGATTGATATTATTAAGGCCGCCTTTAAGGAAATGGGCCAGTCAGTTAACTTTAAATTTTACTCTCGTAAGCGCCAAGTCTTATATTTCAACAAAGACAGATTAGATGCCGTGATGACCATGAACCCAGTAAATGGCGTCGATGGCTATTGGTCCAATGATTATGTCGACTATACCAATGTGGCAATTAGCTTGGCTGCGCAACACCTTGAAATAAAAAGTATTGCCGATCTAAAAAATTACAGTATTGCGGCCTTTGAAAATGCTCGCCTATTGCTCGGTACTGAATTTAATGCCGTAGCGCAACAGACGATTTATCGCGAAGTCGATACTCAACTAAGCCAGAATCGTATGTTGTACTTAGGTCGGATTAATACTGTGATTGCCGACCGTTATATTTTCACTCAATTGAATCGGTTTGTTGAACCCAATATCGACACCCAGCAAGCATTGAGCTACCACTTTATTTTCCCGCCGACATCCTATCGCATGGTATTCCACAACTCAGTGGCGCGGGATACTTTTAATCAAGGGCTGGCAAAAATTAAGGCAAATGGGATTTATCAGGCCTTAGTGGTCAAATACTTAGGCAGTGCTTAGCAAGGCCTAAGTATTTGAGTGAAAGGCTGAATCGAGATGATCAACTACAGAGGTTAGCGTTCTGGCTCGTTCACGAGCGTTTGCGTGAGTGGGCGTATTTTACTGACTAAGAACACGCTCAAGCTGCTGATGAAGGCGGCTAAAAAGGTCGAAAACAACACATCTTGTGGCCAATGCATCCCTAACAGCATGCGGCTTAATCCCATCAAAAATCCCCAACCCAATAATACCAATGCAACGCTAGGTAAGCCTGCGAGCAGCAGATAGTAACTGGCGGTGAGCACCAGTGTCACAGCAAAAATGGTATGCCCAGAAGGGAATGAGTAGCCGATTTCATTTTCCCAATGCTGGTGAATGCGCGAGTCGAGCCTCATCTCAGGGTCTGCCACTTTTAAGCCATCGAGCGCATTGGATATTGTCTCGGAGCGCCCCTGTTTATCCAATTGATAAAAGGCATCGAGTGAAAGTTGTTCATCCGTAGGCAGTGCTTGCTTAGCCAAAAAGACCAGATTAGGTCTGGGCTCTTTGAAATAGGATTTGAGCGTATGGCTCACACTTAAGCTGATGACTTGGCTGAGACTAATGGCTAAAAACAAACTCATAAAGAGGGCTTTAGGCATAAGACGATAGGCGATAGCCAGCACAAACAACACAGTGGCCACGCCATAGGGCGCTGTGCCCGTCATGGTAATCCAATATAAGGTTCGGGCTAAGTGAGAGTGCAGATCGATCAGTGGAAACAACTGATTTTGGGTCAGTAACAGTAAGCTTGGAATGCTTGCCAGCAATAACCAGGCTAAACCTAAACGGCGGAAAAGATAGGCGCTATGGGTCAAAATACAAGCCTCTTGATAAACGCCATAGGCTACAACGCGGCAATGGCTTTGCCAATAAAAAAATCCCGACAGCAAAAAGTGGCGCTGTCGGGGGTCTTCAAGGGTGGATCGGTTGGGCGCTGTTACGCCGTGTTCTTGGGTTGATGCCTTGTGACAAACATCAAAATCAGTAGGACAACTAACAGTAATCCTGTGCCCATCAGCAGGGCGTAATCTTCCAGTTGCAGTATCGAGTAAAGCACGGCATATAAACTCACCAGCATAATGCCCACTATCGCACCGCGCTTGATACTTGCCGTGGCGCTGCCGACATAGGCGGATACCGATAGCACAGGAATACAGGCGGCAATTAAATAGGCATGCAAGAAGGCTAAATGCTCAGATAGCGACAGCAGGAGCAAATAGAACAAGGCCATGGCGCTGCCGACTAACACATATTGAATCGTACTAAGACTGGTTTTTTGCCCCAGCTCAAAAATAAATAACATGATAAAAGTCAGTACGATAAACAGTAGGCCGTATTTCACTGAGCGTTCAATCTTGCCGTAGTGAGTTACGGGCTCGAACAGAATCGCATTGGCCGACACTTCGGTCAGGGTCGATTGATTACTCTTAATAAACTCCTGTGGGTAGTTACGGGTTAAGTGACTGATATTCCAACTTGCGGTAAAACCCTGTGCGTTAATATCACGTTCTGCGGGTAATAATCCCTTGAAGCTCGGGTGTGGCCAATCCGCATGAATATTAAGCAGGGTTTGTTCGCCCAGTGGTAAGGCACTAATCGACTGCGAGCCGCGCAGTGTCATCGCAAAGTCCACACTAAAGTCACTCGCTTCACCGACTTGTACACCTTGGTTGAAGCCTTTTTCTAAGCCGCCAGTGGTGCCTAAACCTGTACCCGACATCAGCGAGCCTGACAGCGTGACCGCATCACCCGTTAATTCAAGTTTATCCACTTTATCAATGGCTTGATTTGATGAGACACCAAAGGCGAGACGCGCATTTTTATTGTCAAAGGCAATGAGGTTGGGGATTTCATAATGACTTAAACTGAAATCTGCTTTGCCTTGCAAAGTGGCGTTATAAACTAAGGATTGATAAATGCCGCGGGTACGGAAATCATGCTTAAGATCTAAATCTAGTTTGAGTTTTTTCGGCAGTATGACCAATTCATCTTGATAGGTACGCTTTACTTGATGGCGATTTTTGCCATCGGCGCTGACTTCTTCCTGCATCACAAAATAGCTATAGGGAATGACAAGCACAGGTCCTGAGAGCGTTTGTTGCTCGCCCCATGAACGGCCAATTTCATCGACAACACTGTGGTACAGGGCTTCGCGATCTGAGGTCATGTCCATGATGATCCCTAATGGGATCAAAGCTAAGATCGACAGTATGCCTATGGTTAACGCTTTCAATAGGGTGGTGTTTTTGGCGAGTGGTGTCCCTTTGCTGTGTGAGGACTGTGCCTGTGGCGATTCCATGTCTATTCCTTGATCTCGATTGAATTTTTTTAGCAGTGCGCGTACGACTAAGTAGGCTGCACCACCAAATAAGGCCAAACTAAGTAGGGTGAATACCCAGAAAATAATACTGAACATTGGATTTCATTCCCTATGAAATACGACCGAGACTTCACCGCTAAGATTGTGCTGAGTTAGCTCGGTATCACGGCGGGTATTAAAACAGATTTCCCCGTAAGAGTTGCGGGCAAGTTGCTGATCAATAGTGGCAAAATTATGGCAATTACCGCTAAATCCATACACATTAATCACGTTTATAAATCTGAGAGTGGGGTGTCTTTGCCAAATCTGGGGTGTTTTTTCTCGTAGTCATCTTCTTTTCGAATATGCTTAAGCAGTGTTTCGAAGCTTTGCTTAAAGACGTCAAGTTCGGCGCAATAGACTACGGCATGGTGGGAAAACCAGTGCTGTTTTTCCCGCTCACGGTTACTGTAATCGGGCCAAATACGCAGCTCATACTCATCACCTATGACGACAATGACATAGGCGATGGCGCCATTGCTAAAGATGATGCATTGGGGCAGATAAACCAGCTCTTCACCTTTAAATAACTCATACCAGATTGCTTCGGTGCGCCAACTCACTATCGGTAGCGGCGCTTTGATAGAGCAACCAATGGAATGATGTTGATTGAACAATACGGCGTTAATGTCATCCATTGAAAAGGGCTGGTGATCGCCATTTTTAGCGGCAAGTGAATACAAAATATTCATTAAAAATGGCAGCTTAGTGCCATTGCCCGTTTTGCGGCCGCAGAGTTGTGCTTGGCGATAGTAGAGATTCATCATCAATCCTTAATGAGGCGTCAGCGCGCGGTCGGCGCTACCTTGAGCCGTGTAACTCACAAGGCTGTAAAGCGATAGCCGTTAAGTTATAAATGGCTTATGTTATCCGAATAGCGCGCTGCATGAGCTGGTTTGCGGTGTATTTTAGGGGCTCATTTGAAAGATACAAACTACATCAGCATTTTTTAGAATCTTAGTTTTGTCTGTTGGGCTTAGTGTTTGCAGGTTTTACCTTAGGAAACGAGATGTCTAATCCCTTTTCACCCCGCGAATGGCTGCAATTAACTATGCAGCAGCAAGGATTATTGCAGCCACAGACTTCGGTGGCTGAGACTATCTCGCGCCTCAGTTATGTGCAAATCGACTCGATTAATGTGGTAGAACGGGCGCATCACCATGTATTACATAGCCGTATGCCTGGATACCAGCCGAAGATGCTCGATTCGGCTTTAGCTAAGGGGGAGATCTTCGAGTATTGGTCCCATGCTGCGGCCTATTTACCGATTGCCGATTACCGGTTTAGTTTGCAACGTAAACAACAGTTGCAAAATGGCGGTAAGCATTGGTTTGAACCCGATGATAAAGTGATGCAGGAAGTGCGGGCGAGAATCCTTGCAGAAGGGCCGCTCAAGGCCAGTGATTTTGAACACAGTGAAGGTAAAAATGGTGCCTGGTGGGATTGGAAACCTGCGAAAAAAGCCCTAGAGCAGCTCTTTATGCGTGGTGAGTTGATGGTAGTGCGGCGGGAAAAATTCCAGAAGGTTTACGATCTCACTGCGCGGGTGTTACCCCAAGGTATTAATACTGAAGCACCAACAGAGGCTGAGTTTATCCGTTATCTGATTGATCGTTATCTCTATGCTCATGCCTTTGGCACAGCGGCGCAAATTGCCTATCTACGCAAAGGCTTAAAATCCGTTGTTGCCCAAGAGCTGGCAGAGATGCAGTCACGGGGGGTATTAGCCAGTTTTAAGGCGGCAGGGCAAAGCTACTTTTACCACCCTGCATTGCAGTTTAATGCGCCATTACCCAATAAAGTCTGGCTGCTTAATCCCTTCGATAATTTGTTAATCCAACGGCAACGGCTAAAGCAATGGTTTGATTTTGATTATCAAATTGAAGTCTATGTGCCCGCCGAAAAGCGTCGGTATGGTTATTATTCTTTAGCGATTCTGTGGCGCGACACTTTTGTCGGCCGCGTGGATGTGAAAGCCGATCGCCAAACGGGCATCTTGTTATTGCAGCAATTGACCTTAGAAGCGGGCGTGATGGTGAATGGCCTAGATGAGGATTTCTGTGCTGCATTTGATATCGCCGTCAGTGAATATGCCCGCTTTAACGGCTGCGATCGCTGGAAGTTAGTTAAAGCAAATCATAAAGGCCTTAAGCAGAAGTACGCACGGCAACAAAAGTGTTAGTCATCAGTCGCTTTAATTGGAATGTCCATAAAGCGAAAGCAACCATAGAGTAAAATGAGATACAGCAGTGGCAAGGCTGCGGTGACTAAGGGTGACGAGGCTGTGCTATCGCTTGCGATGCGATAGCAGGGAATATATATGGCAGGATAAGCTAGGCTGCCCCACAGAAAACACTGATTCATTAATCGAGTGATAAAAGCGGGTTTGATACTTGATTGACTGGCCAGTCCCATCAAACTGGCGAGGAGTACTCCGGGATAAGTGAGTAGCGGCAGGCCACCAAGCAGGAGTAATGTCCAGCGTATTAGGTTCTCAAAAGTCGTCAATTCCACTGCGGTTTCCATCACGCTTATCGTCTTCCCTCTGTTGATGCTTTACCTCAATTACGCAGGCTTGCTGGTCTATTTTGCGGGTCTATATTGAGCTACGATCCCGTTGCATTTTGAGCCAGAATCCCTGTTGGCAAAGGTTACTGAAGGATTTCTGCTGCGGTGAAATAACGATTCCGCTCGATGCTATCACCCGATAGTTTATCCAATAGTCTTCGCAAACACTGTCTGATGCCGCCTCAATCATGAGTTGATCTTGTTCGGTTTGCTGGCAGATCACCACGCCATTATCGAAGTGATACAGCGTTTCTACTTCATGAATATCGAGGTCGTTATCTTGATAGCTATGGCTTTTACTCGAATGGCTCACTATCGACACTAAGCTTGGATATCCATGAATCGCAAGAATATAGCTGGCGAGTTGCTGCATTGTTTCCCCAAGTGACGCACTGCTCGAAGCGTTAAAAACAAAAAAGCACAGCTGCGCTTTCGCTCACCGTGCTTTATTCAATATGCGTAACGTAAGTTAGCCCGCAGCGTTGAGCTTTTTTTCTAACTCATTGACTTGAGCTTGCAGCGCTTCTAACTTTTCGCGGGTTTTCAGTAGCACATGTTGCTGCACATCAAATTCTTCACGGGAAACCATATCCAACTTGAGTAATTGATTTTGCAGAACTTGCTTGCTGCGCTCTTCAAATTCACCGGCAAATTGCTTCAGACCGCTGGGCAAACTTTCGCTCAGCTGTTTCGCCATTTCTTCAATTTTCTTTGGATTGATCATTATCTTGTCCGCCTCTTCAATGAATAGCTCGATTGTAACTCAGTGCGTTAGGTTTCAAAAGTAAAGCTAACGCGCCATGGCTTTAGTGAGTCGTTGTTGAGGCTTAAATCACAGCCAAGCATGTCTATTGGGTTGAGTTCTGCTCAGCCCAAGCGGGGATTTGTTAGCCTTAAAACCGCCGATTCTGCTATGATCCCATCCCTTTCTGTCGACTTGTTTGGATATTGCGCAAAGATGAAACTCAATCCCGCCCAAAACGATGCTGTTCATTATGTTTCAGGCCCTTGCCTAGTATTGGCGGGTGCGGGCAGTGGTAAGACGCGCGTAATTATCAATAAAATCGGTTACTTGGTCGAAAAATGCGGCTATAAGGCAAGCAATATTGCGGCGGTGACCTTCACCAACAAGGCTGCCCGTGAGATGAAAGAGCGGGTCGCTCAGTCCATGGGACGCAAAGAGGCCAGAGGCCTGTGGATTTCAACCTTCCACACCTTAGGGCTTGAAATCATTAAACGTGAGCATAAGGTCTTAGGCTTAAAGCCGGGATTTTCACTGTTTGATGATCAAGATACCTTGGCACTGCTCAAAGAGTTAACCCAAGACGAATTAGACGAAGATAAAGATTTACTCAAAGCGCTCGCCAGTACGATTTCAAACTGGAAGGGCGGTTTAGTTATTCCCGAGCATGCACGCAAGATCGCTAAAGATGAGCAGCAACATTTATTTGCCATGTTGTATCAGCGTTATGCCCAGCACATGAAAGCCTATAACGCCTTAGATTTTGACGATTTAATCCTGATGCCAACCTTATTGTTGCGACACCATGAAGAAGTGCGTACCCGCTGGCAAACCAAGATCCAATACTTGCTGGTGGATGAATATCAAGATACCAATACCAGCCAATATGAAATGGTAAAGCTGTTAGTGGGTGATCGGGCGCGCTTTACCGTAGTGGGTGACGACGATCAGTCCATCTATTCATGGCGCGGTGCTAAGCCACAAAACCTCGTGTTATTGGGTAAAGATTTTCCGCAGCTTAAGTTAATTAAGCTCGAGCAGAATTACCGTTCTAGCCAACGGATCCTGCGGGCTGCCAACATTCTTATCGCTAACAATCCCCATGTTTACGATAAAGCACTATTTAGTGAGCTTGCCTATGGTGAGCCGCTGCGGGTGCTATTTGCCGCCAACGAGGAGCAAGAGGCCGAGCGTGTGGTCGCGGAAATTGTGCGACACAAGTTTGTTGGCCGTACTCAGTTTGGCGACTATGCGATTCTGTATCGCGGCAACCATCAATCGCGGTTACTCGAGCGCGCGCTGATGACGAACCGCATTCCTTACAAATTGAGTGGTGGCACGTCATTCTTCGCCCGTGCTGAAATCAAGGACATCATGGGCTATCTAAAGCTGGTGGTGAATCCCGATGATGATAATGCTTTCCTGCGCATAGTTAACTTGCCTAAACGTGGCATAGGCCCATCGACTTTAGAGCGCTTAGGTAATTTCGCTAATGAGAAGCATATTTCTATGTTTGCGGCGATTTTTGAGCCTGAACTCAATCATCATTTGCCGCCGGCGGCCATGTCATCCCTGTATCAATTTGGTCGTTTCATTGTCGAGACCGGGGATCATGCAGAGCGTGGTGAACCTGTCGAGGCTGTGAAGCATTTGATCCGTAAGATCAATTATGAAGATTATCTATACGAAACCAGCACGAGTGCCAAAGCCGCTGAAATGCGGATGAAGAATATCTCAGAGCTATACCGTTGGGTAACTGAGATGCTCGCAGGTGATGAATTAGATGAGCCAATGACCTTGCCTGAGGTCGTGACTCGACTGACGCTCAGAGACATGATGGAGCGCAATAGCGAGGATGAAGGCGGCGATCAGGTGCAGTTGATGACCTTGCATGCTTCTAAGGGCTTAGAGTTCCCGTTTGTGTTTATGGTGGGAGTGGAGGAGCGGATCTTGCCCCATCAGACCAGCATAGATGAAGACAATGTCGATGAAGAGCGTCGCTTAGCCTACGTGGGCATCACTCGGGCTCAACGTGAACTGTGGTTTACCCTCTGTCGTGAAAGACGTCAATTTGGTGAAACCATGCGTTGTGAGCCGAGCCGTTTCTTGCTTGAGTTACCTCAAGATGATGTGGTGTGGGAAAATCGTAAACCACAGCAAACGGAGCAGGAGCGGATGCAGACAGGGCGAGCCAATATTTCTAGCTTAAGGGATATGTTTAAAAAATAGCGAGCTGTTTCACTTAATGTTTATTAAATTAATTACTTATATTTTATCTAGGCATATTCGAGCTGAACACAGATCTGTGGTTGGGTGTCGCTTAAGGTAAAAGTGTCGGCTAAAGCAGCCCCCTGACCCAGCTGATAACCCAGTTCACTGAAGATACGTTTTTGTTCAGGGCAGTCAATGCCATCGACAAAGGTTTGCAGTTCTAAGGTTGATGCCGTTTTTTGATAAGCGGACATTAATTTAAGCTGCTGTTCAGCGTGTATCTGTTTAGTGAGATTGGCGTCGAGCTTTAAGCCTTTAATCGGCAAAAACAATAAGCTATTTAATGCACTATAGCCGCTACCGTAATGACTGATACCGAGTTTCACCCCGAGTTTCTGCAACAATTCAAAGCCATTGATATGATTTTCAGTCTCTTGCACTAGCGCTTTTTCATTAAAGAATAACCACAAATGGCTCAGGTTTAACTGAGTTTGCTTGAGGGTGTTTTTCAAACTGCGCAGTACATGCTTATGCTTGAGATGTTGGCTCGAAAGCATCACATGTAATTCAATAGATTCATCATGTTGCTTGAGCAGTTCAATATAAGTGCGATCTATTATGCTTATCGTATATTTATCGAGTTCAACGGTAAGATGTGATTGTTCAGCGAGTGCACTGAGTTGTTCTTGTTGTAAAAGTCCACGTAGTGGGTGTTGCCAGAACAGACGGCTTTCTAATGCATGCACTTGACCAGTGTTAAAATCGACGACAGGTAAATAACTGAGTTCGATTTCGGCATGGTGTAATGCATGCCTAAATTCACTTTCTAACTCGACATCCTGTATAGCTTGATGTTGGGCGTTATCATCAAAAATAACATAGCAGCCCTTACCGTTGGCTTTCGCTTGATACATGGCTGTATCCGCGTTGCGCAACATAGATTCACTGGTATCGACTTTATGTTTACCACTGATGGTGATACCGATACTGGCGCCAGAGTTAAATTCCATCGTGCCGAGTCGATAGGGCTGGGATATTTTTTGGATCACTCTTTCTGATACGTCTCTTGCATCATTAATGTTGTTAATACTATCGAGCAAGATCACGAACTCATCGCCACCCAGGCGCGCTAACGTGTCGTTATCACGAATGCAGGACTTGAGGCGGCTTGCGGTCTCGATTAAAAATTTATCGCCTTCTAAGTGCCCCATAGTGTCGTTAATCTGTTTGAAGCGGTCGAGATCGATAAAGAGCAAGGCAAACTGTTCTAAGCTATGGCGACGGACGTGCTTAATGGCTTGAGATAAGCGTTCCATAAACATAGCGCGGTTAGGCAAGCCTGTGAGCGCATCATGTTTAGCATCGTGAACTAGCTTAGCTTCCATACTGCGGCGTTGTTGAATTTCTTTTTCAAGGTTTTGATTGAGTTCGGCTAACGCTTTAGTGCGGTCGATGACTTTTTCTTCTAACTCTTCATAACTGCGTTGCAAGGACTCTGCGGACAGTTTCTTCTCAATAGCAGAACCAATGTGTTGCGAGACAAATGTCAGTAATTCTAAGTCTTTGACTTGGTAATTCTGTGTCATGCTAAAACTGTAAATCGTCAAGGCACCACGTACTTGATCATTGATAAAGAGAGGAATGCCAATCCATTGATGCATAGTCTGAGTATGATTTAATTCTGGCGCTTGGGAATACAGTTCGCCAGAGGTGATTAACGCATTGATACTATTTTGATCTAACAGTAGTGGGCGCTTATGTTTGAGTACATATTCGGTTAAGCCATCCTGTAGCGGCCGAGTTCCTGGATGCTTATTGGCTAATTGCGAGACATAAAAGGGGAACGTGAGATGAGTTTCGGTGTCATCCAAAAGCGCGATATAGCAATTGTTGGCGGGAATGAGGTGTCGAATGACATTATGCAATTGGGCATAAAAGTCTGGGTTGTCGGCACTGGAACTGGCTAGTTCGGCAATCTCAAACAGTGATTTTTGTAAGCGCTCAGCTCTGCGTCTTTCATAGACTTCTAGTTTTAATTTGTCGTAGGCTTGGCTGAGTTCTCTGGTTCTTTGCTGGATGGCTTGTTCTAATTGCTCCTGATGCTTGAGCCGTTCCATTACTCCTGAGATATGGTGACAAATGAAGGTCATTAACTCGAGTTCGATTTCACCATAACTGACATTCGTGTCGTAGGTTTGCACGACTAATACGCCGGTCACTATGTCATCGTGTTTGATGGGCACGCCAAGCCATAAATGGCAGGGAGAACCTAAGTTAACGATTTCCTCTGCGGCAATCAGTTCATTGACTTTGTCATCATCACATAACAAAGCCTTACCAGTTCTGAGAACGTAGCCCGTTAATCCCTGCTGTAGTAATGTTGATAAGGATTGTTCAGGATAAAGCTCCGCAGGATGCGCATCTTTCTCATCGGCGAAAAAAGGGATAGCAAGCTCGCCAGTGCTGACATCGAGGGTTGAAATAAAAAAATTATCAGCGGGAATGAGTTGTTTTAGGTGGCTATGCACGCCGACATAGAATTCTTCGAGTGAAGAAGCATGGGTCGCAATATTGGATATTTCGAGTAATGCGTTTTGAATGATCTCAGCATGCTTATACTTATGCGCTAATTGTTTTAAGCGAATAATTTTTTTGCGTAAGCGTTCAGCTTCATTTATACGAGGCTGGCCAGTTTCATCTTCATCCTTAAACATGATACTCACTAGTTAAATATAGGGTTGTTTTTACCAATCTCTATAATTAGCATGAAATACTGTAACATCCAAGTCATATTTTGGCTGCATTTTGCTTTAAAAGTCAGCTAATGTGATAAAACTTGAGCAGTCAGTAAAAAAAGTGCAAAACAGCTATAGACTCAAAGGGGATTTGACCCTAGTATATGCGGCGCTAACCAAGGCGAGCGCCCATAGCTCAGCTGGATAGAGCGCACCCCTCCGGAGGGTGAGGCCGAAGGTTCGAATCCTTTTGGGCGCACCAATTCCGAATAGAGTTGTGAGCTTTTAGGTTAGCAAGATAAGTGAAAGTCAGTGGTGATTGTAGCTCAGTTGGTAGAGTCCCGGATTGTGATTCCGGTTGTCGTGGGTTCGAGCCCCATCAGTCACCCCATTTCGTTTACTTTGATATAAAGATTGATATTCTCGGTGATTAGCGCAGCCCGGTAGCGCATCTGGTTTGGGACCAGAGGGTCAGAGGTTCGAATCCTCTATCACCGACCAAATTCTTCGCATAGCTAGCGAGCTTAATGTAAGTTAAGCAAATAGTTAAAATTTTACGGTGATTAGCGCAGCCCGGTAGCGCATCTGGTTTGGGACCAGAGGGTCAGAGGTTCGAATCCTCTATCACCGACCAAATAAGTAAAAAAGCCTCAGCATTCTTAATGAATTCACTGGGGCTTTTTTGCATCTGCGATTTACTTGTATTGATTGGTATTAAGAGCCTTCTTCTTAGAAAGAAGAAGATGCTGAATCCTCGCGCTTTTAACGTATCGACCAAATTCAACGCATCGAACAAATAAGCAGAAACACCTCAGCATTCTTAATCATTATGCAGGGGCTTTTTGGCATTTGTGCAATGTAGCTTCATACAGAAATTGTTTATGCGTTTGCTTAAACTCTGTGTAGGTAATACAGATGTGCAACGGTATCGATATAGCCATTCTGTCGTTAGAAAAGTAAAAAGCTCCTTACGGAGCTTTTTGTTTTTAATATCACTTCTTAATTCGGCTTAATCAAGACTCACCGGAGGGGCGATAAAGCCCTGATAGGCATCAGTTCTAAGCTCGTTAAAGCGCTCTAGCTGAGCTTTTTCTTGAATACCCGTCACTATGACTTGAATATCTAATCCTTTCGCTACGTTGATTAGCGCGCGGCAGAGCTCACTATTATGGTGTGTCTCATCATAGTAGGCGAAGGATTGATCGAGTTTCACATAACTCGGTCTTAATTCCTGTAGATAAGACATAGAGCCAAACTGACGGCCAAAGTGATCAATGCCGAACTTAGCGCCATTATCTCGAATAATGTTACATAAGTGCTGACACGACTTAAGATCGCTATAAACGCCTGCCTCAGGGATTTCGAAGCAGATCCGCTCAATAAATGCGGCATTACGTAAGAAGTGATTTAGCCACTCATGGAAGTGAGGATCGTTAATACTTTGGTGGGTTAAATTAATCGCGAGCGGTTCATAGCTACGCTCTAGCAGTTTCTGCTCGTAGACGGTTTCAATCAAACATTTATCGAGCAAGGCACCGAGTGATAAGAGCTCGATATAAGGCATAAATTGCCCAGCATGGGCGAGTTGATCGCCGAGCTCTAATTGGCAATATAATTCCCGCTGCGCTATACCATCCCCATCGCAAAACTGGATAGGCTGCCATCTAAATTTAAACTTCTTATTACTGATGGCATGGCTAAGGTTATCCCGCCACTGTTCACGGGTGAATAGTTGCTGCTCTGTGGTTTCAAACCAATGGAAAGTTTTATTTTCTTGTAACGCTTTTTGAAGGGCGTTGTCGGCTTGGGCCAAAATATCCGACACATTCATTTGCCCAATACGCTCCGCAATACCAATAGCAAAGTCTTCATTAGGCTTACAGCCCGCCTTCGACATTTCTTGGTTGATGGTGCGGATAAGCGTTTGTAAATATTTGCTGATTTGATCGTGTTCAACATCAGTCACTAAAAATGCAAATTCATAGGCGGCAATGCGGCCTATAACAGACGGTGTTATTTCGTTTAACTGCAGCTGAAACTTTTCTGCCAAGATCCGTATGGTTTCATCTCGAACTTGGTAGCCATATTTGCTGTGCACTTCTTCGAGCCAGTCGAGTTTAGCAAGGAATAACGCGCCGCTGCTAGGTTCACTCAACCAACCATTTAAACGGCTCACCACATATTGGCGGTTAGGCAGGCCTGACGCAGGATCGACAAGATTCTTCTTACGTAATGCGCCGACTTCTTCGTCGAGGGAATGAAACACTTGCTTCAACTGCGCCGACATACTGTTAAATGCGGTCACTAAGTCTTTCAATTCAGTGGTCTTAGGTAATGCCATGTCTGGGCCAAATTGGCGTGCCGCAATACTTTTCGCGTGTTCCGACAAAGTGTGTAGAGGTTTCAATATCCACGTTAAACCAATTCTTGCGGTAAAAATGGCTACGAGGAAAAGTAGAGAGAAGGCAATGATCGTATTGGACATGATTCGCCACAGCTCATGGTAACCAAACCCAGGATGAGCGGTGATCTCAAGTTGCGCGAGTTGCAACCAGCCAGAAGTAATAGTACTTTGTTTTTTGATGGTTTTAAATAGATTTAAATTGATAAACCATTGAGGTACATCTTCAATTCTTAAAGGGTTATTCCACTCTTGTTGCTTACCATCCACCATCCATGTCAGCTTTACATTTTGATAATAGCCACCTTCAAAGATGACATTCACTAAGGTTTCTGCCGCTGCGGTATCGCCAGCTTGAAGTGCTGGAGTAAGCATTAGACCAAGTGAAGTGCTGGCATTGTTTAGATCTGACTCCATTTGCTTGGTTAAAAAGCTTTGAGTCTCAGTAAATTGCACATAGCCAAGGCTTGCAACTACGAGCAAAAATAGGCTAAAAAGCAGCGAATAAATCTGTCTAAACAGTGTCATTTTTGGTGCTACTCCAGTTTTAATTTTGGTTGTCTAAGGCGGTCAACACCTAATCTATGGTTAAGATCGTTCCATTTTTCTAGCCGTGTTGACGAACCCGCTAGTACACCTCGACCTTGCTCTTTATTGAGCCATAACTGTTTACCGTTAAAGCTATAAACAGGTAGTAGATCTTTTCTTTTGGTGGCGGGCTTTATTTCATGATCAAGATTATCGAGAACTAAGGGGATCGATGCTGGTGTCTCATAGTAAGCCAATACCATGTGGTATTGATTCACCGTAGTCGCTTTAACCATAGTGATCCGCATCTTGTCCTCTTGCACGCCAAGTTGGAGCAAGGTGAAGTATTTAGCGATCGAAAAATCTTCGCAGTCACCACCATTCACGCCAATAAACTCCATCGGCGTTGCCCAATAATTTGACTCACCCCATAATTTACTGTCATCAATAAAGCGGAATAAGTTGAAAAAGTTATTTACTTTCAATAGCTTTTCTTTTTCATCTAGCGTACTTGCTTCCGATAAAACTTTGAACCAAGCCCTAGCTCGCATCCCTGCACGCTCACCATAATGTTTTTCAAGGGTTGAAGTGATCTTCCCTTCATCAAGGTTTTGTGTGGGGGCAGCATATAGGCAGCATATGCCTAAGGCTGACGCTATGAGGCTAAAGCGGCAGACTCGCAATAATGAATGTTTATAACCAAGTCTGCCGTTCATAACCTAATGTGTGAGTCCTTTATTGTGTGTTGTCATCGACCGAGTAAATCGTCCATTTCATGTCCGTGGCCGTATCATCACCGGTCACTTCAGCCACGACACGGCGGTTACGGATCTCAGCATCTGGTGTTTGCTCTAAAACAACAGGGCGACTAGAGCCATATCCAATTGCAGTTAATCGACTTCTATCAATACTAAAGCGTTCGGCTAACACAGCAGTCACTGCATTTGCACGATCTTGCGATAATACCGCATTACGCTCATCGGTGCCTGTGCGACTAGTATGGCCTTCAATCGTCACTTTGGTCGTTGGATACTGACGAAGAAAAATGGCAACTTCTTCTATCTGAGGATAATACTCAGGTGCGATATATGCAGAGTCATTAGGAAATAAAATATTTATTTCTTTTCGCTCGTTTATCGCTTTGATTTTGCCGCAGCCATAGTTGTCTGTGCCAGCCCCTTGCGCGGTATCATTGCAACGTTCACGGGCCTCTATCACGCCATCACCATCTTTATCAGATAGATCATAGGCTTGGGTTGTGGTCATTTCGTCAATATTAACTGTATCGCGCATTGAACAACCAGCTAAAAGAGTGACACTGAGAAAAAATGTGAGAGTTTTCATTAGTTAGCTCCTCCTTCATAGTTGCGCTCACCACGCCATGCTTCAGGTCTGGTGACTCTGAGTGAGTCTAATAAGCGTCCAGTAGAATTTAGCACGCGATACTTAGCGATGATCTCGTCATATTCGGCTTGTAAGTAGTCTTTACGTGCTTCGAAGAGCTCATTTTCGGTATCCAATAAGTCGAGTAGGCTGCGTTGGCCTAAGTTGAACTGTTGCGCATAGGCTGTTTGGGTATCCTTTGCGGCCACAACATGATCTCGAATGTATTGTTTTTGCGGCGCTAGCATTTCAAAAGCGTTCCAAGCCAGGTTGACGCCTTCAACGACTTCGCGCTGGGCACGTTGACGGATTTCTTTGGCTTCACCAAGTTTGTAGGCCGTTTCTTTCTCACGGGCAAGATCTTTACCGCCCGAGAATAAGTTATATTTTACTCGAACCATGGCCATTAAATCATTGCTATAGCCACCCACATCACTGCGGAAGGCTCCTGCGCCAGAGATACCATCTTCGCCGCCGACATCATTATTCCAATTACCATTCAGCTCTAAAGAAACCTGAGGATAGTAATTAGATTGTACTGAAGAGCGTTCATTCTCTGCTGCACGGATATCATTCGCTGCAGATTTGAGTATGGGGTGATTCTCCTGCGCTTCGATAATGCCTGAGCTTAGATCCTTTGGCAGCATCTCTGCATCGGGCACTGGTAAGATTAAGTCTGCTGGTGCCGACTCTACAATTCTAATGTACTGCGCTTTTGCATCAAGTAAATTGTTACGAGCAGAAATCACGTTGGCATTGGCCCGCGCTAAGCGTCCCGTGATTTGGGAGAGATCTGCAATTGAACCTAAACCTGAATCAGTACGTTGCTTGATTTGGTCATAAATATCTTTATGGCTGTTAAGGTTCTTCTCGGCTAATTTCAACACCTGATCGGTGCGTAAATAGTTGAGGTAGACCTTACTGACATCGAGTGCCATATCTTCAGCCGCTGCAAGTAGCGCCCATTGGTCGGCACTGGCTTCAAAGCTATAACGATCAACTTCACTGCTAGTATAGAAACCATCGAAAAGCATTTGCTTTAAGCTAACACCAAACTCTCCGCGGTTTAATTCTGCCACTCCTTTGCTATCAACTTCACCGACGTTAGGTCGTCTACGGGTCGACACACTGTCTGTCTGTTCGTAACCGTAGCCACCAGTGACATCAATCGTCGGCATATAACCTGCTATTGCTTGATTAACTTGTTCTTCGCGCGCTTTAAAGCGGTTGAAGGCAACACGTAAATCAGGGTTCGTATCAAGCGTATGTGCAACGGCTTGCTCTAACGTCTGGCTTTGAGCCGATAAAGGTAACAGAATTAATGACAGCACTATGGCTATCTTTGAACATTGAAATTGTCGTTTTGCTGAAGTCTTCATGACCAACCTCCCGGTTTATAAAAAGGCTTAGTGCTCTCTGAGCGCTGTGTCCTTAGCCCTTAAAATTGGATTTAAAATGTACTCAAGTATGGATCTTTGCCCCGTGATAACGTCAACCGAAGTCAACATTCCCGGAATAATTGGCATCTGTGTGCCATCGTTTTTGGTTAAACTGGATTCTGCGGTTCTGACTCTAATGAGGTAAAAACTATTACCTTCTTCATCTTGAGACGTATCAGCGCTGATGTGCTCAACGGTTCCTTTAAGACCACCATAGCGGGTAAAATCATAGGCGGTAATCTTTACCACTGCCGGCAATCCTGGGTGTAAGAAGGCGATGTCTTTAGGCAAGATTTTAGTTTCAATCAGTAGCTGATCTTCCGATGGCACTATTTCGATAATATCGACACCTGGTTGCACAACGCCGCCGAGTGTATTGATATGAGTGGTTTTAATGGTGCCATTAACTGGGGAGGTGATAATCGCTTTGCTGACTTTATCCTGTGCACCCACTTGTGCTTCATTCATGCGAGACAGGCGGGTTTGGGTTTCATTAAGCTGTGCGCGTAGATCGGCGGCATAGACGAATACAGCTTCACGGCGTTTTAAGATGGCTTCATCCATCGCCGCCTTGACTTTAGGGCGCAGTAGGCGCATTGAATTCAATTCGCCTTGCAAATCGTTCACAGTACGTTCAAGTTTGAGTAGTTCAACTTCAGGAACGATACCTTTTTTAGCTAACGGCCGAGTGAGCTCAAGCTCACGGGAGATCAGCTGCATACTGGTGGTTAATGTCGTTGTTTTAGACGCAAGATCATCAATTTCTTGTTGTCTTTGTTGAATTTGACGGACCAAGATTTCAAGTTGGTTACTTAAATTATCTAACCGTCCGTTGTATTCTTCTTGCTGCCTTTTAACTAAGGCAGGTTCCGCGGTAATGATGCTCTCAGGAAATACCAAGGCTTTTTTAGTAACGAGCACTTGCTCGCGCCAGTCTGATGTCATGTCTGATATGAGAATGCTATCGAGTTCCGCGCGCATACGAATAGCATTGGTTTTTAAGCCCAAAACCTCTTGCTCTTGCTGAGCAAAATCAGAGCGGAAGCGGGTATCATCAATACGTACTAAAGGTTGGCCTTTCGTTACCATTTCACCTTCTTGTACATATAGCTCTTGCATGATGCCGCCATCTAAACTCTGGATGACTTGGACTTGTGATGAGGGGATGACTTTCCCCGAACCAGTGGTGACCTTGTCTAATTTAGCAAACCCTGCCCACAGTAAAAAACACACAACCATAGCTGCAAGTGCCCATATGATTAATCTGTGCCCGCTAGGGGCGTCAGTCATCATGGCGCCGTAGACATCATCAACCATGTCTAAGTCATTCGCGGTTAGATTTTTACTCATCTTTTAGCTTCTCCATTCACGAGGCCAAAATTGAGTTTTTCTAACACTTCTGCCTTGGGACCATCAGCGACCACATGGCCGCGTTCGAGTACGATAATGCGATCGACGAGCTGCAGCAGATGCATCTTATGGGTAATAAGAATTAAGGTTCTGTCTTTGCTGACATTCTGCATTGAGCGAATAAATTGTTGTTCCGCGCGCGCATCCAAGCTGGCGGTGGGCTCATCCATCAATAGCACTGGAGGGTCATTGAGTGTGGCACGAGCAAGGGCAACGGTTTGTCTTTGTCCGCGACTGAGCGACATGCCGCCTTCGCCGACTTGTTGGTCTAACCCCTCTGCTTCTAGGTTGGTAAATTGACTCACTCCAGAAAGCTGTACGGCACGGATTAATTGGTGCTCAGTGACTTGGCGTGTACCAAATAAAATATTGTCCCGAATCGAACCGTGGAAAAGGGTCACATCTTGGGGCAAATAACCAAAATTACGGCGTAAATCACTCGGATGGATCTGTGCTGAGTCTAAACCGTCATAACGCAGGCTTCCTGCTGTCGGTTGAAATAACCCAACCAATAACTTGGCAAGGGTACTTTTACCTGAACCATTACGGCCGATAATTGCAATACGCTCGCCGGGATTTATGGTCAGTGACATAGGATGGAGCACTGGTTTTTCTGAGCCAGGGTAAGCAAAGCCGACATGATCAGCATTGATTTTACCTATTAGCCTTTGTTTGCTAACCAAATGCCCTTTATTTTCAAACTCATCTTCTTGAGTCATGATTTCATTAAGCTGACGCAGTGCGCTGGCAGTGTGGTTTGCTCTGGTCATCAGGCCTGCAAGTTGTGCCATAGGTGAAATGGCACGGCTTGATAACATAACGGCTGCAATAATTCCGCCCATAGAAATTGCATTATCGGCCACGCGATAAACACCTAAAATGACGACGCAAACAACGGTAAATTGCACTGTGAAGTTAGCCACGTTCGAGACAGAGTTAGAGAGCTTTTTTGACCTTAATTGCCAGTTGGCACTGTGGCCTATCATCTGTTGCCAGCTTTTTTGTACTATCCCTTCGGCACCATTGGCTTTGATTGACTCTAGCGCCGATAAACTTTCGATTAAATGTCCATGTTTCAGGCTTGAAAATTTATTGCCTTCTTCGATAGCGGCTTTGAGTTTAGGTTGGATATAAAGTGTAAAGCCAATAATGATAACGCCACCGATCACTGGAACAATCGCGAGATCGCCAGCAACGATGTAGATAATAATTAAGAAAAATAACGCAAAGGGCAGATCGACTAAGGTTGTGATCGTCGCAGAAGTTAAAATTTCACGGATGTTATCGAATTCGCCTAATTGTTTTGCCATACCGCCAATACTGGGGGAGCGTTTTTCTAAGGGGATACCAATCGCTTTAGCGAATAGGCGAGAAGACACTATGATGTCTACTTTTTTACCTGCTACATCAATCAGGTAGCTTCTGAGTTGGCGCATGACAAGATCAAAAAGATACGCAATAGAAGCACCAATCGCTAACACCCATAGGGACTCAAAGGCAAGGTTGGGCACGACTTTGTCATACACATTCATAATAAATAACGGTGAAACTAAGGCGAATAAATTCACCAATACAGAAGCGATTAATGCATCACGATAAATGGGTGCTGAATCTTTGAGGGTTTGGACTAACCAGTGGGTTTTATTATCGTGTAGATAAACATCGAAGCCCATGTCGCCACGGTATTCTTGTTTGACTAAGAATAAATATCCCACATATAAGGCTTCGAGCGACTCAATTGTCAGTGTCTCTTCACCGCCCGTCTCGGGTAATTGAATAATTGCTTTATCTGATGCAACATCAAGTTCTCGCAATATGCAGGCTTTTTTGTCTTTTAATAATAAAATACATGGGAGCAATATAGGTGATACTTCGTTTAAGCCTTTTCGAGATAGCTTAGCCGCTAGACCCGCTCTTGAAGCCGCCTGAGGCAATAAGTCAGGTGATAATACGGTACCTGACAAGGGTAAACCTGCCGCAAGCGAATCGCTCGAGCACGGATTGCCAAAATGCTCAGTGAGTAACACTAAACAATCCAGCAAAGGATCCACTAACACTCTTTGTGAGGCTGAAATGGTCCATTGATCAATTTTTTCAGAAGCTGCAGCTGACACCTAATTACTTATCCTTTGGATTTTTATATGGTTATGGCAAGTATCGGTCATGATGGCCTATATTTCTATAGGCCATCCAATTAGTTATTAAAACTAAATTGTTCACAATTTTATTTCTAGAATAGTTCTGTAGTTTTCAATGGTTCATGCTTGAGCTCAGGGTCTACAACAATTGGCTGAGTATCAACAATTAACGGACCATTACCATTGGTACCGAGTAAGCCATTAATAATACCAACATCGCTGGTCACACCATACTCTTTAGATAAATCCACGCCATCAAGAATAATCAACTGGGTTGCCGTATTTGTTCCGTTACCATCTGTATCAATGGTTATCGAAGTTGAGCCGCCATCAAAGCTAAAGCTTAAATAGTCATTTAGGTCGTTACTATTTACACCTTGGAGCAAGTCACTCAGATCCAATTTGTCCTCATTCACGTTAAAGTCTGTAATATGGTCTATACCTGTTTCTGCATAGCGCCAGACGAAGGTATCAGCACCGCTATCACCACGTAGAACGTCATTACCAAGGCCACCAATCAGAGTGTCGTTGCCGTCACCGCCGCGTAAGCCATCAATACCTTCGCCGCCAATCAGCAGATCGTTACCACCACCGCCATGAACGACTTGGCTGCCTTCACCGCCGTTGACAGTGTCGTTGCCAGAACCCAAATTGACAGTGTCTGTTTTGGGTTGCAGCGGTTGCAGAACATTGCTCTTGAGTGAGCCGACATCTGTCGTGATGGTCTCTTGCGTCATAAACTTACTGGCAAGAAGTTCCGCCTGAGTCACGACCGAATTATTCGTGTTGGGTAATGAACTGCCGGTGTTTACGACATTGTTGGCTGTAGATATGCCTAACTCCACATAGTCGTTGCTTGCGCCAGCATTTATCAACAGCTCGGTGCTCTTATTGATGTATTGGGTCGAGGCGGCCGCTCCAACTGAGCCATAACCACTCAGGCTGACAGCAAATTGTGCTAAGCCGTTCTCCCAATTCGTCATGATGAATGAATCAACACTCTGTCCACCTGTCACTGTTGCCGGCAGCACAGTTACAGGGAAGGTGGTGGTGGTGGTGGCTTTATCATTGTTGCTGGACTCAGTTGCTGTTGCCACAACAGTGATGTTAATGGTGCCGGTCGTCACTGGTTTGAGCAGCAGGTTGCTCTTGTTCCAGGAACTGATATCTACTGTGCCATCAGCGCCGATAGTGAGAGTGTTCACACCATCCGTGAGTACAGACCCAACAGGTAGTCCTTGCAGTTTGATACTGAGTGACTCAGAACCGTCAATGTCAACCAGATTGGCGCTGATATTGCCAAGTTTGATGTATGAACCGTTGTATCCCATATTGTCGACTGCACGGAATGCAAGGTTATCCATGATGGCACCCACTGAATCCGCATTATCGGCTTCAAACAGCAGACGATAATTACCACTGCTCCCCACTGGCAAGGTAACTTTTTGATCTTTCAGCCAACCCGAAGTGGTTGGGTTGAAGTCGTAAAGCATCACTGCCTGCGCCATGATAGGGTTACCGTTGGCATCCAGCGGTACCAGTTTGATAGTAAGGCCGGAGGTCGCGGCGCTATCCGCCCGCGCCGCAATATCAAAGCCCAGCTCATAGAATCGACCCGCCTCCAAGCGCATGTCGGTATAGAGAGTCTTATCGCCGTTATTGAACTCGATTTCCATTACCTTGTTGTTTGAGTTGCCACCAAGGTAAGTTTTCTCCAGACCCACTTCAATCTTGCCGCCAGCGTTACTGGTATGCCAAGTTCCGATGGTATTTAGGCCCTTAATGTCATTTGCCTTAACACCATCCCAACTACCAGAGAACTTGGCATCTTCAAAGTTGATAGCAGCAACAGAGGTGTACCCATTAATTGTCAGGTTAGGTACATCTGCCACTGCGTTAACAGTGATATTCAATGTACTTGTAGCACCCGTATTAGTGGTGTAGGTGATTTCAGGCAATGAACCGCTCCAGTGATCTTTGGGATCGAAGCTGTAATCACCATTTGCCTTCAATTGCAGCTTACCTTCAGGCAATTGATACAAAGTACTGCCAGCGTTGTAGGTGACGCCATTCACTTGGAAGCTGGTAACAGATAATGTGCTATCAATATCGGTATCATTATTGAGTACGTTCCCCTTAGCTTCTGGGGCATCCTCAGAAATGGTTTGGCTATCTGGTGTAGTTACCGTTGGGTCATCAACAGGGCTTACCACGATAGTTAGCGTGCTTGTTGCTCCTGTATTTGTCGTGTAGGTAACCACTGGGACTTGGCCATTCCAATTAGCTGCTGGTGTAAAGGTGTAGCTACCATCATCATTAAGAGTAAGTTCGCCCTCTGCCAAGGTAATTTTACTACCAGCTGCATACTGAGTGGCATCGTTAGCCACAGTGAAATGAGTGACTGACGTATTTTTATTGCCATCATTATTCAGTACATTACCGTTCACAACAGTATCTTCAAGACCAGTAATTTGATCTTGCACCGCTTTAATCGCATTCGCATTAACGGTATTTACATTGATAGTCAGCAATGCACTGGATTTATCACCATCAGCATCTTGCATGGTGTAGGTAAAGGTTTCCGTTGCTCCAGTTGGAATAGCTGAGGCGTTGGCTGTTACTGTGTAAGTGTAACTACCATTGGCGAATACGATTAACGTGCCATATAGGCCATTGATAATGGTCCCAACATTGCCTGTCACCCCATCATCAACGTGATCTTGCGGTGCTACACCAATGACGGTTTTAACTGCATCAGCACCTGCCAAGTCATTGGTTAACACATTGCCTGTAGTTGAGGGGAGTGCATAGCCATCACCTGCGACTATACGCACAACCAATTCATAACTGCTTGCCGCATTTTCAGCCGTTTTAATTTCAGTAACAACTTGGTTGGTACCAGGAATTCTAAAGCCTATTACTTGCAGCGTATACACTTGGCCTTGGTGTTCAAAGGTTACATTGGTGTTGCCGACTTTAATAATATCTTTTGATGCTTCAGGATCGTTGTCGTTGTTCGGTGTTTCATTGTGGTCAAAGTTGACTTTGAGAGTTACAGGTGTAACTACCCCATAGGCATCAGTCACCGAGAAGGTAACATCCATGGTTGCTTTGGTAATTGCTCCACCAGAAGACACTGAGAAATTATAGTGGGTAAAAGTACCTAAAATAATATCTTGGTTTAAGGCAAACTGACCGTTTAATGCACTGTCATTATCAATAAAACCATAACCAGATTGATAGGTATTTGTTGGATTCCCCCATCTGATCTGATCTAAACCATTGTCATTATCCGTGCCGCCGCCATTAGAATTATTGTTACCATCGAACGTGGTCACGCTTGTGCCATTTGTCCATGATGTCCAATTTGCCTCAACGCCAGATACGATAAAAGTATCCACGATCACATCGACACTGCCTGTGTCGTTGTTGGCATTAGGGACATCATCAACAATCTTCACATCAAGGCTGCCATTTGCTTGGCTACCATCCTGATCCACAACGGTTACAGCAAAGCTATCTAAATAACTAGCGTTAGTCGCCCCTGTTGCTGAATCATTATCAACATTGTTATTTAAGGTGTAGCTGTAGCTGATGGAGCCACCGCTTGCATCGCCTGTGAAACCAGTCAGTGTTAAGACACCATAAGGAGTTGTAATGTTTACCGCAGTATTGGGGCTTAGTGCCAGTAATGCCGCCAAATTAAAGGTTTGTCCTTTGATGGTGATAGAGGCTAATCCATCAACAGAGGTAAAACTAAAGTTACCAGTCTGAGTCAGCGCATTGCTATTAGGCGCAGAACCCGTTGAAAGGTTAGCTTCGTTAACTGTTAGCTCACCATCTTGGACGTTGAGACCACCTAAAGAAACTCCGTCATTAGATGGCGTGACCGTGATA
>NZ_JAUOEV010000016.1:0-128859 GCF_031932135.1 Shewanella vaxholmensis
GATGCTTTTCGTGAACTTATCGCAAATAAAGGCGGGAAATC
The DNA here is from genome assembly GCF_031932135.1 of Shewanella vaxholmensis. Classification (NCBI taxonomy): domain Bacteria; kingdom Pseudomonadati; phylum Pseudomonadota; class Gammaproteobacteria; order Alteromonadales; family Shewanellaceae; genus Shewanella; species Shewanella vaxholmensis. Next base: position 42 of record NZ_JAUOEV010000016.1, read on the forward strand.
TGTTATTCCAAGGCGCCGCTATAAGAATACACCTCAAGAAAGAGTCGATTGGTGCTTATATCGGTATCGACATTTAGTGGAGAATGCTTTTGGAAGAATTAAACACTATCGAGCAATATCAACAAGATATGACAAGCTAGCAAGAAATTACGCCAGTATGGTGTCACTGGCGTTTATGTTAATGTGGCTGCCGATGTATTGCTGAACAACATTTGTACAGCAAAGATCAACAGACCCTAGTTACCCGCAATCTTCATTTCAGATAACAAGATACCGCCGGTACGAATCGATGAGCGCATATCAAAATCCTTACTCACGGCCTGCACGCCACGGAACATCTCTTTTAAGTTACCCGCGATAGTGATCTCTTCCACTGGATATTGGATCTCACCGTTTTCAACGTAGAAACCCGCCGCACCTCGGGAATAATCGCCCGTTACCATGTTCACGCCTTGGCCCATAACTTCGGTCACAATCAAACCTGTGCCCATGTCTTTTACCAATTCGTCGAAGGTTTGGCCTGTGTGGCCGAGCGTCCAGTTATAAATACCACCCGCGTGACCCGTGTTGGTTAAGCCTAACTTGCGCGCCGAGTAGCTGGTCAGCAAATAGGTTTCTAACATGCCGCGGTCGATAATGCGTCTATCTTGGGTCGACACGCCTTCGCTGTCGTAGTTCGCGCTCGCCAGTGCGCCCAGTAAATGCGGCTGTTCTTCAATATTGAACCAATCGGGGAAGATTTGGGTGTTAATCGAATCCAATAAGAAACTGGATTTACGGTATAAACTGCCACCGCTGATCGCACCGATAAAGTGGCCGATTAACCCTGTGGCGATATCTGGCGCTAATAAAATGGGTAAACGCGTCGTCGCGATCTTGCGCGCACCGAGGCGGCTTACTGTCTTCTCTGCGGTTTTTAAACCGACCGTTTCAGGTGCAAGCATCTCGCTGAATTTACGGGCGATAGTGTAATCGTAATCCCGTTGCATATTGCCATCACTGTCTTCGCCGATCACGCTGCAACTTAAGCTATAACGTGAGCTGCAATACCCGTTCAAGAAGCCATGGCTATTGCCATACACTTTGACCGACGTGTGGGCATTAGCACTCGCGCCATCGGAGTTATTGATCCGCGGATCGGCATCGAGCGCCGCGGTTTCGGCGCGGATCGCAAGCTGAGCGAGCTCATCGGGGGAAATATCTTGTGGATAATACAGCTGAAGATCGCGAATTTGCGTCGCCATTAAGGCTTTATCGGCAAGGCCACTAAAAGGATCGGGCGAAGTATAACGGGCGATATCGTCGGCCGCTTTTACCGCGAGGGCGATGGCTTCTGGACTTAAATCCGACGTCGATGAACTGCCCTTACAACCATCGCGATAAACCGTAATCCCTAGGGCACCATCTTTATTAAATTCAACGGTTTCAACCTCTTTTAAGCGGGTTGAAACCGACAGGCCCTGTTGCTTACTGATCGCCACTTCGGCCGCGTTCGTTCCTAATTTATTGGCATATTCGAGTGCCACGGCAACCGCATCTTTCAGCGCACCCAATTCACTATCGATTCTGTTCAAAGACACAAAGCTACTCTTTCGTTATCGGCAATGGCGCTAGCATAACAAACACAAATCCCATTCACATTAATTATTAGCGTGACACTGAGTCGCGGTCCAACACTAGGCTAAGGCGCAAAAGGGGCTCTGGTCTTTGTTTCAACACATTCACCTAGGCGATTTTTGGCTGGAGATGTTATTATTAGCCAGTTATTTACTTGAGGTTTTATCGATATGAAGATTGTTGGTGATTCAGAACATTTTAAACAGCCCTACGACATAGATGAAGATTATGTCAGCAGTAAAACAACGGACAAGCGTGATAGCGAAGCCGTGCAAAAAGTCGGTATGGAGCTTGTTTCACTGAGCAAAACTCAGCTAGATAAAATCGAGCTGGATGAGTTTTTGTACGACGCTATCCTGCAAACACGCAAAATCAAGGTTAATACTGAGGCGTATCGTCGCCACATGCAGTATATCGGCAAATTGATGCGTAATTTTGATATCGAGCCTATTAAGGCTTCACTCGCTATCGTGTTGAATAAAAACAACAACGAAACTGCGAAGTTGCAGATGTTCGAAAAAATGCGTGAACGCTTACTCACCCAAGGTGATGCTGAAATTCAAACCTTAGTTGAGCATTATCCGCAATTAGACAGACAAAAACTGCGTACTTTGGTGCGTCAAGCGACCAAAGAACTGGCCAAAGGTCCAGAATCAAAATCATCTAAAGAGCTGTTTAAATATCTACGCAGCGAAATCCAAGACTAATTAACTTCAGCCCCACAAGGATGTTGCTTATGCGACTTAGCAAAACGTTATGTAGCCTAGCTTTGCTTTTTATTGGACTATTTGGACTCGGGGCCTGTAACGGCCCTGCGGACGAAGATAACGGTGGCACAGATGCCACTGACGGTATTTATAAACTGTCTATCGACTTTAAGACCTTATCGGGTTCTGAATGCGGCAGTGTTACTTCACTCCAAAGTTTCCCTAAAGACACAGGTTTTTGCGCAGTCGCGAAGTTAAAGAAAGGCTCAGCTACAGTGAGCAAGCAGAAAGTCGACTTTACGACAGACCTTGGTGTATTAACACCTAATAGCAAACTAACAGACAATAACGGTGAAGCCATTATTATCGTTAGTAATCCTGATTTACTTGTCAATGCAGGGACAATTACTGCAACGACAACTCCAAAAGATTCCACAACGGCGCTAACAGCTACGCGCAAGTTTGAGTTTTTAGGTGTTAGCGATGGTACTTCTCCTGCAGCACCTAAACTCAGCGCCAGTATTTTAAATAGCTCAGCCTTAGTGACTCGCTTCAAAGTCGATGAGTCGGTACAACTGCAAGCCATATTGCTCGATAGCGAAAGCAACGGCATCGAAGGCGCGAAAGTGACGTTCAGCGCCGGCTCTGCAGCGCTGAATCCTGCAAGTGCATTAACCGACAATCAAGGTATTGCCCAGGTGCCTTATACGCCAAGTGCAACTGAATTAGGGGCAAACTCCCTCACGGTCACAGTGGACTACCAAGGTCAATCGCTGCAAACCAGCAGTCTGTATGAAGTCTTGAGTAAAGATGCGGTCAATCAAGAAGGTACGCTGAAACTCGGCTCATTCAATGGCGCTGTCTTTACTGAAGGTAAACTGGCGAGTACCTTAACGGCCGATGCCAATGGCGCATATAAGATCAGCGCAGGTGGCAGCTTTGGGGTGACCGCAAGTTTAGTCTTAGAGGCCAATGACGGTACTATTACCCGAGTGCAAACCCCCTCTTCCATCAGCTTTAGCTCAGATTGCACCAACAGCAATAGTGCGACACTCGATACCCCAGTGACGACCTTATCGGGTAATGCGAGCTCAACCTTCCAAGACACCAGTTGCAGTGGCAACAGTGAACGTAGCGACCAAATCATCGCCACGACAGTAGCAGGTAATCAGACGCTAACGGCAAATTTCCCATTTACTCTACAACGCCAAACCCTTGCCAGCTTAAGTTTTGAGTCAGCAGAGCCAGCACAAATTCGCATCAAAGGTGCGGGCGGCACAGGTGCAAGCGAATCCTCTTTAGTCAGCTTCAAAGTCACCAGCGCTAATGGCCAACCCGCAGCGCAGCAAGAAGTCAGCTTTACCTTAGACACTGTGGTTGGTGGTTTAAGTTTTGCTAATGGCACTGCGAATGCGCAAAGCCTGACTAACTCCCAAGGTATCGCCAGTGTGCGCGTATTATCCGGCACTGTCCCCACACCTGTGCGTGTGGTCGCTACCGCCGTTGATACTGATACTAAAGAAGTCATCACTAGCCAATCTGAACAATTAACTGTAAATACTGGTCTACCGCAACAGCTTGGGTTTAGCCTATCAACGACAGTATTCAATCCAGAAGCAGGTGACTTTAATGGTGAAACTGCCACTATCACTATTCGAGCCTCAGATAGTTTCGGTAATCCAGCGCCCGATGATACCGCGGTCAACTTCACCACAGAAGGTGGTGGCATAACCTCTCCATGTTTAACTAAAAATGGCACTTGTAGCGTCGTTTGGACATCACAATCAGCACGCGTACCCGATCACCGCATCACGATTCTCGCTTATGCCTTAGGTCACGAAACCTTCTTCGATACCAATGGCAATAACATCTTCGATGATGCCGATATCAGTAAAGACATCAATGGCATGCCTGTGACCGACTTGGCTTGTTTAACGAATTCAGGCGTCCCGAAAAAATGCACAGGTAATGGCATGGACATCGAAGCCTATTTGCCTAGTGGTTTCAGTGATCTAGGTGATGCGTTTAGGGATGACAATGAAGATGGCATTCGGAATTCAGCCGAACCATTTTGGAATACCCAAGCAAAAGAATATAGTTTTGCCGATGGTAAATTTAACGGTCCACAATGCGAAAGCGCACTCTGCGGCAAAGGCCAAGCCAATAAAACCTATATCCGCAAAGCCTTAGTAATGAGCATGTCAGGCTCACAGGCTTATCTCAGTGTGATGCAAGACGGTGTGTTATTGCCGAGTGTGAATGACATCAAACCTGTCGCCGTTGGTGCGAGTTCTGAGTTTGTAGTATTTGTCCACGACAGCGCGAATCAAATCATGCCTGCTCAGACAAGTATCGAGCTTTGCGTCGATTGTGCTGGAGCGCCTAAAACCTTCGAAGTGCCCAATACTGTTTATGCTAAAGGCAGTCTAGGTTCGCCGCTGAAATTTACGGCATCGGCCAATGCTAGTGTATCGCTGAAAGTCACAACCCCTAAAAATGTGGTCACTGACAACTTAGGTTTCACAGTGCCATCGCTTTAAAACTCGATTAAGCAAACTGAAAAGACCCGCGAATGCGGGTCTTTTCAATTGGACGTTTGATTAGAAGGCTATGCTGCCTCAATCAAACCCTTGTCAGTTATTAACAATAGCTGCAACGCTATGATCCTATGCAGCAACTAATTTTGTAACTCTACTGCTCGGCGTAAACGTATGCTACGCAGGGCCAAATATAAAGCTCCCGCGGCAGCCCAAATTAATCCCAATTCTAATGACTGTGGCTCTAAGTTCGCCCAAAGCACGCCAATAGTGCCAGCGCCACACAGGGGCAAGACTAAGTATTGCAGGTGATCTTTAAAGGATTGATTACGTCGCTCCCTCACATAAAACTGCACTATGACGGCTAAGTTCACGAAGGTGAACGCCACTAAAGCGCCAAAATTCACTAAGGCTAAGGCCATTTCCAAATCAAATGATACCGCAGACAGCGCCAGCGCTCCCACCAATAAGACATTAAATGCAGGGGTACGCCACTTAGGGTGGATATAAGCAAACCCTTTACGTGGCAGCATGTTATCTCGCCCCATCACATACAAAATCCGTGCAACGCCAGCGTGTGCAGCCATGCCGGATGCCAACACCGCCACTGTAGTCGCCACTAATACGATGGACTGAAATAGGTTTCCTCCAACGTAGAGTGCGATTTCGGGCAATACCGCATCAAGCTGCTGGAAGCGGGAAATATCGGGGAAATAAAGCTGAAGGAAATAAGACACGCCGACAAAAATCACCCCACCAATCAAGGCAGTCAACACGATAGCGCGAGGAATAACACGCTGCGCATCCTTCGTTTCTTCGGTCAGCGAGCTCAAACCGTCGAAGCCGAGGAAGGAAAAACACAAAATAGTGGCGCCAGTAAATAACGGCACAATCGCCATATTATCGGTATAAAAAGGTCGTACGCTCGCAATCGCACCTTCGCCTTCACCAAGGGAAATGCTATAGGCCATTAATGCTATAAACACGAGAATAATGGCGATCTGCACAAACACTATCACCCCATTAAAGTTAGCCACCAAATCAATCCCTTTAAGATTGAGCAGGGTCATTATGGTCACGAGTGCGAAAATGAAGATCCAAGGTTCGACAGTGGGGAACATGGCGGTTAAATAGATTTTTGCCAACAACATGTTGATCATTGGCATAAACATATAATCAAGCAGTGACGACCAGCCCACCATAAAGCCGACATTCGGACTAAAGGTTTTCTGGGCGTAGGTGTAGGCTGATCCCGCGTAGGGATATTTACGCACTAAGTGGCCATAACTGAACGCGGTAAACAAAATTCCCGCCAGCGCGAATAGATAAGACGTAGCCACATGGCCAGAGGTAATCTCGGAAACAATACCAAAGGTGTCAAAAACAGCCATAGGCGTGAGATAGGCGAGCCCCATCACTACCACTTGCCATAAATTGAGGGTCTGCTTCAAACCCGGTTTGTGTTGACTCATGATCACGCCCCCATTGCACAGGGTTGAACAGCTAACCATGCATCTGCAATTGGTTTTGGCATGTGACTCACCATCAGCACTTTAGGCTTAATGGCTAACTCAACAACTTGATTTACGGCAATGACCGAAAATTCGGCGCACAACAGCCCCATTGATTTGTCCTCATTAAAATAGGTTCAGCCGAACCTCATATCATTTCCGGATGTTTACCGGCCTCAATTGTTTTAAAACGCATACTCTCTAAATAAATTAACCGAGATACTGAGTACCTCGGCCATTTTTTCGGCGCGCATTCTCCCCCAAAACCAATAAGAAGACAACCCAACAAGGGCACTTTGCTGGCTATCTGCGCGATGAGAGTTAACTTAACGGAATAAGCAGGGATAAGCTCAAGACAGGATAATTTTTCATTTGTATTAAATTTGTTATTGGAAATGAAGCAGATATAGATATAATCGTTCGGCAAAACTAAACAGGGGCCGTTTAATTTGCGAAGCGACTGCTTCATTTGTTTTATCGCATCAAAAGGAAGATGACATGCGTAAAATTACTTTAATCTCTCTGGCCATTGGCAGCTGTTTTCTCGCCGCCTGCGCCGCAAAACCACCTATTATCGCTCAAGAAAAAACCGTTGAAATCGATGGTATTAACCTAGTTTTTGGTGGCAGTTTTGATACAGAACGCAAAAACATTTCACTCTCAGTAAATGGCGACTCTGTTATGAAAGGCACTTTCCCTCCTTATACTCCGACCCAAAATTTGAGCGGCAAATACAAGGATTTCAAGATTTCTAGCCAATGCTATTTCGGCTCAGTGCTCAGCAGCCAAGGTGGCGCATTTGGCGCGATTGCTGGCGTCATTCAAGCGACTAAGTCGAGCTCAGGCGATAAGTGCGATATGCTCGTCGATGGTAAAATTGTAGAAAGTCTTTACTTCTAAAGATTAATTCCAGAAGTACCTAAACAGCCCCTGTAAAGTTCAAGCCCAGTAAATACTCGCGAGATGCTCTGTCCCGCGAGTCCATCAAAGCTGATTAGCTTCAGCCAACAATCTCACTCTGCGCTTAATACCTAAGATAGCTAAGCCGAAAAAAACCGCAAATAAGCCCCAGAGTTGTAGCCACTTGGGCATCACACTCGCCCAACTTACGCCCATTTGATTGAGTTCTAACATCCCCATAATCGCGGGTACGGCGGGGATAAACTGCGAACCTAATACTAACGGTTCGGGGATGAGCGCTATCGGCCAGACAAAACCCGACACGAATAGGATTGGCATTGAAATCAACAACAATACTTGGGTCGGTAAATCGCGACGGGTAAACAAGGTGCTCATGGCGACCCCAGCAGCAGCGGTAGCCAATAAAAAAGGTAACAACCATAACGCGACAACACCCAGACTCGCCTGAATGCTGACGTGATACCAGTGATAACAATAGCCGACGTAAAAGCTGGTAAAGAAGAGATAAATCAACATGAAGGCGAGTATTCGCCCACATAAAAGTTGTACGGGCGAGACCTGCTGCCAATAACCTTTCTGGCGCCATTGCCCTGCCCCTAAAATACCTGTGCCTATGAGCAAGGTTTGATGCAAGATCAGCAAAAACAGTCCAGGCACTACATAGGGCGTATAACCTAGGCTTGGGTTAAAGGCCGGCACGCTATTTAAGTGCATCGAGTTCAGGTTCTGCTCGGCCTGTTTAGGATTTGTGCCTTGGGCCAACATGCCAATCAATTGCACTTGCTTGCCCGCGTCCATACCGGCGCTCACTAAGCCTTCGACAACCGCGGAATAAATCAGGAAATAACTGGCATCACCGCCATAACTTAACGTCACTCCCTTACCCAGCATTAAGTCGCGGCGGAAACCTTCTGGGATCACCAGTAAGCCGTAGGCCTTGCGTGTCTCAATAAAACGCTTCGCCTCGGTAATCGAACCTACTTGGCCTATGACTTGGATTTTTGCACTGGCGTCGGCGTGGCGGATCAACTGGCGGCTTAAGGACGAATGATCTAAGTCCACCACGATCAGCTGTTGCTCAGTAGGCACTTGGTTTAAATAGGGTAAAGGATACAAAATCGAATAAAACAGCACGCCACCAAACAAGGTCACTGCGATCGCTTTATCGCTAATAATGGCCTTAAGTTCAGTTAATATCAGTCGCCACATATTCATCCTATTGCCCCTTCGCAGGCAGAGCTACGTCCGAGTCAACTACTGCCACCACATTATTCGCGCTAACCGTGCTCGGCAATAATTGACGCGATAGCAAATAGATCAAAGGCAGCAAACAAATAAAGCCCCAATAACTGCTGAGTTGACCCGCCACGCTCGGCCAAGTAGCACCATAACTGACGACGCTCACATGGGACTCAATATAGTGGCTCGACGGCATGATCTGTCGCCACCACTGCGCCAATTGCGGCATCTCATGGGTGGGGAAAGTGATGCCCATAAAGGCAAACGCGGGCGCAAATAAGGCAGTGCAGAAACTGATGACCCGCGCACTGTCACGCATCACGACAAAGATGAATAACACCAGACTCCAGACCGCCAGTAACATCACCAATTGTGCCACCAGCAATAGGGCTAAACTGCCCGCCATAGGCAACGCGAGATACAAATACAGCCAAGCTAAAATAAAGCTGCCCTGCAGCATCAATATCGGCGTAAACAACACCAATTTCGCCAGCACCTTAGGCCAAAAATGTTCGGTTAAGGTATTTGCTATGCCATTGTTCTGGTTCGTGGGCGCGAGATGCAGCTCTCGATTTAAGCTGTTGGCCATCACTAACATAGATAACAACTGCCACAGCGCAATCAGCACTGGTGGCACTAAGAAGCCTATGTAGTTGTTATTTCGGTTAAACAGCGCCGTTGTTTGGCTTTTGACTGGGCTTAAATTGACTGCCACTTGGGATTTAGGCGTGCCGTTGGCGAGCTGTTTTAAACCTGCGACGTGCAATAAACCGTCACCCAGACTCAGCTGAATTTGGCTTGAGAGTAACTTGCCCACCAGCAAAAATTGGCTGTTGTAGCGCACATCTATGGTGGGCTTGTGGCCAGTGAGCAAATCTTTTTTCATATCATAGGGAAAGACCACGATAGCGTAGACTTTCGCCTGCTGCATCGCCGACACAGCCGCGGCTAAATCGGTGAAGTTTTGTGGCTCTGTCACAGGATTAGCCTTCAATTGACGTGTCAGCATGCGGCTTAATTGACTGTGGTCTTGATCAACAATCGCCACCGGTAATTGCCTTGGCAACCCCGCACTGAATAGCCACCAGAGGCATAACATCCCGATAAGCGGAATATAACTGATCAGCGCCAGCTGCCAAGGGTCGCGCCACAGCGCATTGAGCTCACGGCGAACTAACGCGATGAGCAAGGCCATAAAGCTTCTGCTCGATGGCTGTGATTCATCCTTAGTTTTGTCGACCGTATTGGCGTTGGGCGTGCGTTCAGTCACGGCTTTTACTCACTGCGCAGCAACACAGACATACCGACACGCAGATCGGCAATCGGCTGGCTTGGACGCAATTCCATCTCGAAAGTGCGCATATCAAAATCGTGGCCGCTTTCGGTCGAACGCCAAGTAGCAAAATCGCCCATCACGCTGATATGGGACACAGTAAAGTCCACATCCTGCCCGAGTGCTGGAATATTCAGCTGAACTTTTTGGCCTTGCTTGAAGCGCTTAAGTTGATCTTCGCGCACTTGGAACACGGCCCATGAATCCTGCATGTCAATCAGGCTCACAATCGGAAAACCGCTCGGCGCTAATTCACCGGCCTGCAATAGCACGTCGCTGATTTCACCCGACTTAGGCGCACGCATTTGGCTATCTTGCATAATGGCGTTAACTTCTTTTACCGCACCTTCGGCCATACGGGCGTTCCCGGCGGCAGCGGCTTTGGTTTCGACCCGCGCGCCTTCCTGTGCCATTTGATACATGGCTAACGCCGCTTGCTCTGTGTATTTCGCCGCTTGCCATTGGGTAAAGGCTTCATCGCGTTTTTGTCTCGCGGCCACACCTTCATTGAAGAGGTTTTCAACGCGGGTATAAGTGGTTTTCGCCAGCGTTGCCGCTGCCTGTGCCTTGAGCCATTGCTCTTTGGCCGCCATCACTTCTTGGCTGCGGGCGCCGTTGTTGGCTTCAAGCTGCATCGCTTTAGCGGCATCACGGCCACCTTCGGCCTGCATCAACTTAGCATCCAGCTCAGGGCTGTGGATAGCGAACAGTAAATCCCCTTCGGCCACACTGTCACCACGGCGTACCAGCACTTGCTCAACGCGACCTGGCACCTTAGAGGAGACATTGTATTCGCGGGCTTCAATCTGGCCCTGCAACAGACTCGGCTGCGGACTGTAAGCCAGCTTGAGGCCATAGGCTAAGATAAGACCTAATGCGACCAACGCCACAAGGGCAAGTATTCTGTTAGCGCGCATTGTTTGTCTCCTGCACTTGGGTAGGGGCTGTGGTTTGAGCAGAGGTTCGGGCTGAGTTTCGAGCTATGGTACGACCGATAAATTCATCTAATTGACCACTGATGGCCATTAATCTGGCATAGGCTTGCACATAACGATAACGGGCGGCCAGTTGCTGAGTCTTGACTGCGCTGAGTTTCAGCTCGGCATCGACTCTGTCGATAGAAGTTGAAAGCCCTTGATTAAAAGCGATTTCCCGCAGGCGCAGGTTTTCGCTGGCGAGTTCGAGCGAAGTATCGAGCGCCGTCACTTCTTCCTCGGCCTGTAATAATTGGCGATAGCTTTGATCCACCAGCAGGCTCAAGTCTTGTTTAGTTTGTGCCTTGGTATAACGAGCTTGTAAGAGTGCACTTTTCGCCGCTTCGACCTTACCACTGCGGCCATCGCGGCTGAGAATAGGCACTTTAACGCCGACGCCGACCATCCAATCGGGCTCTACCTGAGAAAACAGGCTGTCATCTTCGTAAAGAGTGTAATTACCAAAGAGGAAAACCGTGGGGTGATACTTACCCTGTTCTAATGACACCAAGCCATTGGCCTGCGCTTCCTTGGCTTCGAGCAATTTGAGCGCTGGATGTTGGCTCAGCGTCACTTGGGTTAGCTGACCTAAAGACGGCGCATGCGGCAAGACAAATAGAGGCGACTCAGTGCCGACATCGCTTTGCTGCAACATGCGCGACAGGGCAATAACCGCCATTTCATGTTGACGGCGAGCGCTACCTAAATTGACTTTGGCATTGTCTAACGCGACCTGCGCATTGAGGCGTTCAACCTTAGCGATTTGGCCTTCTCGCTCTAACGCGAGCGCATGATCAACATGCTTAGTTAAAGATCCAACGAGATCGGTTTGGGTGTTCACCAGCGCCAGCGTGACATCGACGGCATAGTATCTGTCGACCAATTGGGTAAATAAATCCCGGGTGGCCAGCTGTAATTCTTGTTGCTTCTCGGCCACCATAGCCGCGTGTATACCTTGGGCTGCGGTGATCTGCCCGCCCGTGTAAATCGGCCACATGGCTTGCAAGCTCGCGCGGAAGATATCTTGCTCGGTAAAAGGTGTGACAAACATTGATCCCGGAATGCTCGCCAGTGCTCCGCCAAGGGCGGGTGGCAAAGTGGCGGGATCAAGGGAGGCTAAGGGATTGAGATCCCGAAGATCGAGTTCAATCGGTTTTTCGAGGTGGGTATAACTGCCATTAAGGCTCAAGGAGGGCAGATTTAAGCTCTCGCCCGCCTCCTCTTCACCTTTAGCGCGATTCACTTCCTGGGATTGCGCTTGCAACTTATCGCTCACCTTCAGCACTTGTTGCCAAGCGTCGGTGAAGCTCGTGGGCTGGGCATAACCAGCCAAAGGCAATAAACAAGGCAAGGGCAGTAAACACAGCCAAGCCACACGTGATAGTTTCATTAACACCTCTAGAGTAGTTACTCTAATTTCCTTTGCGAATGATAACATTCATAGCAGACAGCGGCTAGAACTCGCCTCCTTAAGTGTGGCGTAAAGCTTAGGCTCTAGATTCTAGATCTTACGCTGTACCACCCACAGTTAAACGATCTAACTTCAAGGTGGGTTGGCCTACGCCTACGGGGACACTTTGACCGTCTTTACCGCAAACGCCAACACCTTGATCTAAAGCCATATCGTTACCGACCATAGAAATCTGGCTCATTGCCTCAGGGCCGTTACCGATTAAAGTGGCGCCTTTAATGGCTTGTGTAACTTCACCATTTTCAATCAAATAGGCTTCGGATGCGGAAAACACAAACTTACCCGAAGTGATATCCACTTGGCCACCGCCAAAGTTCGGGGCGTAAATGCCCTTCTTCACTGACTTGATGATCTCACTTGGATCCGACTCACCCGCCGTCATATAGGTGTTAGTCATACGTGGCATAGGTAAATGCGCGTAAGATTCGCGGCGACCGTTACCCGTTGGCGCAACACCCATCAAACGAGCATTGAGTTTGTCTTGGATGTAACCCTTTAAAATACCGTCTTCAATCAATACGGTTCTTTGGGTTTGTACACCTTCATCGTCGATACTCAGTGAACCACGACGATTAGGCAAGGTGCCATCGTCGACCACAGTCACTAACTTAGACGCAACTTGCTGACCAACCTTGCCGCTAAAGGCACTGCTGCCCTTACGGTTAAAGTCGCCTTCCAAACCATGTCCAACCGCTTCGTGGAGCAATACACCGGGCCAGCCATTACCTAACACCACTGGCATTTCACCCGCTGGTGCATCGATGGCATTTAGATTGACCTGCGCTTGACGCACGGCTTCACGGGCAAAGGCAAAGCACATAGGTAAACCAGTGTCATCGCTTGCCATCAATACGCCGTAGTCATGACGACCACCGCCACCGGCGCCGCCACGTTCACGTTTACCATTTTCTTCTAAGATAACGCTGCAGTTAAAGCGCACTAAAGGACGAATATCGGCCGCTAAAGTGCCATCGCTGGCAGCGATAAGGATTTCTTCGTGCACGCCCGCAAGGCTAACAACCACTTGAATAATGCGGCTATCTAAACTGCGAATAAAAGCATCGGCTTCTTTCAGCAAATTGATTTTTTTGACTTCTTCCATCGCCGCAATCGGATCTAAACTGTCGTATAATGCCAAGGCTTTTTGACGTTTAAAGGCTTGAACCTGAGTTTGCTCACCGGCACTGGCAATGCCGCGGGCGGCCTGAGCGGCAGCGCTTAGGGCTGCAGGCGTAATATCATCGGCATAGGCGAAACCGGTTTTTTCACCGCTGATCGCACGCACGCCCACACCGCGTTCGATATGGAAACTACCGTCTTTAATGATGCCGTCTTCCAGCACCCAAGACTCGTGGCGACTACCTTGAAAATAGAGATCGGAATAATCGATTTTGTGCTGATGTATGGTGTTTAGATAGGTTTGCAGCCCCTCTAACGCTAACCCATTCTTCAATAAACTTTGCTCTACTTGTGCTAAAAATGGCATCTATGCTCTCTTTGACCCCAAGGGATCTTGATATTCTGAGTGTAAATTCGCTGTACTAATTCTGTACGTAAATCGCTGTCTAATTCGGTATTGCCGCTCGCCAGTGCGGGCGGTTATTTCAAGCTTGGCTCAAGGAAACGATTATGCTGCATCACGGGCATTTTACGGCGAATACTGTGCAGTTCGGTTAAATCGACCTCAGCCTGCACCCAACCCGTACCCGTTTTACGTTCAGCCAAAATATTGCCCCAAGGACCGACTATCATGCTCTGCCCCCAAGTTTCACGACTGCCTTCGTTATGCTGTCCCCACTGAGCGGCAGCGAGAATAACGCATTGGGTTTCAATCGCTCTGGCCTGTAGCAATACTTGCCAATGGGCTTCACCGGTAACTTTAGTGAAGGCCGACGGCAAGGTAATGATCTCGGCACCCGCAAGACGCATCGCCCTAAATAAGTCGGGAAAGCGTAAATCATAACAGATGGCTAGGCCAATTTTGCCAAAAGGTGTATCGATAACGCTAATGTGATCACCGGGGCAGAAGGTTTCGCTCTCACGATATTGTTTTGTACCATCGGCAACATCCACATCAAAAAGATGCAGCTTATCGTAGTGCCCTAAAGTATCACCTTTATCATCAAACAGATAACTGCGGCTATACACGCGGCCATCCTCAGCCAGCGCCGGAATAGTGCCTGCCACCATAAAGACCTGAAATTTGGCTGCCAGTGCACTTAAGGCCGACTTGAGCGGGCTCTGATGAGCATCACCCGCATAGGCGAGTTGCTGACTTTCGTGGCCACCAAACAGTAAACTGCATTCGGGCAACACGACTAAATGGGGCGCATCGGCATCCCGTTTGAGTTCGTTAAGCTGCGATTCGATAAACAGCAGATTGGCGCTGACGTCGCGACTGCTCTGACATTGCAACAGGCTGATGTGCATTCTGATCTCCCTGAATTTGCTTAATCGGTTCTACTGCTGGCTGATTCTCTGGTGTGGCAGGCGTGTTCGGCGCTTCAGGCGAAGGCGTCGCTTGAGGTTGCACTAACTTTAAATCGGGCGCTTTAATTTGATCTGTGGCTGGCTTGGGCTCTTCTGACTTTGATTCTTCAGTTCTGGCCTCTTCAGGCTTAAGGTCTTGTAGCTTGAGCGCTTCTGATTGTGCTTCTTGAAGCTGTGGCTCAGATTTCGTCTCTACCGGCTGAGTGATATCGGTATTATGACTCGCGGCTTCGGTCGGCGCCGCTGGGCGCTCAACTCCAACAACAGGTAAAATGGCCTCAGGAATTTCAATTTCTTTACTCTTACGCTCCAGCTCTTCAACCACAGGTTCAGCCATAGTGCCGGTCACCCGAAAACGAATTTCTGAAATTACTTCAATCACAGGCTCAAGCACTTTTGTCAGCGCAAATGCGCCCAGACCGAGTGTCCACGCACTGGTACTGAGCAATACCACAGTCGGCACACTCGAGGCCAATTGCGGCACAAAGCGGATATCGTAATTCAAACTTTCAGTGGTGAGATCCGTATAGCCACGGACCTTCATATTGCCCGCAATCGCATCCATTTCGGTATCAGTGGTTTTCACCACGCCGTTATCAATTTGCAGATTGCCATTGAAGGAGTTGAAATACATGCCCTGACCGAAGACATCGGTGAAATCCAGCGACAGTTTGCGTACTAGAGAATCTAAGCTGAACAGGGAGAAAATGCGCGCGCCCTTATCACTCACCTGAGATAAATGCCCTTTGCCTAAGTCGAACTTCACCTTGCCATTTAAGGTTTCGAGGGAGAAAGCATAAGGCGCACCTTGCCAAGACAAATCCGCGTTAACCTTTAATGGCGCTTCATTGACGCCGGGATCTATGCCCAATTGGGCCGAGAGGTAATTAAACTGAGTGGCGTTCAATTCGACACTCAAATCAGTTTCATTCTGCCCTGCCTGTTGCTGCCAAATACCACTGCCCTGCAAGGTCACATTAGGCGTAGTTAGCGACAGGGTTTGGATTTTATAGCCTGCCGCTTGTGGGCCCGCCTGCAAGACTAGCTTGCCAAAAGGCTTATCGAAGAAACGAAAATCTTCCACATTCACGGCCACGGGCGGCAGGTTAGTGAGCACTTGATCGCTGGCAAAATCAGCATCGGTATCCGACTTAACCTCGGGTGAAAAATAGAATTTGCTCGCCACAACTTTGAGGCCTTGGGTTCGCCAGTTGGGATAGAAATCGACCCAGCCGTCAAATTCGTTGGCAACGGTATTAAAACGCCAGCCCGTTTCATTGGGTTTCGCATTGAGCCTAAGCTCGGTCAGCTGTTGTCCTAAAAGGTCGAGGCGGCCAATATGGGAATCGATACTCGCCACCGCAGGGAATAAACTGTCATGGGCGATATCGTCGACGAGGATGCCGGTTTTAGGTAATTTCTCTTGGCCAACAAAGGCATTAATCACAGGTAACCAGTCGGCTAGTTTCGCCTTACCAAGGTCAATTTGAATATGACCTTTCTCAGTATTTCGGGCTTCATCCTCATCGAATAAACGCCCCAATAACAAATCAAAATAACTGAAATTAGCACCTTTTTCAGCATCAAACCCACCGATAAACTCGGCATGACTCGCCAGTTTGACATCTAAGGTCGCATCATTTTGATCGCCAATAAACTCAGCGACTAAAGGCCGCGGCTCATCTTCGGGTTTGGCAAAATATCCCGGGAATGACAGTTGAGTGCCAACCATATCCGAAGTTACTTTGGCTTGAATTTGATAACCTTTTTCAGTAAACAGCATAGTCATAGCGCCGTCCCAACTGATTTTACCCTGATAGAAATCACTCAAAGGATTATGCAATGCTTCGGGGAGACGATTCAGATCCCAACGACTTTTGAGTGAAAGATTAAGGCTAAAATCTTTGCCTTTAGGCTGAGTATCAAAGGTTAAGTTGAGCGGCTGTTCGAACAAACGCGCTTTAATCCCTTTACCTGTCACCACCTCATTTGCAAAGTCGACGATACCCGTTACGCCATTGAGCTGCAGTCCGGGCTGGGCAATATACACCGGCGTGTTATCAAAACTAATTTGACCACGAATATCTTCTGCGCCTCCGTCATACAGCGGAATACTGATATCCAAATTGCCAGTCACAGCGCCTTGTACTTGCACGACATCTAAGGTTTTACCCACTGACCCCGCCAAAGGCGAGGCTTGCAACACCTTAGTCGCCGCGCTGCCTTGGGTGGCAAGTTCAGCTTCAATCCTTAGCAGAGTGTGCTCGCCAATCGCGGGAATAAATACATGGGCACCCGTGGCATCCACGTTCATCAGCTTGCCTTGGTTGAGCCAAAGATCCATACGAGCATTTTCAAACAAAGCATTAAGGGATAAGTCTGTGACTGCAGGCCAATCGGGTTGAAACTGGAATTGGGCATCCGTTAAAGTAAATGCCGCTTGAAACACGCCGCTATTGTCATCGAAAGGGAAACCGCTTAACGGACCACGCCAAACGACCTGTGCATCTTGAGTCTGACCCGCTTTAAGCCCTGTATCCAAATATTCAGCCAGCGATTCGCCCATCGCCTTATTGGGGAAATACTTGTCGGCATTGGCGACATTATTGATATGAACATTAGCGGCCAGCGCCATATGCGCCGCAGCACTGAAATCCAAATTCAGCGCGGCATCTAAGCCTATGTCATCGTTCTCAAGCTGCAACTGCGGCAGATTTAAACTCAACTCTGCAGTATTGAACTGACCATCAATTGCCGCACCGTTAAAGACGAGTGGCGCCGAAAATTCATCTCCAAAATCCACGGTATAAACTTGTGCAGGCAAAGAGAAATACAGCGTCTTGTCTTGCCAATGTAAGTTCAGATCCAAAGGATGGGTATTGGGGATACCGTCGACCTTCTGCCAATGTAACTGTTTCACCTCAGAAGTAGCGAGCAAAGGCTGATCGGCCTTTTGATACAGTCGAATGGGCCCAATACTGGCTTCAGGCGATAAAGCATGCCATTGATGCAATACGGCTTTATCGACTCCGGGAAATAGCGGTAACAAGGGTAACAGGTTTTGAGTGTTAACTTGATTCACATAGGCAAAGAATTCGTCATGTTGACGCTTAGCCGCCAGCGTTAACTGCGGCCAATGCTCACCGTTAGTGACAAAGTCGAGCCCTGAGCTCTGTACTTCCCAGCCTGAGTCCTTTGGCTGCCAAACGATATCACCCGCTTGGATTTCAAATCGTTGTGGCACTTCCTTTAAGGTCCATTGCAACCAGCTCGGCTCAAAATGCACCATGGCAGAACTGATGCTGCGATCGGCAAACGTAAGCCAAGCCTTAAGATTAACGACCCCTTCTAAGGGTAGTTTTTTGCTCGCATCATAGGGATTAGGCTGACGCGATGCCCACTCACCTAAGTCTAATGAGTTAGCCGCCAGATAAATCTGCCCCGTTAAGCTGTCGGGATTCGCGCCATCGCCATTGAGATCTAACTGCAATCCCAGAGACTCATGCTCAGAGGCATTATCATCAAGGTACAGTTCTCCTGCACCGCGGTGACGCTCGCCGTTATTGCGCCAATTTAGCTGGCGAATATGGATCGGGCGAAACTCTTGGCGCAAACTCAGCAACTGCACTGTGGCATGGGTTAACGAAAATCTGTCGAGTTGCTTGAGCAATAATGCATAGAGCCAATCAACTTGCGGCGCTTTATTGGTTGCGGCGGGATTATTTTCGGTCAGCTTGTCCATATTTAACGCGATATGGACACCATCAAAATTGACATCTTCGATACGCGGCGTGAAGGTCAGCAGCGATTGCCAAAAATCTAACTTCACTTGTACATTCTTGATAATCAGGGTAACAGGCAGCTGCTCCTGCGGCGGGATAACTAGATTATCTATGTTAATTGCCGGACCAAACGCTTGCCAGTGGGCGGATAATTCCCCCACTTGCACATCAACCTTATATTCGCTTTTTACGTAATCAACCAGTTGCTGGCGCACCCCATCAACCTGTGGCAATAAGCCACGGATCAAACTCACTGCAAGCGCAAATAGCACTAAGATTAGCGCGATAAATTGCCAACAAAAACGACTTAGTTTTTTTGCAGTAAAAGGTGCCGCCACTACATCATCACCACATCGTATTTGTTCTGTGAGTACATAGGCTCATTTTGCAAACGGATACGCTTACCTATGTAAACCTCAAGCTCAGCAATCAGATGATTTTCATCAGTATGTAAGCTTTGATACACGGCAGGCGAACAGTACAACAGGAATTCATCGGCATCATAGGCGCGGTTTAAGCGGATGATTTCGCGAAATACCTCATAAGAAACCGTCTCCACCGTCTTCATGCTGCCCGTGCCATGGCAAGCGGGACATTCGCCGCAAACCACGTGCTCTAAGCTCTCACGAGTTCGTTTGCGGGTCATTTCAACTAAACCTAAGCCAGAAAAACCACTTACATTGGTTTTCACTCTGTCCTTAGACAAGGCACTGGTTAGGCTGCTGAGCACCCGAGCCTTATGATCCGCCGTCATCATGTCGATAAAATCGATAATTATGATGCCGCCGAGATTACGCAGGCGTAATTGTCTGGCTATCGCTTGGGTCGCTTCGAGATTGGTATTAAAGATGGTTTCTTCAAGATTTCTGTGCCCAACAAAGGCGCCAGTATTGATATCCACAGTCGTCATGGCTTCGGTCTGATCGATAATCAAATAACCGCCAGACTTGAGTTCAACCTTACGGCCAAGCGCACGTTGGATTTCGTTCTCCACATCGTAGAGATCGAAAATAGGCGCAGGCCCTGAATAATGCTCAATCTTCTCGGCAATTTCAGGCATAAACTCTTGGGCAAAGGACTGCAACTCGGCAAAGGTGCGGCGAGAATCGACTTGAATACGGTCAAGTTCAGTACCGACAAAGTCACGCACAATCCGCACTGGTAAGGCTAAATCTTGATATAAGAGCGACACACCGCTGCGCTTACGTCGCTCGCTCACCTTTGACCAAACTCGCCTTAAAAACGCCGCATCTTGGGATAATTCGTCTTCACCCACGCCTTCGGCGGCGGTGCGGATAATAAAACCACCGTCATCATCGACATAGGGCAAAGTGATTTGTTTAAGGCGACTGCGCTCTTCTTCAAGCTCGATACGCTGGGAAACGCCAATGTGGCTTGAGCCAGGCATAAAAACTAAATAGCGGGAAGGCAGCGTGATGTCGGTTGTCAGGCGCGCGCCCTTAGTGCCCAGCGGATCTTTAACCACTTGCACCATAATATCTTGTCCTTGACGGACTAACTCGGCGATATCACGGACAACGAAATGCCCTTTCTCAACATCGGCAACGCATTCAGTGTGCGGCACTATGTCGGAAGCATGTAGAAACGCGGCTTTATCTAAGCCAATATCGACAAAGGCGGCTTGCATACCGGGCAACACACGGCTGATTTTACCTTTGTAAATATTGCCAACTAAGCCCCGTTTCATCCGGCGTTCAATGTGTACTTCTTGCAGCACGCCATGCTCAACTAAGGCAACGCGCGCCTCAGAGGGGGTTACGTTGATCAGTAATTCTGAACCCATCTTGCGCTGTATTTTATTTGGATTTAAGCGACTGGTATTCACGACTCACCCCATTCGGGAAACTAGATTAATTAATCGAAGCTACAAACTAGAATTTACAAACTAGAATTTATAAACTAGAAGTTACCCACTATCTAAGCATGAAAACCGAATAAAGGATCAAGGCTAAGGGTAACTTCATGGAGATACTCGATTAAGAGCCTAAAACCTCCACAAGGTTCATTCTAACCTCAAGCCGCAATACCAGTAACAAGGCGTTAAATCAGCCCAACCTCGGCTAACAACTCACGTGTTTCAACCAAAGGTAAACCCACGACGCCAGAATAACTGCCTTCAATCGCTGCCACAAAGCAACCGCCAAGTCCTTGGATACCGTAACTGCCGGCTTTATCCATTGGCTCTTGTGAAGCGACATAAGCGTCAATATCGGCGGCCGATAAAGCGCAAAAACGCACTTGTGTTTCGACTAAGCGCACTGAGGTTTTGAAGCTTAAATCTGCATCCGCTTGGTAAGTCAGCGCCACAGCGGTCATTACGGTATGTGTTCTGCCAGATAATTCACTGAGCGTTCGCTTAGCATCGGCCACATCCAGCGGTTTGCCTAATATTTGGTTTTCAAGCACAACGATAGTATCAGAACCTAATACAGCAGGCTGTGACATATCTGCGCATAATGCCAGTCCAGCATGGGCTTTTTCGGCGGCTAAACGGCGTACATAATCCCTTGGCGCTTCACCTTGCTGCACGGTTTCATCGATATCCGGCGCCACTTGCGTGAAACAAAACTCAGGACGACCGAGTCCAATGTGCGCCAATAATTCTTTGCGACGTGGCGAAGTTGAAGCTAAAACTAAATCCACAGTTAACGAACCTTATAATGACGTCGAACCCGACGTAGAATCCAAAATATCCAAGGCCAGATCACCAATCCTGAAATCGCAGGTAAGAATAGATCCGTATCGAACACCGCCTCTTGCATGACAAATTCTACCCAGTAAATCACTAAGTGATACATACAAATAAGCAGCATGATCACCAACGACTGTTGCCACTTAGGGAAATTTCGCAATCGCTGGCAATGCAAGATGGCGACATAAATTACCAAAGACATCGCTAAAGAGCGCACACCTAAGGTGGCACCCAATAAAATATCTAACACTAAGCCTAAGATCCAAGCGGTTAAGATGTTGTATCTATGGGGTAATGCGATAGACCAGTAGAGCACAATCATCAACAACCAGTCGGGACGCCAAGCATCGACCACACTCGGCAAAGGCATGATCTGGCTGATTACGCCGATAAATAATGTCACCCAAACAATGAAGCGCCCATTGGCGGCTTGAAAACTCATTGGTGCACCTCAGTCGCTGGAGGAGTGGTTTCCGTTGCCGGTTTGGCCACAGTGGCTGCGGGTGTAGTCACAGGCTTAGTCGTGTCTGCAGATGTGCCTTCGGCTGGACTCGCACTGCCGATTTTTGATGAGTTTTCGATAAGCGAATGATCCGCAGCAGGGACTGTGGGCTGATTAGGCAAGGTCACACCCGAATCGGGAGACGGCCAAATCAACAACACATAACGAATACGATCTAAAGCAGCTAGCGGTTGGGCCGTGACTCGAGCGTAACTTTGGCCATCTTCAGTCAAAACCTCCATAACTCGCGCAACGGGATAACCTTCGGGGAAACGATTGCCTAAGCCTGAAGTCACCAATAAATCGCCGACACGAATGTCAGTACTCTTGGCCACATGGCGCAGTTCTATCTCATCAAGCTCACCCGTACCATTGGCGACAAGGCGCACATCATTACGGGTAATACGCACAGGCAAACCGTGTGATACGTCGGAGAGCAATAATACCCGGCTGGTCATTTCACTGACCTGCACCACTTGGCCGACAACACCTTGTGCATCCACCACTGGCTGACCGACAAATACACCGCTACGGGAACCATGATTCAGCACCACGTAATGATGGAAAGGATCGCTGGCGACCTCTAGCACTTCGGCCACCATCTTGCGCGAATCCAGATAGGCGGGTGAGCCTAACAGTGCACGCAAACGCTCATTTTCTTGGCGTAAGTGTTCGAAACGCTGTAAGCGTTCACTCATCAGCAGTTGTTGCCTGAGCAGCTCTTTATTTTGCAACGCCAGCATATTGCGGGTGGCAAAACTTTCAGATGACCAGTCAAGCGCCGCACCGGGCACGCTGGCTAAATACTGTAATGGACTAAAGACGGAGGACAGGGATTGCCTCGCAGGATCGAGGCGATGATTAGCCACGAGCATAATCACCGACAAAATAATTGCCAGTGTCAGACGGAATTGGTTTGAAATACCACGAACAAAAATTGGCTTCATATGAAAGCTAAGGCGGTGATTAACCGCCCCATACCGAAGTTAAATTAGGTTTCTTCGGAGAACAGATCGCCGCCGTGCATATCAATCATTTCGAGGGCTTTACCACCGCCACGTGCTACGCAGGTCAATGGATCGTCCGCCACCATTACTGGAATTCCGGTTTCTTGCATTAATAAACGGTCTAAATCACGCAATAACGCACCACCGCCAGTTAACACCATACCGCGCTCAGAAATATCTGAAGCTAATTCTGGTGGAGATTGCTCTAACGCCACCATCACAGCACTTACGATGCCAGATAATGGCTCTTGTAAGGCTTCTAAAATTTCGTTGCTGTTCAGTGTAAAGCTACGAGGTACACCTTCAGCCAAGTTACGGCCGCGGACTTCGATCTCTAACACTTCATCTCCAGGATAAGCTGTACCGATAGTATGCTTGATACGCTCAGCCGTGGCTTCACCAATTAAGCTACCGTAGTTACGGCGAACATAGTTGATGATTGCATCATCAAACTTATCACCACCGATACGGACGGAAGACGAATACACTACGCCATTGAGCGAAATAATCGCGACTTCAGTGGTACCACCACCGATGTCCACCACCATAGAACCCGTCGCTTCAGATACAGGTAAACCCGCACCAATCGCAGCAGCCATAGGTTCTTCAATCAAATATACTTCGCGAGCACCAGCGCCCATGGCTGATTCACGGATCGCACGGCGTTCAACTTGAGTGGCGCCAACTGGCACACACACTAGAACCCGTGGACTTGGACGAAAAAAGCTATTGTTGTGCACTTGTTTGATAAAGTGCTGCAGCATTTTCTCAGTCACATAAAAGTCAGCGATTACACCGTCCTTCATTGGGCGGATAGCTTGGATGTTGCCAGGCGTTCTGCCGAGCATTTGTTTAGCTTCTGTGCCGACCGCGGCAACAGATTTCTGACCGGAGCCACCACGCTCACCACGTATAGCAACAACAGAAGGCTCATTGAGCACTATGCCTTCGCCACGAACATAAATTAATGTGTTAGCTGTACCCAAATCGATCGATAGATCATTAGAAAAAATGCCGCGTAGCTTCTTAAACATGTAACTAGCCTGTATTCTGTGGAGTCAGAAGAAAAGAAAAATCAGCTAACTTTATCAATGCCACCCTGATTCCACAAGACCGATGAGGTTAACAATCGCTAATGAGGTGATTTTTTTTCAAATCGTCCTCTAAAAAACAGTATTTAAGCGGAAAATACTGTTTATTGACGAAAATATCGACAACTAAAAACGAAGAAACATACAAGCCAACAACAAATATCAAACTAAGAGACTGCATTCTTAATTTGCCACCTCTTTTTCATCGACCTTCCATAACTGAAACTGACGCCCGTTTCATACGAAAGGCTCAGTTCCATTTAATGACAGAAATCACTTAGATTAGTTTACCTCACGCCAATAGATGATTTTGTCATGGCCACGATAACGGCCAAAATATGCGCTCGCCCGCGGTTCTGTGAGAACGCTTGGTGATACGCCATTCCAATTCCAGTACCATTCTAGCCATGTCGGCACATCCAAGGGCGCCGTCACTTGACCGCGGTATGGCGCGCCACTTGAGGTGACTGCCTGCCAGAGCAACTCAAATTGGCCAACTTGGAACGTTAATGTACCGCCAGAACGAGTAACACTTTGCCCCGCCACTAAGTCGGGATCAAAGTTGTAGCCAAGGCCGGCATTGTCAACCTGCGAGCCCAAACCATACACTGCGGTGGTGCAGCTATCGTTGGTATTCAATACCCAACTGCTACCATTCCAATATTCGGCCCGAGTCGGCATACGCAGTATTTCAGTTTCAGGACCATAGGTGTTATCCATCACCACTCGGCCGTGACGCAAGATTTGAGTGCTGATTTTCTTAGCATTACAGTTAGTGCAATTACCCGTCGTTGCCGCATCCATATCGGGTGAGGCGACATAGCTATATATCCCATTCGGCCGAGGATCGTTATCCATCAATTGCACGCCAATATCGAGTGATTCGAAAGGACCATCTTGATACAAATTCGTCGCCACATTTGGGGTCACCCGACTAAAGTTAGCTAGGTAAGAAGCATCGACCATCGCCACGCCTTGATCCCAACTATCAGCCTTTATAAGTAAGGCGCTTAAGCGACTCTGTAAATCGACACCATTATTGTTGTTTTCTCCCACTAATTTGGCAGTGGCGAGGGAGAATGGCGGGAAATAGTTTTTCGTTATATCCCCCGCGATATTTAAAGCACTAAGCTTCATCGACATAGGAAACAGCTGATCCATATAGTTAAAACCGCCACAGGCAGGTATGACAGATATGTCACTGACTAAAAATCTGTCAGGCACAAAACGGCCAATATTAGCTGAATAGCCAATTGGAATATTTAAGCTGCTTGCCGTCCCTAAATAATTGGGAGTCGCCAGCGCCGCAATTTGGAACACGCCGACTTCGCTGATGGTCTGATTACTGATGGTATTGAGATTATTGGCCTGCGCCGAGTGACTGTAGGATGCCACGCCTAATACCCCATCATGGCCGCCACTGGCGATGCTGGGCGCCACCACTTTACTGGTAAACTTCATCTGCGCATCGCTAAAGTTAGGCGTGGGCAAATTGGCCATGCAAAAATCCGGATCGCCATCTTTTTCCCATGCCATCGCTTGTACTGTCATGCTGAAACTTTGTCCGGCTTTACGATAAACATTACACGTCATATTCGCGCTTGAGCAACTGGCACTGGCGTCCACAGGCTTCACACACAATCCAGCCGGAACACTGACAAACTGATCAGAGCCTATCATCACGAGATCTTGCTCGTTACCACTGCCGACATAGTTAGCATCGAGTTGCAATTTGCCCGCATCGGGGTAATTCACTGCAATGCTTGCTTGTCCGTTGATATCAAACACCAGATTAACCGCCGTAGGCGAGGCACTCGAGGTGCCAATTGCCATATTGTTGATGGTGACGGCTTTAGGCGAGATAGGCGCGCTTGGGGTTTGGTAACTACTCCAGAAATTCAGCGTTTTGGTCTGGCTTTGGAAGCTTGGGACACACTGCTGCGTCACATCAGATTTTTTCACCGCTTTGACCAACACATTAATAGGTTTATTGGCCAATTTATCGGGCACGTCGAAGATAAACCCACTGTCGGCGAAAGTCAGTGAGCAAGCATTCTCGCTCAAGGATCCTGAGCCTACTCTACAAAGGGTTTTGCTTAATGGTTTGGTGGTGGGATTAGAGCCCTTTACGCCCAAAGTCACTACACCGGGTGTATTTCGCCTCAGTTGCAGTTGCGCCGTGCCACCGCTGAAACTCACTTGATTACCGCCAACCCATACGCCATCTGTCGCAGAATCAGGTAATAAGGTTGCGCTAAGAGGCGCAGTAAAAAGCTGGCTACAACTCACATTAGCACAAGCTCTAATCGTTACCGTCTCAGCATTACAAGTCAGCCCCAGACCCGTATGATCAAACTCAAAATGATCGATCTGAGCACCAATAGGATTCGATTTTAGCGCACAAATTTGCACATTATCGATTTCGTGATTGTTATTTGAGCCCCCCGTTGAGCCCGTTAAAGACAATAAAAAATCACTCGGAATGGCCGCTTGACCATTTTGTGCTGCAGCGTTAAATGCGGGAACTAAAGTCACAAACCCTGAACCTGTATTACGCTCTACCTTGACCACTGACTGGCCAGATACTTGCGAATCAATAGTGATTTTATATCTGTGTGCGGGCGACACGTTATTGCCGTCTACTGCGGGCGATAAGCAACTACCGCTGGTATTAGTGGTGCCGTTACTACAAGCGCCACGTAAATAATTGTACCCTGACGTGCCAACACCGGAACCGCGAACCGCAACTGACTGGCGCCGCTGACCGACATTAGAATTACCGCCTTCACCGGAGAAGTTACCAAATTCATCAATACCAAATCCAAGCCACCCCCCCGCAAACCCATTAATACCAGGTTTATAACCGTAACCTAATGGACCGCCAAAGGCGCCGGGCTGCGGCGTTATAGAAGCATCCGATAACACCACCGCAATACCGTCGGCGCCATTTCCACCATATGCATAGTGGTCAAACTGGATCTCAACTAAGTTTGCCGCTGCAGGAAAGAGTCTTTGGTAGGTCGATGCCGTAGATTGATTTGATTGGGCTTCAGTTAAGCGTAAACGGCCGCCTTGGATCGAAGGGGTGAATCCTCCGCTACTTCTAGAAACGACCCAGTCATTACTCAAAGTGCTTTGGGAAAAATTATCATTAAAACATTGTAAAACAGGTGCGGTTTTCTCCAGTGCAACAAAGCCATAGTCTTCAGCAAGATGACTACGCTCACTATCGCCATAGGTATCTTCGTCGTTCACCATACTGACTTGAGTTGCACTCAAATTACAGCGTCTTAGCCAGCCACCATCGCCACCTCGACGAGAATCTTTCCCCGCGACTAAAGTCGGAGGATTAACAAATCCAGTCAAACTCGTGTTGTAAGCACATTGCTCAGCCAGCGTTTTAGTATTTCCCCCGCCTGTGTGGGTAAGTGCAGTACCGAATTGATAGTGAACATCCTCACCATTCAGTATGACTGTGCCAACACTGGATTTTACCGCTAAATAACCAATCGTTTCTGATTGTAAACTTCGCAGATTACCAGGTTTACATTGAGTTCCAGAACGGACCTCAGAGGTATCTAAATTGAGTTGAATACCACTCGAATTTAACTGTGCCACGCTTGTCAGCCAGCAGGAAGAATTATTGCGCGTCTGCAACTGATTCAATACGACATTCAGAGACGTATTCAGCGGCACATTCGTCCAGGCAGAGTTACTCATGTTCAATGCGTTAACGGTAGAGATTCTACCTGCTTCAAGTTGACTGCCATCGGATAAAACATGTGAACCTGCCGTCACAGCAATCCAATGCACTTCCGGCATACTATTCGAAGCGATATAGCGGTTTGAGGGACTCGTTGGTTCACTTTGCACCCAAGTAAATCCGGTATTAGTCACAGATGATACAAAGGTTGATGCAGGTCCATCGTTGCTAGTATTCGCCGTTGATATTGTCGGCATAAGGAAAATAAGTGGTTTCACGCCAACAGGGAAAGCATTGGCAAACGTCACTGAAGTAGTGGTCGCTTTACCAAACTGTAATTGTAGCGGTGCAACAGGCAAATCTTCATTAATACTGCCACCACTCATGACTAAATAACGACTCGTGACACGACCATTAATAATCGAGTTATTATTTAAACTTAATGTTGCATCGCTATAAACTCGCCCATTGAGTAAAGCATCACTATTTAGCTGAATATCGCTATAACCGATAATAAGTGCAGAAGCCGTATTATTTTCATTAAATTTACCGCCATTTAACTCAAATTTTTGTTTGGTAAAAATGCGGACATTACCTTGCAAAATCACCTTAGCATTTTGGTTCAAGGTAAAACTATCTACCCAATAGTCCCCCTCGGATAAAACGAGCGTCGCCCCGCCCCCAATAGCGATAGTGTTAAATCGATACTCATTTTGAGTTGCCGATAGAGTCAGAGTACAAGCAGAATAAAGCGAAACATTGCTAAACTGATTTTGCCCATTAGCACCAAGTGTTAATTGCTCGCCACTATTACAAGAACCATAACCGCCACCAGCGCCGCTACTCGATAAAAAAGCATTGCTCCCAGTTAATTTTAACCCTCGAATATCACTGCCATCGATAGTACATTTACGCACTCCACCAGAACCGTTATCACAACTGTTATTAGCAAGCCCGCTGCCATCGTTACTCGAACAATAATCTAATGCAGCACCACCAGTACCATTAATAATGCCATTACCGTTTATCATCAGCTGTGGCGATGATATCTGATGGCATACGTTAGAGTTATCGCCATGATGCCCTTGAGCAACCTTGGCAAAAATAACACTCTGGTCAATAGGGTCGAATGCCATCACAGCAGAAGGGAAACTCAAGATAAGTACTGCCAATATGGCACGATGAAAAAGATTAATTCCCACGGGCTTCTACCTCAACTTGTCGACTGACGCGCGTTTCGCCGCTTTCACATACCGCTTTACTGTTGATTCGATATTGAGTGACTGCGCCTACCGCATAAGCTGTACAATTCAACGTCACACTACAGGCGTGAAAACCAGTTACATCGGGCGGTGTCCAAACATCTGATGCTAAACACGTTCCGGCGTTACCATTCAATGGAAACAACTTAGCCAGCGCCGCATCGGCACCACTGTTTGCAGCGGCAAAAGCACGCGTTCCCCACACTTCTTGGGTGAGCCCAGTATCACCGTCTTCCACAATATTGATCAGTGCCGATGCCAGCAGAAACATCACAGTGATCACAAACACGCCAATGATTAACGCACTACCCCGCTGCCGCACAGGCAAAGCGTAAGATTTTGATCTTGATAGTGATGATCTGGATGCTGAATTACGCCCTATCGAGCGACTATATGAATTAAGGAACATTGATCACCTGCACTTGATGTCGATATTGGAACGTCTCACCATTGACATTAAATCTTGGCTGCAAGTGCACCATGGCATTATTGACTAAACTCGATGGCGTTAAGATCAACGGCAAGTCATTACTATTATCGAGACGATTCGCCACACTTTGCGCCATTAGCACGCCCGTACCCATAGTGGCTGGATTTGGTTGAACGGTATTAAAGTTATAACCAGCATAACGCACTATTTGTAAATCATTACCGCTTGCACCCTTTTCAAAGCAATAGCTCACAGGACTCGAACCAAAATAGATCCTTTGTCGTGGTGATGCTTCGGAAAAACGTGTTGGCGCAGTAAAAGTCAGTGTCACTTGATTACCCGAGATAGCAATCGTTTTAACCTGTGCCAGTTTTTGTCTCGCGCTACTATACACATCGGCATCAACCAAGGGATAGATCCAAGCGAATTGATTCACGCGAATCGCACTCGCGGTATTATCTAGAATAACTATCCCAGTACTCGCGGCAGCATCGGGGATGATTGGCATAGTGAGATAAGTCGTGCTGGCTTCGATAGGCACAAACTCGATACATTGATAGGTCAGCGAATCGGTATTAACTCGCACACTATTAGGCAAAGCACTACGCAGCTCACGGGTCATTCGCTCAACGGCAAAACGGCTCTGGCTTAGTACTTGATCGACTGAACTCGACTCAACAAAAATCCGCGTACCAAAAATAATAAAACTACTCACCCCGACCACAAGAATCCCCAGAATCAAGATAACTGTGACCATCTCGACTAAGGTAAAACCCCGTTTGGATGTTTGCATACGCTTTGCTGAAAAAGAGCCCATTAGTAATTGCTCCTTACCAGATTGTAAGTGATCACTTCATTGTCCGGCGTCGTCACATTAATGGTCACTAGCTTAGTATTGGGCGCAGGCCCATAGGCGACAGTGACACTTAATTGATAGTTAGGATAAGCAGCGGCATAGGTTTGGGTTGAGTTGAGCATAGTCGCTGTTTCATTTAAGCCGTTGTAATCGTCCACATCGTTAAAGTCGTTACGACTCTCACCCACCTCTGGACCCAAGGAAGTGGAACAATTGCTTCCTAGCGGACTACCACAGGCCGGCGTTCCACCATTGGCATTAGTGTTTTGATCGTAACGCTTGCCCCAGATTTCATTCATCACCGAATGGGCAAGCTCAGCACTGCGTACTCTATGTAAGGTGCTGGCCGCACGATCAGCTTGGGGAAATAACATGCTGGTTAGCATCACTATCGCAATGCCAATCACCAACATACCAATGACTAATTCGATAAGGGTAAAACCCTGCTGTGGTTTGGCTTTTTTGGATGTTTTTACTGATGCTTTGCCCAATAGCAACCGAGGATTAATTCGCATAAATATAACCCTCGCTGGAGACGTTAATCATCACAGTGTCATTAGCAATCACATTAATGCATGGCCCATTGCAAGCCAACGAAGTGCTACCATCGATATCGAAATCGAGGCTGAAGTTGCTGCTGTTAGTACTGTTAGGGCCTACTAGCACTAATTGAGCACCACCTTGAAAAGCTTGGCTATAAAGCGGGTTTGGCGATAATGCAGTACCAGAACAAACCGCCCCATTTCGGGCAGAGAATTGACTCACTTGGTAACCAGTGCCAAAAACAGTTACACGAAAACACCTGTCAGTATTATTGAGCGCTTTTTGCTGTACTTGACGCAGCTCGCTAATGAACTCGTTACGTAGGCTATAGGCACTGTAGGAAGACTGAGTAAACAGGCGAGGCAGTACAACCACAGCAAGAATTGAAATCAAGATGATGGTCGTCACTAATTCTACTAAGGTAAATCCGGCCTGTTTTGACATAGAAAAGTTAAGCATCACTCGCTTTGGTTGCTGATGGTGAGAATCTAGCTTCAGTTTCTGCCAACTATCTGATTAACGCAAATAAATGTCGGCAAATTTGGCGGACTCATTTATTTAAAATCATGTAAGAACCGCATTTTACCTAAAAAAAAGGCCTGCTAGGCAGGCCTTTTCCGTAATTAAAATTAACAACCATTATCTGTAACAGTAATCGTTGGCAAGGCACCTGCACTTGCTGCTTGTACATAAACAATCTTACAGCTTGCTTCAGAACCAGTTGTAGTTACATCAGCAGGAGCGCCACGTTGCCAAATAGTCGCAGAACCAGTAGTAGTATCATCAATGATCCAATCAGCGGCATCTTCACCAGAAGGTACTGCTGATGATGGGGAAGTTCCAGTGTTAAACTTAACATCCATACCCTTTTCTAAAGCAGCCTTAGTTGCAGCCATATAACCAAAGACAACTGGAACATCGTCAGCAGTACCTGTCGCAGGAGTCCCTGCAACTGTATTACCGAGCACATCAACACTACCTGTTGCAGCACCTTCAATTCCAAGTAATGCCGCTTTTGAATAAATTAAGCTATTCGCCCCTTGAATTGCCCCTTTCATTCCTTGAATTGTAGAAGCACGCGCATCACCTTGCAGGTTAATAAACTTAGGTGCCGCTGTGACAGCAAGAATACCTAAGATAATGATCACTACGACTAATTCAATTAAGGTAAAACCTTGTTGTCTTTTCATATCAAACTACCTTTCTTTATCAGTGAGTACTCGTGTGAGCACTAATTAAGTTAAGTCACTTCTGAACTAAGTTACTTAAAACATGAACAAAATAAAACTGTTAATTACAGCTTATGGCACAAATGGCGTTTGGGTAAAGCTTAGCACTTTACCTGTGCCTGGGTTATACACGATTCCTTTCGCACCAGCTGTTGATAAATCCGGTGTAGGAGTGGGTACGCCAGTGGTTTGATCAAGCACCAGTGAAGCCACTTGGTGATAAACACATAAATCTAAACCAGCAACGACAGTGCCTGCAATCGAATTAGCGCTACCACCTGCGCCATCAATCACGCGCACGGTATAACGTTGATTACGCGCATCTTGAGTGTAGAGCACATTACGAGGAGCGCTCTGCAGCACGGTATTAAATACTTGTTGGCAACTCGCATCAGTCATTGCAGTCACATCCGTCACTGAAGTTCCCGTTGGATAACCAAAACGAGGATCGAGCGAAACTGACGTACCATCTAAGATCACACTGCTATTTTGGCGCCCATCGACTTCCCACTGCGAACGCACAAAGCTAACGGCAGTCGATAAACCACCGGCCACGCCGTCAACACTGGCGTCTTCAGCATCATCGGTGACATTTAAGAATCGTGGGATCGCGGTTGCGGCGAGTAGCCCTAAAATCACAATCACAATCACAAGCTCTATTAATGAGAAACCTGTTTGCTTAGTTTTCATATATATGCCCCATACCAAAGAAATTTTATTCTAACAGCTAAATCAATTTTAAAAAGCCATTGAGTTAACAATATTTTACGGTGCAGTCAAAAAAATGACCCTGCCAGAGTTCAGTTGATAGCCTAAACTATCGCCATTGTGCGACCGATAGTGGCAGCTGTTATCCTTAACTAAGTAATCAGCAACTAGCCCTGCGTTATCCACTTCTGCGCCCATAAGTTGCTGCCATAAATCTTGGCAACCTTGGCCGTTTAACTGTTTAGGTTGCGGCCAACCTAAACCATTCACATCAACGACACTTGGCTCAGTTTCCTTGGCGGAATTGTCAAACGCCTCCCAATTCAACTGCATCTGCGGCGGCTTACCCAAAGATAACCATTGGGAGCGCGCCATCACCAGTACATTTAAAAAACGCGCATGATCTACTTCTAATCCACGGGCCGCAATTTGCGGTAGGGTAAAAAAGTACTTAGCTCCAATCACCGCCATGATAACCAACACTAACCCTATGGTTATCATACGCCCATAGATGCGTAATAGATCGCTTTCTGCCTTTTGCTGAGTCTGCATTTAACCTCAGCCCCACACATAAGATAGAAGATAAACATTATCCATATCGATTATTTACCGCCCTTGACCACATTAAGCATATCCCACATAGGCAGGTATATCCCCAAGGCCAGCACTAATACAATCACGGCCACAAAACCAATCAAAATAGGCTCCAATTTAGCGGTGAGGTTCTTTAAATCATAGTCTACTTCGCCCTCATAGAAGTCTGCCGCATCATTGAGTAATTGATCGATTTGCCCTGTTTCTTCACCCACGGCCACCATTTGCAGCACTAGTGGCGTAAATAACTTGCTCTGATTCGATACCCTTAACATAGAGTCACCAGACTCAATCCCACGGCGCATACCGACTATTTTGTCGTGCATGTAGGCATTATCTACCGCATCAGCCACTAAACTTAGGGCCTGCGTCATCGGCACGCCAGCGCTGAGCATCATAGAGAAACTGCGACAATAACGAGCTAACGTCGAGCGCTCGATAATCGATCCCACGGCAGGGATGTGTAACTTCCACTTATCCCACTGCTTCTCGCCTTTTTCCGTATGGTGCCAGTAACGAATGCCGATAATAGTGCCGATCAGCGCCACCAACATCAGCGCCCAATAATTCACAAACAGATTCGATGTACCTATCAGCACTTTTGTCGCCCAAGGTAAGTCGGCGCCAAAGCGGGAAAACATCTCAGCGAACTTAGGGATCACCATGATATTGAGGATCACCATAGCGAGCGCAATCGCAATCAAGACAAACATGGGATAACGCATGGCCGATTTAATTCGCCGCCGTGTTTCCTGCTCACGCTCGATATAGCCAGAAAGCTGAATAAAGGCATCTTCTAACTTACCTGTGTTTTCGCCCACGTGCACCATAGAAACAAACAAGGAATCAAATACATCGGGATGTTGATTCATGGATGATGACAAGGGGCGCCCTGCGGTGAGCTGCTCAGAAATATCGTTAAGCGCATCTTTCATGCGCTGGGAATGCGCCGTTTCAGACAAGCCCGCAATCGCCCGCAAAATCGGGATGCCAGAACGGGTCAAGGAGTACATTTGCCGAGTAAAAATCTGTAATTCTTCTAACGCGACTTTTCCACCAAATAACTTAGCCAGTGAGAATGACTTAACCACTTTGGCGACTTTGACCTCAAGGGGGATAATCCCCCGCGCCAATAGCATGTCAGCAGCGGCACTTTCCGATGCCGCATCCAATTGCCCCGTAACGGATTGACCTTGACCACTGCGTCCACGGTATTGATAAATCGGCATAATTACGCCTCAACGCCTTGTTGGCTAATAATATCCTTCGACAAAGGTATCTGAGATTCACTCACGTCCTCTACCAGCTTAGCCACCTCTTCAATGGTCGTCATGCCTTCGCTCAAATATTGCAACGCTGACTCGGCGAGCGGGGTAAAGTTAGGGCTCTGCAACGCGGCTCTGGCGAAATCCTGCGGATTACCGGTACGCATCGCATCGATCATCTTTTCGTCGAGCTCGAGGATCTCAAAAATACCAATACGGCCACGATAACCACTGCCGTTACAACTCTGGCAACCGGTACCGATTCTAAAGTTTGCATGGGTAAAATCTTTACGACTCACACTACTCAGCCAAGCTTTTTCCTGCGGTGTTGGCTGATACTCAACGCCACAGTTATGGCAAACGCGGCGCACTAAACGCTGGGCAATAATCACCCTTAAGGCACTGGCGACCAAATAACTGGCGGCGCCCATATCGAGTAAACGCAGCGCACTGGTGACCGCATCGTTAGTATGCAAGGTTGATAGCACAAAGTGACCCGTTAATGCGCCCCTCAGACCAATCTCCACGGTTTCTTGGTCACGCATTTCCCCTACCATGATGATATCGGGGTCTTGACGTAAGGTGGTGCGCAATACGTTGGAAAAGTTTAAGCCAATCTTATGGTTAACTTGTACTTGGTTGATCCGTGGCAATTGATACTCGACCGGATCTTCCACCGTGATGATCTTACGGTCGGCGGTATTGAGCTCGCTCAAAATACCGTACAAAGTGGTGGTTTTACCGCTACCCGTGGGACCAGTGACCAACAACATGCCGTGGGGACGTTTAATCTGTTTACGAATACGCGCCAAAATAGCAGGCGGCATACCGGTTTCGTTTAAGGTCAATAAACCCGCTGATTGATCGAGTAAACGCATCACCACAGATTCGCCGTGGTAAATCGGCATAGTCGACATACGCACATCGATATGATGACCTTTGATCTCCATATGGAAACGACCATCCTGCGGCAAACGTTTTTCGGAAATATCGAGACCCGCCATCAACTTAAGTCGTAATACTAAAGCGGCAGCAATATTAACTTCATTCAGAATCGTTTCATGTAGCTGACCATCGATACGCTGGCGAATACGTAAGGCTTTATCACCGGGTTCGATATGAATATCCGAGGCGCGCATTTGCACCGCATCTTCAAAAATCGACTGCAGCAACTTAACCACTGTGGTTTCATTGTCACTGTCACCCGACGTGAGGCTGGCTAAATCGAACATCTCATCGGCGGCGTATTCTTCTTCGAGCTTACCGGCGATCTGAGCAATTTGGTCTGTACGGCGATATAAGTTATCAAACGCTTGCAGCAGTTGCTGTTCGGGCGCTACCGCTAACTTCAAACGCTTAGGTGCGATAAGCATTTCGAGATGATCGAGCGCCTGCAAATCGGCGGGGTCGCTCATTGCTACCAGTACGCTATCACCCCTGTCTTCAACCGCTAAAGCGCGGAAACGTCGGGCTTGCACCTCAGGAATAAGATGCACGACTTCCGCAGGGATTGGCATTTTACTGATATCAAGCAAAGGCACATTCAATTGTTGCGACAAGAACTGCAGCAACTGATGCTCTGTAATCGATTGCAAATCAATGAGGGTACGGCCCAGTTTTTTACCCGTATTGCGCTGCTCGCCTAACGCCTGTTGCAACTGCGCTTCGGTAATAATGGCTTCTTGAACTAACAGATCGCCCAAACGCATTTTTAATCTGGGTTTCATTGGCTATCTCCTAGCTGAGTCAAACGTTGTTCGATAAAGGCACTCGCCTGCGCCGATAAGCCTCTGTGGCCTAATGCAGTCCGATAGGCTTGGCGTGCTTGGAGAAATTGCTGCTGCGAATCAAGCGCATAAGCCAGTCCCATCCACCATTTAGCCTGTTGGGGTTCTTGTTGTAATAACTGCCTATAGGCTTGTTCCGACACGGAAAACTGCCCTAGCTTTTGCGCCAAATCCGATTGTGCCATCCACTTTTGTCTCGCCAGCGGATGCGTATCAGGTATGTTGGCTAACGTCGCTAATGCGAGATCAGCCTGACCAGCGGCTTGCTGAACCCGAGCGAGCAATAAGGCAAAGTCTAATTGCTGCGGGAATAACAGCATACCTTGCTGCAACACTTCGCTGGCTTTGGCTAATTGACCTTGACCATAATGCAGCGCAGCTAATTGCTTGCGCGCTTCGTGCATGCTGGGTTCAAGCGCCAAGGTTTGCTCATAATAACTAATGGCATCTTTGAGCTTGCCATCCCTTTCAGCCTCACTCGCAAGTGTAAACCGCTTCTTTGCTAGCTGCTTTGGGGTTAACTTCACCTCAGTAATCGCCATTTGCCCTTGTTCTTTGGGCGCGAGTCGATTAGTGCCTGCATCCGCTTTAACTTCTTGTACGTTAAGCTCATTGCTCGCGTGACCTTCATTATCGGCGGCAACACTGGCCCGCTCCGACATCATTAATGCAGAGGGCACGGCTACAGTGACCTCGGCGCTACGCACACTCGATGTCGCACTATCTGGCTGTGAATGGCTTGGCTGCGAATGGTTTGGCTCGCTTACCGTATCGACCTGATCATCTGCGAGTGCAAGGCTCACGTCTGCTTGTGTTTTTTGTTGCGGTTGCGACTGAGACTGAGCTTGTTGCTCATGCTCAGCTTCTTTTGCGGTTCCTAATTCTGGTGCCTGACTCGATGCCACTTCGGTGGCACTTGGTTCAAACTCTTCACTATTCGCTGTCATCGCCGCCGCAATCTTCTGTGTCGTCGCAAGCTTCAAGGGTTCTGCAGCGGCATCGACGTTAGGTGAAGCTTCTTCTGAGGCAACACTGTCGATCCGCACAGACTCAGTTTGGGCGGTTAAAGTATCTTGTTCCTGCGCTTGAGATGAAGCTGTCGCTTCTGCAGGCTCTGCCATGAAAAATTGCCAGCCATAAACCGTGCCGCCACCGAGTAGCAGTGACAAACCACAGAGCAGCAGCCAGTGAGATGATGAACGCCTGCGAGCTAAATATTGCACCTGCGGTTGAGCCACATTGCTGAGTTCGTGCCCCTGCTGACGTTTGTCGAGGTCCTGCAACATCTTGTTGATCACACTCATACAACACTCCTCAAAACGTGTTGTAATCCCAAACCGAAAGCCACAGTTATCAGAGTGAAAAAAGGCAGCCATTTCCACGACAATAATCGGCGCACGCTCGCATCTTCAGTGTCTTGAATCGCCGCTTTAACGTGGGAGGTTTGCACACGCGTAGCGCCCTCGCCGAAACTCAGTAACAAGGCTTTATGGGCAAGAATATTGATCAATCTGGGGATCCCTCGGGACGCATAGGCTATCTGGCGTGTTTCCCGTGATGTAAAGAGTGGTTCGCCCGCACGACCTGCAATGGCTAGCCGGTGGCGAATATAAGCATCGGTTTCATCCCATGTCAGTGGGCGAAGGTTGTAGCTAAAAGTAATACGTTGTCTTAATTGCCTGAATTCTTGGCGTTTAAGCCTTTCATCAAGCTCAGGTTGCCCAAATAACACCACCTGCAATAATTTACGCGTCTCGGTTTCGAGATTAGTGAATAACCGCAACGCTTCTAGACTGTCGTCCGGCAATGCCTGCGCTTCATCGAGCACTAATACGATGGCGTGACCATGGGCGCTCAACGCTAAAAGCTGCTGCTGGATAAGCCCAGTGAGCTGCTGCTGGTCGATATTGCTGGCGTATTTAAGGCCTAACTCACTCGCCACCGCCCAGCGTAACTCTGCAGGCGTAAGGTAAGGATTGGGTAGATAGGCGCAATGGAACTTAGTGGGTAATTCATTGATAAGCTTGCGGCAAATCAGAGTTTTACCTGTCCCCACCTCCCCTGTCACCTTGATAAAACCTTCACCCGTTTGTAGCGCAGTTTGCAACACTTGCAAGGCTTCTACGTGTGGCGATAGGCCGAAAAAAAATCCGGTATTGGGTGTCAATGAAAATGGGGCTTGGCTTAGGCCAAAATGCTTCTGATACATAGAAGCTTACTTTGTCTCCGGATACCAACGATCTAATAAGGTCTTAGAACGTTGTAGCTCAGTTTTCCAGGTATCGACGCCAACTACCGTAGGTTTTAACAGAATAATCAGCTCAGTTTTCTTCTTTTGCTTGCTGCGGTTTTTAAACAATTCACCGAGGAAAGGAATATCACCCAACAAAGGCACTTGCGAGACGACTTCGGTATTTTCGCTCTTCATCAAGCCACCTATGATGACCACGTCACCGGAAGCGGCGCGGATAACGGTATCAGACTCGCGAATTTCACTCTGCGCTAAAGGTAGCTCCAACGAAGCATCACTCACTTTGATATCTTTAGTCTGCTCTTTCACATCGATAACGGATGGATGCACGTGCAATAACACATTACCGTCACTATCAATTTGCGGCGTGACATCTAAGGCAATGCCTGAGAAAAACGGCGTGAGCTCGACTTGTGGAGTGGTCACAGGCGTTGCGCCCGCTACTGTGGTCGATGAAACGTCAGTGACAAAATACTCATCGGTACCCACTTTAATCACCGCTTTTTGGTTATTCGATGCAGTCACCCTTGGGCTAGACAATACATCCACATCGCCTTGGGTATCTAATAGATTGATCATGGTCGTAAAGTCGGAGCCTTTAATACTCAGCGAGGTCACGCCACCAATCGCCGAGGT
Organism: Shewanella vaxholmensis; assembly: GCF_031932135.1. Lineage (NCBI taxonomy): Bacteria > Pseudomonadati > Pseudomonadota > Gammaproteobacteria > Alteromonadales > Shewanellaceae > Shewanella > Shewanella vaxholmensis. The sequence continues at coordinate 39,201 of NZ_JAUOEV010000016.1, forward strand.
GATTTTATCGCTTAACCCAGGGCCTTTCGAAGTCCCAAAATTCACATTCGTATTGCCGACATGACCCAGCACATTGTCCCATTGGATACCCTGCTGATAGCCATCGGATAATGTGACTTCGAGGATCTTAGCCTCCAAGATCACTTGGCGCTGTAGGTGACTCTCGGCGGAATTCAAGAAAGTACGCACTTGGCGTAATTCACTTGGGAAAGCACGAATAGTGACTAACCCCGCCTGCGGCGTGACCACCACTTGCCGCCCATTACCAGTGTCACCAATAATCGCCGTCAGCGTTTCTTTCAGCTCGCCCCAAAAATCAGTCTTAGTGCGCGAGCGAATAAATGTTCCGTTACTGCTATCGCTGCTGCCATTACTACTGGAGTTGTTGCCGTTACTGCTGTTGGAATTATTATTACTCGAACCACTGTTATTTGAGTTGTTATTGTTCGAATTACTATTGGAATTATTGCTATCGGAAATGCGTCCAGAACTCACTGAGGTCACAGATAAGCCGTCGCGCTCCATATAAAGATAATTCAGCGGGAAAGTCTCAGTACGCATTCCAGCGGGGAACACTCTTAGAATACGCCCTTCACGGCTCACTTCGTAACCGTAGATATCTTCAACCACTTGAATCGCTTCGCTTAAGGTTACACCTTTAAGGGATAACGAAATCGTACCTTGCACATCAGGATGCACAGCAACACTCAGCGGCGTACCTTGGACTAAGCTTGGAAAAAATACTTTGGCATCCACATCATGGGCAGAGACATCGAAACGACGCTCAGTTTCCAGCGCAGGGGTTAAGCCTGACAGTAAAGCGCCCGAATTCAATTCCCGCTGAACCGCATCCGGCATAGTCGCAGGCGGTGGCGTCGTTGATGCCGTCGCCGTCGCCATTGAGGCCGCTAGTGCCGCCTTACTCGCCTCCGGCTGTGGCCTATTTGTGGTCTGACACGCCACAAGGCAAAGTGAGAGCAGAGGTGTAAAGTATTTAATCGCTTTCATCTGAGGTGTATTCCCTATCTCTCTGTTATTGCTTGAAACAATGTCAATTTCCGTCCATCGGACAGCGACACATAAGTGGGGGTGATCTTGACGATACTCTGCCCCTCAATGCTGTCGCCAACAGACAATATTTTGTTATTTATCACAGCATAAGCCGTGTTGCCTGAACTCACTATGCTGTTAAGTACCATTGCCTGAGCCTGCGCTTGGCTCGCATGACCGACCACGGCAAAACCTTTACCAGGCAAGGTAGGGTCGCGCAGTGATTCAGCAGACGCTATAGGGCTGCTGACCAATAACAACACACTGATAATATAAGACTTATTTAGAGACACTGATAAAGTCCTTATTAATGCTCAAGGTATAAAGTTCAATCTCTACTGTCGCTTGGGGATATTCTGCGACTTTATAGTCGAGACGCTTCCAATAAAGTTTATCAGGCATGGCCTCAACGGCTTCCACAAAGCGCAGCACAGAGAAATAATCGCCCTCTAAGCTCATACGAATACCATGGCTATACAGATTGAGTTTCTTCTCTTCACCCACAGCCAACAGAGGAATGGGTGCAATCGACATAAACTTAATTAATTTAATCCCTTGGACTTGTCCCAGTAAATTTCCCAGTAGCTCTGGCATATAGTCTGCCGGCACCATATCCACCATCTGCTCATTGAGCTGGGCATCTAAGGCTTGATTCTGTTGCTCTAACAACACTAAACGCTGTTGGTAATCTTGATTGGGATCCAAGGCTAAACGTTGCTGATACAAGTCAACCTGCTGGGCCGAAATCGCGTTTTCTTGCTCTAAAGCTTTTAGCTGTTGTGACAACGCCAGATGGGTTTTCCATAGGGACTCTAAAGGTAAATAACTCAGCATACCGACCACGGCCAGAATGGCGACTGAGATCAGCACTCGCTCACGGCGACTTAACGCATCAAACTGTTGCCCTAGTTGGGCTAACTTTTGCTTCATTGCGCGGCCTCCTCCTTGTTATCGCTCTTCAAGGTAAAGGCCAAAGGTTTATCTTCACCGCGATCCATGCTCATCGACGAGAAAGCTTGCCCCTTTAAAGTCTGCGTAGTCTTAAGTTTGCCAATCCACTGCGGAATGCTTTGGGGATGATCGGCAAAACCTTCGAACATAAAATCTTGCTCATTAATGACGATATGACTGAGCCACACGCTCGCATCCGACACGACCGCTAAATCTTTAAGTACAGGCGCAAAACCTCGGCTGGTTAGAGAGGCCCTAAGGCTCAATTCACCCATGAGTAACTGCTTCAGCTCTAACTGTTGTGCCGCTAAATCGACTCGCGCAACGAGATCGGCATCGGGTTTACGCGCGGCAATCTGTGCTTCTAATGCCTGTTTTTGGGTATCGAATTGCAGCTTTTGCTGAGCAGCCAATTGCTGAGCCTGTTGCAGCTCACTGACTTGCCAGTAGCTATAACCGCCTAAAGCCGCAAATAGGACCAAAAATCCCGCAGCATAAGTCCCCAAACGTGCAAAGGTTAATCTTTGCTTAGGCGGAAGTAAGGAAGGAGTGTAGAGATTGACTCGGTATTTAATCACTCAGCACCTCTGGAAAATTCGGCAAAGGCTAATCCCGCCATTCGCGCGCCAACACTGCTTTTATCGATAACATTCACAGCTTGATTAAAGTTTGCCGACACTAGCTTAGCTAAAGTATCCACGGCGCCATCGGCAAGGAGCTCAATAGAAGATACTGGAGCTTGTCTTAACTGGCTTTCAAAGTAATCCATAGAGCGCTGAATTTCTAAGCTTAAATTGTCTGCCATGCCATAAGTTAACTCATCGGCTTGGGTCTTATCCAGCTGGGTAAATCCTCGCACACGCCGCTGCATGTACAGCTGACCTTGCTTAACCACAGTCAATAACAACTCTTGCCCTGGAATATGGCTGACCACCAGACGTGCTTGGTTGTCATCACCAAATAAGTTGGTCATGGCTAACTCTTCGATACTGATACCGATAAGTTGTAAATTTTGTTCATGAATGGCCTGTACCATACTCACGAGTTTAGCTTTATCGACCACCACCACATTGATTTTATTACTGGGAATGGGTGACTCGAAATAGTCTAAATGGATTTGCGGCACAGGTAGCGTCACCATGTCTTTAATTGACCACAGCAAGGCTTGGGATAATTCGACAGTATCGACATTGGGTTTATCGGTCAGCAGTAATTGATAAAGCCCTGAAGCCAAAATCAGTTGTAACTGGGCATTAGGGAAGGATTTAGCGACGGCAGCAAACGCCGATGACCAGTGTTCATCTTTAAGCTCAAACGGTAACCACTGCTCAGCACTATCCCCTTGAGCAGGTGCGTAAACCCATAATTTATCGGCACAAACATAAACGCCAAGGCTAGTCGGATCCGTTCTTTTCTGCCAAAAGGCGAGTCGACCTATAAGACTTTTTTCCATAAAGATGCCTGTAACCAACTGAATTTAAAAGCGTGAGTAGTCTCTTATGCTTAAACTTCCTGTTACTCCACTCTCCAGTGTTCCTTGCCCTATGAGCTGCTGTATACCTAATTTAAACGGCAAACGTCATTATTTTGGCACAGGATAGTTTAGCTGCAAATACTCGTATTTTATAGATAAATACGTGAATAATAGGATCTATTTGTCTCTAAGACGACATTAGTCACCCAAATACCACACTTGCCTTACTTAGCCTCTATGGGTTCACTGAAATACATTCCCTGCGCTGCGCCAACACCGAGGATTTGCAGTGTCTGCCATTCTTCGAAGACTTCAACCCCTTCGGCACAGACTTGCACTTCCGTTCGATACAAACCGCCAATCAAGCTACGGATGAATAATTGGTTTTCTGGGCGTAAATGAATATGCCGCACAATCGATCTATGTAGCTTAATTAAATCAAAATGACATTCACGAATATAGTAAGTGCCAACGACCTGCTGGCCCACATGATCGACGCATAATCTCGCGCCCATTTTACGGATCATATCTAATTTAGGCTGCAACTTTTCTTGATGTTGAATAACGATATCTTCCGACACTTCGAAAATCAATCGCGTGGTCAAATGACGATATTCTAACAGCGTCGTTTTTAGCCATTGGGTAAAAGCTCGACTCATTAGCGAATCCAAACTCAGATTAATACTGTATATCTGTGGCGCTGATTGCTTATTTGTTTGAGTATTCGACACGCCGCCCGCTAATTCATTCGACAGTAACAATAATACCCGCTCAATAATTTGCCGTTCGACTTGCGGCATTAAACCACATTTATTCGCCATTGGAATAAACAGTGTGGCACGAATTAGCGCGCCTTGATTATCCCGCGCCCGAGTAAATATCTCTTTATGGTGCTCATTACCATCAGAGTCGATTATCGGCTGGCTAAAGGGGAAGAATCGCCTTTGCACTAACGCATTTTCTAAAAAGCTACGCCAACGCACCGAGCCTTTAGCAAACTCTTCATCAATCGCGCCTTTGTCGTACATAAACCAATTACTATTGCCCTGTAATTGTGCCGCCCTCAAAGCCATATCGGCTTCTTCAATTAACTGCGCCGCATTGTCGCCTGCGGTAAAATAAGCGCATCCGAGGTGGAAAAAGTTATCGCTATTGTCGACTTCGGGTAACGGCTGGCTCAAACATATCTTAAGTAACTTACTGGCGAATTGGTCGGCTTCGATTAACGAGATTTGCGGCACAACTATGGCAAATTGATTGTGGGAACGACGGGCAAAAATACTGTTGGCTTGGGTTTGCAGTAATTGGCTTATCGCGTTAACAGTCGAGTTTAATAACTCTTTGGTTACCGCTTCACCTTGGGATTGCTGCAGTAAATCCAGATCATCCATCTCTAATAAATAAATCACCCCATGGGCGAGCATAGCCTGATTATGACTAAGGGCGTCGAGACGGTTATTTAAGAAAAGTCGATTACCAATGCGCGTTTCCGCATCGAGAAAGGTATTAGAACGAATGAACTTGTCAAAACGACCGCGCTCTTTTTGTGCGTCTTGTAATTCTTCTAACAACTTGGTCAAAGCGCGGTTAATCAGCCTTGGCTTGCCATTTCCGGGAGTCGCGAGTGCTTGCTCGTGCTTACCTTGCAGAATCAATCGACTGCGTAAGGCTAATTCTTCAATGCCATCCAATTGCTGGGAAAACCATAAATAGCCAAAACGCACTAAGGCTGCCACAGCTAACACACCGACCAACAGGATGAGGATTTCATACCAACTAAAAGTGTAATGCTCGAAGGGTTGGGTCAAGGTCAGCTGCATACGCAGACCAGATTTTGGATCTAACACATGGTCATACACCATGGCATTTTGCGTAGTGAGATTGCCTTCATAGGCAAAGATCACTTCATCTTTCAAGGTCAGCCGAAAATCAACAGCATTGTAGGCGAGCAGCATGGGCGGCAGCCAAGCTTCCAAATCCCAATCGGGTTGGTGTTGATATTGGTCCACTAACATAGTTTCGAGTTCGGCGACTTTCTGCTGCTGAAATTTATAGGTCAGCTGCACGAAACTCATCATAGCGCTCAGCAAAAATACGAAGGCGATAGCGGCTAATGACATTAACCAAAAGCTGGTTAATTTTGTAGTTAACATTCGGGTGAATTTCATCTATCCGCTATCCTGCAGGATTATTATAATTATTTGTGCGATTTTAACAGGAGTACAACAAAGTTGTCCGTTGATTATTCAGTAGCATAACCTAAAAGGCAACCAAGACGCTGTGACTTTAATGTCCACTTAAAAACAAAAAAGAGGCTAATTAGCCTCTTTTCGATGTTTTTACCACTTTTAGCCTAGTCGGCGTATTGAGGTAAAGTAGGAATCGCAGCAACACCAGAGTCGATAGCCGCCTGAGCAACCGCACGGGCAACATTAGACAATAAACGTGGGTCCATCGGTTTTGGCAGCACGTATTCAGGGCCAAAACTCAGTGAACTCACATTAGGATAAGCCTTCAACACACTCGCAGGCACAGGCTCTTTTGCCAGTGCAGCAATGGCATGAACCGCGGCGATTTTCATCTCATCGTTAATGCATGACGCACGTACATCCAAGGCGCCACGGAAAATAAACGGGAAACACAATACGTTATTCACTTGGTTTGGATAATCGCTGCGACCGGTACCCATGATCAAATCGCTGCGCGTTGCGTGAGCCAGTGCCGGTTTGATTTCAGGATCTGGGTTAGAACAGGCAAAAATTACTGGCTTATCGGCCATCAACGCAACTTCTTCTGCACCTATCACGTCAGGACCAGATAGACCTAAAAACACGTCTGCGCCTTTAATAACATCAAGAAGCGTGCGTTTGTCTGTATCATTCGCAAATAGCGCTTTATATTCATTAAGATCCGTACGGCCAGAATGAATCACACCTTTAGTGTCTAACATATAAATGTTAGCGCGATTCGCACCACACTTGACCAGCATAGTCATACAAGCAATGGCTGCCGCACCTGCGCCCATACACACAAACGTTGCGTCGCTGATCAACTTGCCTTGAATTTCCAGCGCGTTAATCATACCCGCCGCGGTCACAATTGCGGTGCCGTGTTGATCGTCATGGAATACTGGCACTTTACAACGGGCAATCAATTCACGTTCGATAACAAAGCATTCTGGCGCTTTAATATCTTCAAGATTGATACCACCAAAAGTGTCAGCAATCGCAGCAACTGTATTGATAAATTCTTCAGGCGTATTGTGGGTGATCTCAATATCTGTCGAATCGATATTTGCAAAATGCTTGAATAATAATGCTTTGCCTTCCATCACAGGTTTAGAAGCCAAGGGGCCTAAATTGCCTAAACCTAAGATCGCCGTACCATTGGTAATCACGGCAACCGTATTACCTTTATTGGTATAACGATACGCATTGTCAGGATTAGCCGCGATTTCACGCACAGGCTCAGCCACTCCAGGGCTATAAGCTAGAGCGAGATCGTGACTCGTTTCGGCAGGTTTGGTAAGGCAAACTGCGGTTTTGCCTGGTATTGGAAATTCATGATAATCGAGTGCTTGTTGACGAATATCTGACATTTTAAAATCCTGAAATGCGACATTTATAATTTATGAGAGTAAGGCCTACCAACACACATCTAGTCTCACCAAAGGGTGATGTTAATAGTCTGGCTGGTCGGGGTAAGATACGCCAATAAGGGGGATTTTTAAATAAGAGATTCAGAAATTTCACTTTAGCCTGCAAATATCACCTCTAAGCTTAGTTTTATAAACTTATCTCCTATAATAAAGCTGCATTTCTTAATATATTTTGTAGGAAACAAACATATATTTTGTAGTTATAGCGCTAGTTGTAGCGAGTTAATCTCAAAAATGTTGGTTAAATTACAATATATAACGGCTAGCATATTTATCTTATAGATAATTGCTATAAATAAGTCGAATTACATACTTGAACTCGCAATACTCAGTAAGTTGACGATTAATTGAGTGAAGTCGTACCAGATGGGGGATTTAACATAAGTATTAAGATAGGCGTAAATAAAGCAGTTCAGCAAATGACAGAAAGCAAAAAGGCGCCATAGGCGCCTTTTCTAGAAACATTGCAATCGCAATTATTTCTTTGCAAGCACTGCGAAGCGCTTGTTGAATTTGTCGATACGACCGCCAGTATCAACAACTTTTTGTGTACCAGTGTAGAATGGGTGACAAGCACCACATACGTCTAAATGCAGATCTTTACCAGCAGTAGAGTTTACTTTGATAACGTTACCACAAGTACAGTTTGCAGTGATGATAGCGTATGTTGGGTGGATACCTGGTTTCATTGGGGTTACCTCAAAAGTGTAAGGCCATGTCGCTCTTCCAACCCGTAGTCGGACACCACATGCATGTTAATAACAATATGTTTAGGGCGCAGAATGGTACAGCATACCCACAAGGGATACAAGTAGATTATCTGAGCGTTTGGCGGTTAATCTGCGTCTATTTTGACTTTAGTTCGCCGCTTCATTCTCCCGCCTCTTTAGCTTCAAACATCGCCTGAGCCTCTTTGGCGTTAGCATGCTGTGCCAAAATCATTTTCGAAGGACAGGACAGAGCCGCATTACTCTTGAGTGCGTTGATTTTATTTTTTGAGAACGCCGCAGGATTCGCCTCATAGATCGCCAGCATAGCGCCATAGACACTCACGTCCCAATCGTTGGCATAGCGATTGGCGATTCGCCACAAGGTCTCACCTGCAAGATAAGTTAACTGACAATGTTCAGGTGTCTGCGAAGCGGTTGGGGACGTTTCAGCGGCATTCACTTTGAGTTCGCTATTTGTTGTCTTAACTGCTTCAGTGACTACGACTTCAGACATAACAGGCTCAGGCATCATAGTTTCAGCAGACGTTGCTTTAACGGCAACAGGTTCAGAGTTTTTGGCGGCAGCCTTTACCTCGGCAACCTGGGTATTTTGCTCATCCGCTGCTTCAGGAAATTTAAAGCCAGTCACAACTTCAGCCGCTGGCACTGTGGGCTTAGTATTTACATGAGTATTTACATGAGTATCTATATGAATATTTGCAGCCGTAATAACCGTCGCGGTCTTAGCACCCACCGCTGATGTGGATTCTGCGGCCACTTTTACAGGCTGAACATTCACTTTATCCGCACGCTTTTGCACCAGCGCTGTCGTCGTATTTTTACTGCCCGATGCCGCGCTCATAGATAGCGCAGCCGATGTTGGCTTAGCCTCGCCAAATAGATTGATACTTTTGACCTCGTACCATCGGTCGAGTCGATACTCCCTCACTAAGAGTTTAGCTTTGTCATCCTTTACATCTTCAACACCTGTGAGCAAAACTAAAAAGCGATTAAGCTCCTCAACCATTAACTTTTCTTCGCCGCCAGCTTGCTGCACCACAAACTCTAAGCGCGACATGTCTTGATTGTCCGCAATCACATTCACCCTGAGTTTTGGATAACCACCTAACTCAAACATGCGGCTGTTAACGCTCACATGGGAGACTTGTGCCATGCTCGGTGCGCTACACACTAACGCGAGTAGACCTAATGATTTCACTATATTAGCCATTTATTTACTCTCAACTATCCTTGGTAAACCATCATTAGGGCTAGCCCTAGCCAGCCGCGCTGAGTACACTAAACCACATTCTTGCCTAAGACTTGCCTGCATATGTCATTGTTTGTCGAAGTTGCGTTACCTGTGCCTATGCGGCAAACCTTTAGCTACCGCGTACCCGAAACTTATCCTAGTACACCGCAGATAGGCGTGCGCGTTAAAGTCCCCTTCGGTCGTCAACAATTAATCGGATTAGTCACAGGTATCACTGAGTCTTGCAGCTTAGCGCCTAAACAGATTAAGTCTGTGCTTGAGTTTATCGACGATAAACCTTTGCTGCCTGAATCACTTTATAAATTAACGCTTTGGGCCGCGAGATACTATTTTTGCAGCCAAGGGCAGATGCTAACCCAAGCCTTACCAGTCGCCCTTCGCAAAGGGCTCAATGCCGCGCCACAAAAGATTCAATTCTGGCAATTAACTGAAATAGGCCAAAATATTGCGCCCGAAGCAGTTAAACGCGCACCCGCACAGAAAAAACTACTCGAGTTACTCAAAACCGCCAGCTTAACCCAAGAAGAGGTTATCAGCTTAGACATCAGTAAGGCGGCGCTTAAAGCCCTAGAAGATAAAGGCTGGGTAGCACGTCATGAGAAAGTCGCCGAGCTTAACCTCGACTGGCGCACCACACTCGAAATGGACGAAACGCCACATAAACTCAATAAAGAACAAGCCGTCGCCGTTGCCACTTTAAATCTGCAACAAGGATATCACTGTACTTTATTAGAAGGCATTACCGGTTCGGGTAAGACGGAAGTCTATTTGGCGGTGCTCGAAGAAGTCCTTAAGCAAGGCAAGCAAGCATTAATTTTAGTGCCTGAAATCGGTTTAACGCCCCAAACTATCAATCGCTTTAAGCGCCGTTTCAAAGTCAATGTCGCCATTTTGCATTCAGGGTTAACCGACAATCAGAGACTCGAAGCTTGGCGCCAAGCCCGCTGCGGTCAGGCCGCCATCATTATCGGCACCCGCTCAGCCTTGTTCACACCTATGGCGTATCCCGGCATCATCATACTCGATGAAGAACACGACAGTAGTTTCAAACAACAGGAAGGCGTTGGTTATCATGCCCGCGACTTGGCAGTCATGCGTGGCCATTTAGAAGCGATTCCGGTGATTTTGGGCACAGCGACGCCCTCACTCGAAAGTCTACAAAATGCCTTAAGCGGCCGTTACCATCATTTACAATTGGGTGAACGCGCAGGTGCGGCTAAAAAAGTGCGCCAAGGCATTATCGACATTAAAAATATGCCGCTGAAAGCCGGTATGTCAGTGCCGTTACTGAACGAAATCCGCCTGCATTTAGATGCAGGCAACCAAGTGTTGCTGTTTCTCAATCGCCGCGGCTTTGCACCCGCCCTGCTTTGCCACGAGTGTGGGCACTTACACGAGTGCGACCGCTGCGACGCGTTTTTTACTGTACATCAATCCCTTGGTGAAATTTGCTGCCACCATTGTGGCAATCAATATGCCATCCCTAAGCAATGCCACAAATGCGGCAGCACTATGCTGATGGGCCAAGGTATAGGCACAGAACAACTCGCCGAAGCGCTGCAACAGGAGTTTCCGAAACATCCAGTGGTGCGCATCGACCGCGATACCACTCGCCTAAAAGGCTCATTAGAAACCCACTTAAACGCAATTCATAAGGGCGAATATAAAATCCTCGTCGGCACGCAAATGCTGGCTAAAGGTCATCACTTTCCTGATGTGACGCTGGTTGGGCTACTCGATGTCGATGGCGCCTTATTTAGCGCCGACTTTCGCGCGCCCGAGCGTTTTGGGCAGCTCTATACCCAAGTCGCAGGGCGTGCGGGCCGTGCCAGTAAACCCGGCACGGTATTATTGCAAACTCACCAGAGTGACAATCCTATTTTGCGGGATTTGCTGCACCGCGGTTATGGCGAGTTTGCCCGTAGCCAGTTAAAAGAGCGCCAACAGGCACTGCTGCCGCCAGCATGGCACATGGTGTTGGTACGCGCCGAAGCGCATTTAGCCAGTGATGCCGATAACTTTCTCAACGCCTTCGCCGCGCTCTTGCCGCAAGATAAAGAATTTGAGGTAATTGGTCCTATGCCAGCGCCCTTAGATAAAAAAGCCGGCAAGTTCCGTCGCCAACTGCTATTCCAAGCTAAAAACCGCAACCGTCTGCAGCAAGAGTTTGAACGTATTCATCCGCTTGTAGAACAACTGCTCGAAGCTAAACGCTGCCGATGGAGCTTAGACAGAGATCCGCAGGATCTCCTCTGAGTCGAGTATTTGATAAGTATTTAAGCGCCATTTGATAAAAAATCATCGGGAAGATAGCAATTGTTAACCACAAGCGGCTAAAATATGCGGTTATTCCCTGTATTCACTCTTAAAGTTAGTGCCGATTAGAACCCATGAAATCACATATCCAATCATTACTTGAACAAACTCTAGAATCCTTTAAACAACAAGGTATTGTGCCTGCTGACTTTGAAGCGCGCATTCAGGTAGATCGAACCAAGGATAAGAGCCATGGCGACTTGGCAACCAACTTAGCCATGATGCTAACCAAGGTCGCGGGCAAGAATCCACGCGAATTAGCCCAACTGATCATCGATACCTTACCGGCTTCGGCTTTTGTGGCTAAGGTTGAAATTGCAGGCCCAGGCTTTATCAACTTTTTCATCAACGACAGCGCCTTAGCGGATCAACTACAAAATGCCGTCAACGATGAGCATTTAGGTATTAAATTACCGACACCGCAAACCGTTGTTGTCGATTACTCTTCGCCCAACCTCGCCAAAGAAATGCACGTAGGTCACCTACGTTCAACCATCATTGGCGACAGTGTGGTACGTGCGCTGGAGTTTTTGGGCCATAAGGTTATCCGTCAAAACCATGTGGGCGACTGGGGCACACAATTTGGTATGTTGCTGGCCTATATGGAAGAGCTACGCGCCAAAAATGGCGAAGAAGCTCAACTTGAACTGTCTGATTTAGAAAACTTTTACCGCGCTGCTAAACTGCGTTTCGACGAATCAGCAGAATTCGCGACCCGCGCTCGCCAATTAGTGGTTGAACTGCAATCTGGCGACGAATACTGCAACAAACTGTGGCGCGAATTTAACGACATTTCGTTGAGTCACTGCCATGAAGTCTACGCCCGTTTAGGTGTGAGCCTGACCCGCGCCGACGTGCACGGTGAAAGTGCCTATAACGCCGATCTCGAGCAAGTGGTTAAAGATTTAGATGCCCAAGGCTTATTAACCGAAAGCAACGGTGCCAAAGTAGTGTTTCAAGAAGCCTTCCGCAATAAAGAAGGTGAGCCACTGCCTGTTATCATCCAAAAAGCCGATGGCGGCTACTTGTATGCCACCTCAGATCTGGCGGCAATGCGCTACCGCTCGAACGTGTTAAAAGCCGATCGCGTCCTGTATTTTGTTGACCTACGTCAGGCACTGCATTTCCAACAAGTCTTTAGCCTAGCCAAGCTGGCTAAGTTTGTCCGTGAAGATATGTCATTGGAGCACTTAGGTTTTGGCACTATGAACGGCGAAGATGGCCGTCCATTCAAAACCCGTAGCGGCGGCGTCGTTAAGTTAGTCGACCTGTTAGAAGAAGCAAACGTGCGCGCACTAGAACTCGTTCGCAGCAAAAATCCAGATATGGATGAGAACACGCTGGCTGAAATCGCCCGTGTCGTTGGGATCAGTGCCGTTAAATATGCTGATTTGTCGAAAAACCGTACCAGCGATTACATTTTCAGCTTTGAACAAATGCTCAGCTTCGAAGGCAATACCGCGCCTTACCTGCTGTACGCTTACACCCGTGTTGCGGGCATCTTCAAGCGTGTAACTGATCTGGATTTGAGCCAAGCGAAAATCGTGCTTGAGCATGAAAAAGAGAAAGATCTCGGTAACAAATTAGCACAGTTCGGTGAGATCCTCAGTCGCGTAGTCGATAAAGGTCAACCGCACGTATTGTGCGCTTACCTGTATGAATTAGCGGGTGCTTTCTCAAGCTTCTACGAAGCCTGCCCCGTACTTGCCGCCGATAACGACGCGCAAAAGAATAGCCGTTTATTACTCGCACAATTGACGGCTCGTACGTTACAAAAAGGCCTAAATCTACTCGGTATCGAAACCTTAGAGCGGATGTAAGCCATGAGTAATCGCGATTATGCCAATAGAAGGCCGCAGTCGGGCGCTAAACCGCGCCCAGTCCGCGCGACTCGTCCAACCCGAGCAAAGCCTTCACAATCTAAATCAGCGCCGCGTAAGAAGCTGCCGCTGACGCTGATAGGCTTTGTCATACTCGCTGTGGGTTGTTTCGTCTATTTTCTATGGAGCATTAAAGATAATGCGCCACAAGAAGAAAAGCCGCAGCCAACTCCGGCCAAGAAAACTGAAACTCGAGTGAAGCCGCAAGAAAATGTGGTGCTCACTCCTAAAGTGAAAGAACCCGAGCGTAAAGCCGTCGTTATTCCTGTGGAGAAAGAGGAAGCAGCAGAGCCTGTTGCGCCGCCGAAGAAGGACCCTAACGCTCTGCCGCCTCAACCAAAGGAAGAATGGACCTATCTCAATGAGCTTGAAAACAAGCATGTTGAGGTCGATATTCCCGATGTGGTTGCAACACGAGCGCCAATGCAATATCAATTGCAATGTGCTTCTTTCCGCCAAGAATCACAGGCGAATGAGATGAAAGCTGTCATCGCTTTCCAAGGTTTAGAAGCGCAAGTAAGACAAGTCGAAGGTACGACTGGCGTGTGGTACAAAGTCGCTTTAGGTCCTTATGAACGTAAGCGTGATGCCGAACGTAAGCGTCACACGCTGCAAAATGCAGGGATTAATGGTTGTCAGATTCTGGCTATCCCTAAATAAGGTTTCACCCTTTCTAGGCGTTTTTTAAATACCTAATCACAAAAATAGCGGCCAGCGTTTATCGCTCGTCGCTATTTTTTTATCCGCTACGCTTTAGCTTGCCGCATAACCCTGCATTCGCTCCAAGCTCATCTAGACACGCCCAGTTTTAAACAACCCTATTTTTTAAAGTACTGTTTTGCTAAATCTATAACTGATTATTTATAAACAACAAAACCCTTTATTAATAAAGATTAATATGCAGTTTAATTGACCTAGATCAAACTTAGGCGTATCTCTTAAGTAACAGCAAGACTGTTGTATCTGTGTCAAATCCAACCTTAGGGTGAAGTATTATGAATGCATTAATCGAGATAGAAGCCACCGAATTCAGCCAACTTTTCAAAAGTGGTGACATGCTAGGAATTAGAATGTTTATGGAGCATGTTCGCATGCCGCTGGATGTTCAAGACAAGATTTATGACGAAATTTCTGCGCTTCAGCAATTAGAGCAAAACCAAATTGCCAAGCTCATTGAAACCCACGCCCATTCCCAAATTCATGAACGCCTAGCTTATTAGCCTTCCATTCAATGAAAAATTTATCTATGCCCAACTGCAGCTTCTCGCGGTTCACTCAACAGAAGCTGCATGATCTCCCCATAACTCACAACACATACCGTTATATAAACCGCCACGACACACATCATCCAATTACCGCCAAAAAATAAGGCCAAATACCTGAGTATTTGACCTTAATAAACTAGCTATTTTCAGATGTTAACCAGGGACTTAGCTCGGTTTTTCTTCCGTTAAGCCTATGCTATTCATCCAGTAATCGAAATCCACCATATTACCCGGCAATACCACTCGGCTATTCTTCTGGCTTAAGCCATCGAGCTGTTTAAAGTACTGTTCACCGAGTTGCATCCGCAGGGCATTGTGACCACCCGGCGCGACAATCACAGAGGCGAGACGCTCAATCGATTCCGCCGTCGCGCGGGAAATGGTTAAAATTTCTTCAGCCTTACCTTCGGCTTCGTTAATCCGGCGCTGCATCTCACCTTCAGAGCGGTTTACCGTCTCAGCTTTAACGCCTTCTGAACGATTAATCTTGCTCTGTTTGTCGCCTTCACTCTTAGCCAATAATGCGCGGCGCTCACGCTCAGCATTCACTTGCATTTCCATGGCATTTTTAACCGTTTCAGGCGGCGTGATATTTTTAATCTCATAACGATGCACACGTATGCCCCACATGGCACCCGCTTGATCTAATACCTGCACTACCTTGGCAGAAATCACATCACGCTCTTCAAAGGTACGGTCTAGGTCCAACGTTCCTATGACAGAGCGCGTGGTGGTTTGCGCCAACTGAATAGCCGCGTAGCGATAATCGGTAATACCGTAACTGGCTTTGACTGGGTCGGTCACAGAGATATAAATCACCCCATCCACTTCAACGTTAACTTCGTCGCTCGAAAAACATTCCTGCGGCGGTACGTCGATGGTCTCTTCTTTCAAATCATGAATGAAAGCGACTTTATCCACGAAGGGGATCAAGGTATGGAAACCCGCATCTAAGGTGCTGTGGTACTTACCTAAACGCTCCACAATATAAGCCGACTTAGTGGGAACGAGTCGAATCGATTGGAAAAGCTTAATCACGAAAATGGCAAAGATAAGTCCCCAAATTGCCATCACTATCAAATCTGTATCTAATGGAAGATTCATTATCGCGCTCCTTTGCCACTATTATTTTGGCCACTCACAGTCTGAGTGACTTGCTCCATGCCTTCGAAGAAACCTTCGAGTTTCGCCATTTCAGCGGGGACAACAGAGACCTGTGCATCATTGAGGATCTTGCCAACTTGAGCGATAAACTGTTCTTTCAATAACATATTCATCGCATCTGTGCCGCCATTGACCGCTAACGCCTGCGAGATCATTGCCATACCTTCGGATTTCGCTTTGGCTATGATAGCAATCTCTTGACCTGTACCTTTGGCTTCATTAATCCGTTTCTGTTTTTGACCTTCTGACAGGTTAATCGCCTCTTGGCGCTCACCTTCAGACATATTGATCATCGCCGCTTTTTCCGCATTGGCCAACGTGATTTCGGCGCGTTTGCGACGCTCGGCTTCCATCTGCTTCTCAAGGGTGTGGATCACATGGCGCGAAGGCGTAATATTGCGAATTTCATAGCGCAATACTTTGATCCCCCAAGGTTCTGACGCCTTATCGATTTCCCGCACTATGGATTCATTCAAGCTATCACGCTCGGAGAAGGTCTCACTTAAACTCAGCTTACCTATCTCAGAACGCATTGTGGTTTGGGCTAAATTCACCGCCGCTTTACGATAGTTTTCAATGCCATAACTCGCTAATTTGCCATCCATCACTTTTAAGTAGACTAAACCGTCCACTTCCAGTTGAGTGTTATCTTTAGAGATACAACTCTGTGGCGGCACATCTAATACTTGCTCACGGGTATCGTGACGGTAGGAGACGCGGTCGAAGAAAGGGATCAAAAAATGAAATCCTGGGTTTAATACTGCACGGAATTTCCCCAGACGCTCAATAACATGCACTTCACGCATCGGCACGATAAGCATCAACTTATAGAGAATAAAAAAGATAAATAAAATGACTAAGGTAAATACAAACATAGATTCCATCCTTTAGTTTTTGGAAGCTTCTATTGAAATAGGCTCAACGACTAGAGCGATATTTTCACGACAAATAATTCTGACTTCGGTCCCCGCAGCGATAGTGGTGCCATCGCCCAGCGCTGGCCATTCACTCCCCTGAAATTCCACCCGCCCAGGTGTTTGTCCAGGACCTATGGTCTGCTTTACGCGAACAATTTGATTGTATAGATCGATTGCTTCATCCGTGTTATCCACATGGGAATCACCACCAACGAGCCTTTGAGTCACTTGTCTGAAGGTCAATAACAACACAATGGCCGAGATAAACCACAGGGTCATGCTCTGCACTACGCCTTCGACGAGTCCTATGCCTAACGCGCCAGCCACGACTAAACAAGCCGCGCCCAGCAACACTATGATGCCACCGGGAACCACTATTTCGGCGAGCATAAATACTAGCCCCACCACTGCCCACACTAAAATCGGATTTGAAAACTCCATATTTCCCCCTGAAATGAGAGTGTCCTTGCAGCAACTATAACAGCAGCTTTTCGGATAAGCGACATAATATGTCAAAATTTACGAAGCAAAATGCGCAATCAATCACTTCTGTGTTAGGCCTCATTCTCCCATATCCACACGGCAAAGCCCTTAGGTTGTTTTAAAATTAAGCATAATCAATTCAAAAAGATAGCCAACACCAAAGGAATAACTCATTCAGCCATAGCAAAATCCATTTAAAATCAATTAGCTAAAAACAGATTATCACCATAATGATTATGTGATTTTGACAACAACATTCGATAAAAACTTTGAATAAATGTAAATTTTTGCATATATTGCCCCCACTTTTGTGCCAGTCCTTTGACGTACACTCACGCTAGGTTTGAACTTACCTATCAAACCATGCCATAGGTCAGAGAGCGGATTGAGTAAGACGCGAATTAACTTCCACCTATACAACAGGAAATAACAATGAAAAAAACATGCCTATGCCTAGCACTTATGCTTTCTCCTCAAGCATTTGCGGGTGACTTAGTACAATGGTGGGATTTCAGTGCAACAGCCCTCTATGGCGAAGACTACGATTTAGCGCCATCAGACAAACAAGCCACTATTACCTTAGAAACGGCGGGCGGCTGGAAATACGGTGATTGGTTTGCCTTCCAAGACTTTATCTATTTCAAAGGTAACGACACTGGCATGGAAAGCACCACCTATGGTGAAATTTCGCCACGCTTCAGTGCCAGTAAAATCCTCGGCGAGAAAATCGCCTTTGGTCCAGTAACAGATTTGTCTCTGGCGCTAACCTATGAAGAAGGTGAAGGCCCAGTTCACAGCCTGCTTTACGGTTTAGGCGTTGATGTCGCCGTGCCTTATTTCACTTACCTGAACTTTAATACCTATCGCCGCAATGGCATGAGCACAGGTAACAACAGTGACGGCTGGCAGTTCACCCCAGTATTTCGCATCGACATTCCCGTTGGTTCAGCCAACATAGTGCTCGATGGCTTTATCGACTGGGTATTTGCCACCGACGATAACGGCTACGAGGAGAACTTCCACTTCAACCCACAGCTGAAATACGATCTTGGTAAGAGTCTGTTCGGGGATCATCAAGCCAATAAATTATTGGTGGGTATCGAATACGATTTGTGGACCAACAAATACGGTGTGAAAGGCGTCGATCAAGACACTTACTCTGTGATTGCCCAATACCATTTCTAATCGGTATCGACACTATTTTGAAGTAACAAAAAAGGTGCCATTGGCACCTTTTTTAGTTTGTTCACTCACTTTGCAGGGGAGTGTCGCTTAGCGTAATAAAAATCAGGCTAACAGTTTTTTCGCTGCAGCAACCACGATAGAAACCGCACTGACTTCGGTTTTCTTCATTGTTGCTTCATCAGGAATTTCTTGTTGGGTGCGGTTTACAATCACACCAGCAACACAGGCAGCACGCCAGCCTTGAGTGGCACACATAGTGAATAAGGTGGAAGATTCCATCTCATAGTTCAGTACGCCCATATCTTGCCATTCTTTCATTGAACCCGCGAAACGACGCGTTACACGGCCAGTGACAGTGTCATAACGCTCTTGGCCTGGGTAGAAAGTATCGGAAGAAGCCGTTACGCCAATGTGTGGCTCTACGCCTGCATCGCGACACGCTGCAACCATAGCAGTGGTACATTCAAAGTTTGCAACCGCAGGGAACTCCATAGGTGCAAAGTGTAAGCTTGCGCCATCTAAACGCACTGAAGCTTGAGTCACAATCACATCGCCCACATTCACATGGGGTTGAATTGCACCTGTAGTACCAACGCGCAGGAAGGTATTCACACCTAACTGTGCAAGTTCTTCTACTGCGATAGAAGTCGATGGGCCACCGATACCGGTTGAACACACGACTACTGGCTTACCATCGGCATACGCTAAATAGCTTGTATACTCGCGGTGGCTAGCAAGAAACGTCGCATTGTCCATTAGTTCGGCAATACGTTTTACGCGCTCTGGATCACCTGGAACGATTGCCAAAGTTGCACCATCGAGCATTGCTTTGGTCAAACCTAAATGAAATACATCAGCCATTGTGAAAACCCCTTTCATTTTTGATAATTAAATTCTTATAAAATCGACTTTAACCTAGTATCGAAGCGGTGAAGGTTAACTTGATCACAGAATTATCGGCAAGAAGTAATTGTTTAGTCGTAATCAAATTACCAATCACCCTCACATCTGATCACAAGATAGCAAATTTGCCCGCACTGCGAATGTCAGTCTGATTTATGCCTAACAAAGTGTGAACCAGATCCTAATCACATGCCATAGATAGCGGCAAAGATCGTTTAATAAACTGATTTATAAGAAATTAAAATAAATCATCATTTAGTATTAATCTGAAGCGGGATGAAAGGTGATCTAAATCACGTTTCACTACAGAGTGAAAGGTTAGGGTTAAGACGAAACCAGAAGTGTAATAAATGACGACAAGGAGAATGCCGATGTTTCCAGAGTACAGAGAATTAATTTCCACCTTGAAAACCCAAGATGCTCATTTTCAACGTAAGTTTAACGAGCATAATCAGTTAGACGAGGAAATCAAACAACTGGAAAAACGTGTCGCCAGTGATTTCAACCCGACAGTGAAAGAACTCAAAAGCAGAAAGTTACACCTAAAAGAAGAGATTTATCAGATCCTCAAATCCCACGAGTAATTCCAAACTTCTTTAGCGAACAACAAGGGCGCTTAAGCGCCCTTATTCATGTCAACTTAATCGCTTACAGATAGTAATCTTTCAGCGGTGGGAAACCGTTAAAGCACACTGCCGAATACGTCGTCGTATAAGCGCCAGCGGTTAACCAATACATGCGATCACCAATGGCTAAGTCATTCGGTAAACCATAGCTGTAGTGCTCATACATGATATCGGCACTGTCGCAGGTTGGGCCGGCAATCACGCATTTATCCAGCTCGCCTTGACGATCAGTATAAATCGGGAACTTAATCGCCTCGTCCATCGTTTCAATCAAGCCTGAGAATTTACCCACATCGGTGAACACCCAACGCTCTAACGCTGTGTAGGATTTTTTGCTGATCAGTACCACTTCAGACACTAAAATCCCCGCGTTAGAAATCAACGATCGGCCCGGCTCCAGAATAATTTGCGGTAAATCGTCACCGAAATCTTC
Organism: Shewanella vaxholmensis; assembly: GCF_031932135.1. NCBI lineage: Bacteria > Pseudomonadati > Pseudomonadota > Gammaproteobacteria > Alteromonadales > Shewanellaceae > Shewanella > Shewanella vaxholmensis. The sequence continues at coordinate 59,489 of NZ_JAUOEV010000016.1, forward strand.
CTTCAGGAAGTGAGTGATCTGCTCGGCATACACACCCAATTGATTGGTTTTATCAATATAGTTAGCAGGGAAACCGCCGCCCATGTTGATCATCTTCAGGGTGATATTGTGCTCATCACGCAGACGGTCAAAAATGCTTTTCACTTTACCTATGGCAGAATCCCAAGCACCGATATCACGTTGCTGAGAACCCACATGGAAAGAAATACCAAAAGGTTCTAAGCCCAATTCCTGCGCCAATACTAATAGCTCATAGGCCATTTCGTTTTGGCAGCCGAATTTACGCGATAATGGCCAATCAGCCGTGTCTGTACCTTCGGTCAAAATGCGCACGTAAATACGCGATCCCGGTGCTTCTTCAGCGATCATTCGCAGATCGGCTTCTGAGTCGGATGCATACATACGCACGCCGCGCTCATAAAATGCACGTACATCTTGACGCTTTTTAATGGTATTGCCGTAGCTGACTCGGTCGGTTGTCACGCCGACATTCATGACCATATCTAGCTCATAAATCGAGGCAATATCAAAGTTTGACCCTTTATCTTTAAGTAAAGATAAGATCTCGGCCGCGGGGTTTGCCTTAACTGCATAATAAACGTTGGCGTAAGGAAAACTATTAACCATGTCATCGTATTGTTTCGCTATGATACTGGTATCAATCACTACGAACGGGGTTGCTTTGTCTTTGGCAAACGCTTCAATACGCTTGAATGTGTCCATGTCATAATAGTCAGCAACATCAATAGATTGAAATTGGCTCATTGGGCCAGAGTCTCCTTTGGGTCAGGTAGATAAAAGTGAGTGTAATGTCTTAAAAAACGTGCGCAGTAAACGATATTTTATCGCTTTACGCAACGAATTTTTATGCTGAATTTATAACTTTTTATTCCACAATGTTTTAAGGGGCTAAACCATCAAAAAAAGCCTCTATAAAACAAATAATTATGCACACAAACCCTAAGGTAAATTTGTGTGCATTAGCAGAATAAAAAGTGAATTTTTTACGACGTTATCGCAAAGGAGATGGATAGACTGGCTCAAGCCAACATTTCCATCCCAAAGCGATAAGCTTGACGGGCGAGCGCACCACGAAAGAAGGCTAATGTGATGCTTTAAAATAGGTCAGTTAAATTGAATCGTTACTGCGGCTGATTCAGTTTTGCGAGTGCTTGGCCCAAGGCTTCACTGGAATCAAAATAGGCGATATCTAAAATATTACGCTGATTGAGCAATATCATAGTGGCCATATCTTTGGTATCGGGTAATAAGCGACTGATCTCACCTTCCCTATCTAATCCAATCGCAAAGGGTAAATCTTGCATTTGTGGCACAGCAACAAACTTAGCAATCAAAGAAGGCATGCCACTGATATCCGCGACATAAACTAACCTAGCAGGCATTTGAGTCGTACTCAGAGGCGTGAGTGCTTCTTTAATCACATCGCCGCCTTTCATGCTGCGGCTAAAGAGTAAAACTTGAGTTTCATCTGTCACACTTATCGTTTGATCATTTTGATCGAGAAGTGAAATAGGATTAATCGCATCGCCCGCAACATAACTCGCAGCATACGCCCACATGGGGGTTAATAGACAAGACAGACATAACAACAGCGTTTTCATAAACACTCGACTCCATTATTGGATAGGCGGACAGCATACCTGACTCCCCCTATCGACTCATTAAACCAACCGCGATTACATGATACGCTTCACACATGCATGGCGAATAAGTATTTGATGGGATTTCTGCGCTATAATCGCACAGTTAAGTTTATTACAAGGATATCATAATGATAACACCTGGACTCGATCAGGAATTGCAGCAACTACAAGGCGTTTATCAGCTGATCACAGAGTTTCTAGTCACCTATAGCTTCCAATTGGTCGGCGCTTTGCTGATCTTTTTACTGGGGTTGTGGGTCGCCAGTAAGGCATCACGTTTAGTCGCGAAGCAGTTCGAAAAACACAATATTGACATTACCTTAAGCAATTTTGTCAGTAACCTTATCCGCATTCTGATCATCATCATGGTCGGGATTATCGCCCTCGGCAAAATTGGCATCAGCGTCACCCCTATGGTGGCAGCCATTGGCGCCGCCTCCTTAGGTGCTGGCTTAGCCTTGCAAGGCATGTTAGCCAACTATGCCGCCGGCGTGACCATTATCGTCACCCGTCCTTTCGTGGTGGGAAACACTATCGAAATCAAAGGGGAAAGCGGTGTCGTTAAACGTATCCACTTAGGCATGACCATACTCACCAATGAGGAAGGCGAGCAAATCAGCATTCCTAATAAGCATATCGTCGGTGAGATCCTGCATAATTCCTTTAGCAATAAACTGGTCGAAACCCAGTTCAATCTCAGTTACAACACAGATCCTGAACGGGCCATTAGTGTGATCACTGAATTATTGAGTAACAATCCCTATGTTTATCAAGAGACTGCACCCAATGTCGGCATCAATGGTTTTAATGCTATCGGGATTGAAATGGGAGTGCGCTATTGGGTGCCCACGCAAAGCTATTTTCAGCATAAATATAAGGTGAACTTAGCACTCTACAACGCCCTTAAGCAGGCGGGAATAGAGATTGCCTGCCCCATCAGAGAGATCCATCTGCAAGATAAATAACGCTAATGATCCTGGGGTTGACCGGCGTAGTCAGTCAGCCTAGCTCACATTGTAAACTTGCATTCTTGTACGAATTTACGTTTACTATGCTCCCAAATATCGATAGTGATGGATTACTATGTTGTTGATACTCATAATTATTGCTTTTGTTGTACTGTTTATTTTTTTCGCTAAATATCAAAAAAAACAAGCGCAAGCCGAAGCGCTTGCCGCAGGAGAGCCCAATGCGCTACTCCATCATGGCATCGCACTGATTAATAAAGATCAAGTGGAAGCTGGCTTAGATTTTATTCATCAAGCCGTGGATAAAGGGCTGGCAGTTGCGGCTATCACCCTTGCCGAATTATATTCGGGCCGATTCCCACAAATCCCTGCCGATCCCAAGGCATCTAACGATTGGTATAAAAAAGCGGCCGAACTCGATGCCCAATACTTATCACTGTTAACGCTATCGAATTTGCTTTCGCCTGAGGCGCAAACTCGGGAAGATCTAGAAATGCTGGAGGCTCAGCTCAAACCCAATGCTGAAGCAGGCGATGCCACGTTTCAGTATGAACTTGGGCTTTTATATGAAAGGCAGCCTCTACTCGATCCAGATGCGACTCAAGCCATTAATTGGTTTGAAAAAGCCGCAGCCCAACAACATCCAGATGCCGATTACCACCTAGGGGCGCTTTATTGGCATGATGGACGCGTTACTTCGGACTATTCCAAAGCACGGGAATACTTTGAAAAATCCGCCGCCGCTGGTGATGAATTAGCAAAAGATGATCTAGGGCATATGCTTGCCGCAGGCCAAGGTGGACCTAAAGATTTAGCGCGTGCAGAGGCATTACTTAGCGAGCGCGCCGCAGACGATGATTTCCGCCAGTATTATCTTGGTAAACGTTTCCTCTACGGTGAAGATTTTGCTGTCGACTATGACAAGGCGCGCCATTGGTTAAGCCAATCTGTCGCTAGAGGTAATGACTTCGCTAAGATTGAATTTGCTCATCTTTTACTGAAAGCGCCACAAAATGAAAGTGATTACCAACAGGCTAAAATTGACTTTGAAGAATTCGCACTTAAGTGGAATGAAGACGCACTGCTAGGCCTAGGCAAGATTTATGAGCAAGGTTTAGGCGTGAGTCGCCAACCGATTAAAGCGTTAATGTATTACCAGCTCGCGGCCATGAGCAATAGAGCCGATCATCTAAAAGAATTAGCCAGATTGAGTCAGCAACTAGGCACCTTAGAGATAAGAGAGGCCGAGCGGCTGCGTGACAGTTTCTTGCATCAGTATCCAATCCCCGCTGAGCAACAACAATATTTTTATTCCTATAAGGCTGAATCATTTTTAAGTGGTGAAAAACCCACTCAAGAGGCTCTACAGGCAGCAGAAACTTGGTACATCAAATCGGCAGAGCTAGGTAATGAAATTGCTATGCGGGAACTGGTCAATATTTACAGCGCGGAGCGATTAAACAAGCCAGTACAAGTGTTTATTTGGTCTAGTTTATTGCTACGTCATTTTGGTAAATACGGGATGAATAGCGCTCAACGACTCCATCAAACCAGCGCAAAATCATGCTTAACAGAATCCGAACTTGCCTACGCCGAAACTCAAATTGAGGCCATTGAAACCCAATTTATGCCCTATCTTGAGTTAGAAAGGTAAGTTTCCCAGCAGCGAATGAGTCCCAGAAAAGGTTTGGCCAAATTAAATAAGCCAAACCTTTTACTGATAAAATAGAGTGCATTTATAATTACTTAAAAAGCACAGTGGATTTATAAGCACTACAATCATTGTATTCACTAAACCTGTACGGCTAAATGACTAAACATAAAACCTAGTCGGATTAACTGTCCAGCCCGATAATTAAAACTGACCATTTTAATAGGCAAGATGAATGAGGCTGATACTGATAATCGTCATTTCATGCTTATTTCTGCCCCAAGCGAGAGCAGAAACCTCTGCTATTGTCTGGCAAGCACACTGCCGCGATAGGCATCCAGTTATTTATATCGAAAAGGGTGAGTGTAAAGGCCCTGGTGCAGCTGTCATCAATCAAGTCATCGCCCGTCTAGGTCACAAGGTAAATTGGAGTAATGTGCCTTGGGCACGCACGATAAAAGTCGCCGAAACGGGACAAGTCGACCTCATTCCCGTCCATTCGATGACACCCGAGCGCAACGATTTTCTGGACCCTATGCTACTGGGCTACGACAAGCGCTACGTCTATTACTTTGCCCTTGCGAATCGACAGCTTGAGGCCAAAAATTTCGATGAATTAAAGCCTTATATCATTGGCGCACTCAGAGGCGCTTTTTACTGTCCGCAGTTCAATGACAATCAAAACCAACTAAAAGTGTCTTTTGTTAATGATAACGGTCAGTTAATCAATATGTTGAAGGCTGGACGTATCGATTTAGCCATCACCTCTGAACAACATGAAATGCAATTCTTTGCTAACGATCCCCAGCTTAAGCAAATGGAATACGTCGACATCAGCAAGAACGGTCGCTATTTCAGCATTCCGCTCATGTCGCCGCTGCATCAATATGCCAAGCAAGTTCACCAGATAGTCAACGATATGCGCACCTCAGGTGAAATCACTCGGCTATTTGAGTCCTATGGCGTCGAGCCTCCGCTTAATCTCACTGAATCGCCCTTAGCGACTCACTGATCTGAATACTGATAACCCAAAACTAACTTGGAATTAATTCGCGCGTGCGGCTAAATGCCGTAACAAGGCTGCCAGCGTTGGCGCAATCGTCTGATGGGACGGGTAACACAGACCAATACGACGAAACATTCTCGGACCATCAAATTTTACTTGCTTGAGTCTAGGCTCATCCTCAATTAAACCATCGGGTAAAAAACTCACCCCAAATCCAGCCAACACCAGCGACATCACGAGAGACTTAGATTCGGCCTTAGCGACTAAATTGAGCGACATATTGCTGCACGCCAGTAAACCTATCGTCTGCTGATGAGCTTCACAGGGTGGACACTCGATAAAGTCAAAACCATTTAGCTGCTCGGGGCGTAGGCTATCGACTTGGGCGAGGGCATGCTCCTTGGGGACGCACAGCACATAATCTTCTTCCCATAGCGGGAAAAACACTTCATCTTCATGGCGTAAACTGTCGATAGTTAAACGACAATCTGCGGGGCTTTGGTAATCCACCAGCTCCAGATCTAGCTTCTCAATGGCTTGATTCACCTGCTGTAAAAATCCCGCCAAACGCCGCTGACTGAGATCTGGCATCACAGCCAAACGTAGCTTTTGCCGGCTCGCCTTCGCCATAAACAGACCCGGCAATTTACTCGCCTCCTCGACTAATTTAACCGCCAAAGGATACAAATAATGGGCGCTATCTAAGGGTTTAACGCCTTTCTTACTACGCTCAAATAGCTGGCCGCCTAACTCTTCTTCCAATTGCTTTAAGCCAGCTGACAATGAAGGCTGGCTCACAAAGCAACGGTTAGCCGCTGCGGTGATATTGTTCTCTTCAAAAATTGCGATAAAGAAACGCAGTAAACGTAAATCAACCATTTTATCTTCTCCGACAACGGCGAATTAGTACAAAGTTCGATAATAGTGTCATAGGCTGAGACTATCATATCCAGCTGGAATAAGTATTTTTCGGCTAAAAATCCCCAGCCTATACTGATTGCCAACTTAAAGACGCCGAACAACAGTTTGTTTACGGCTCAGATTGGCTTCAATTAATAGGAAATACTAATGAATCAAGTTACTAAATCACTGGTTGTCATCACGGGCGCTTCATCGGGTATTGGCGCCGCTATGGCCAAAAGTTTTAGCGCCGCAGGCCACCCACTGTTATTACTGGCACGCCGGGTTGAAGCAATGCAAGCACTTGAATTACCTAACAGCCTCTCTATCAGCGTCGATGTCACCGACACTGCAGCCATTAAAACCGCCATAACTCAAGCAGAAGCACAATTTGGCCCTGTCGGCTGTCTTATCAATAACGCGGGTGTGATGTTGCTGGGTCAGATCGATGTGCAAGATCCTAACGAATGGAGCCGCATGCTCAATATCAATGTGATGGGCGTGCTTAATGGCATTCATGCGGTATTAGCCGACATGAAAGCTCGCAAAACTGGCACTATCATTAATATCAGCTCAGTGGCGGGGCGTAAAACCTTTCCAAACCACGCAGCTTACTGCGCCACTAAATTTGCCGTGCACGCCTTAACAGAAAACATTCGTGAAGAAGTCGCCATGGATGACGTACGCCTTATCACTATCGCCCCCGGCGCAGTAGAAACTGAGTTGCTAAGTCATACCACCAGCGATGACATTAAAGCCGGTTACCATGACTGGAAAGAAGAAATGGGCGGCGTTATCGCGCCTGAAAACGTCGCCGCTGCCGCACTGTTTGCATGGCAACAACCGCAAAATGTGTGCGTACGCGAAATCGTTTTAGCGCCAACACGCCAACAACCTTAATCCGTCCCGAGTCCGTATTCGCCTAGACTGTTTAGGCGAATACGGCTCAGAAACACTCATCAACCCAAGCCAAAAAACAAAAAATGTCAGATCATGCTCTAGCATTTATAGCTTAGTGCCACATCCCGCAACCATCTCGCTAATTTTAAAATAGCTACTTTAGTTAATGCATATTTTACAAAGTGTTAGCTAAATCACAGTCGCTTTTGGCGTGTTAAGTACCAAACACGACAGGTAAAATCGACATGGCTAATTTAGCTAAAAAATCAACCTATTGGTTTTACTGAAATAAAAATGGCGTAAACCGCGACAAAATACAGTCAATTAGATTTTTATCAATGAATTTTTTATCAATTAGATTTTTTTAATGGAAGTGATGCACCTCAAATTTACTCACTGTGGTTTTTGATAAATTTGTTCACAAGGCGGAATCAATAAAAACACTTCGCCAACAAAGTTATACAAATGGCCACAAAAGTAAGGAATGAGATGATGAAAACATTAACCAAGATAGCAATAGCAATGGCCGTAATAGGCAGCTTAGGTATCAATGCCTACGCAGCAGACGGTGGTAACCCAAAGAAAGGTAAACATTTATACAAAAAAGAATGTAAAGCCTGCCATAGCCAAGGTGGCGAAGGCGGTGAACTTACCCCTATGACCAAGACAATGAGCCAATGGGATCGCTTCTTTGATAAAGATAAGCACAAACTCAAACCAGAGGTATTCAACGGCTTCACAGAACAAGACCTCAAGGACATACAGCAATTTTTGTATGACCACGCCGCCGACTCAGACCAACCACAAACCTGCGGCTGATCTCTGCCAATTTAACGGCCTAAGGCAATGGTAGAAAGCAGCCCTGCAACTGCGACCTAACTCATTGACTTAAAGAATTTAAAAACCCAATGCGAGAAAAATGGGGAAACACCTCAGGGACTCCTATTGGGTAAATTTGGCGAAATGCTTCTTAGCGAGATAGCGCCAACAGAAAAACTCAGGGAGAAACCTTATGCGTACCCTTATCTCAATACTCGTTGCTAATGCCTTGTTTATGTCGGGCCAAGCCCTTGCTGCACCGAACGATGTGCAAAGTGAAACGCAAAAAATTACCGAACTCAAGCAGCAACTTGCCGATATTACCGAGCAATTGGATGACCTTAATGATCGCGTAGATAAAACCGAGCGACACACATCATTAGATCGACTTGAAATTACAGGTGATTTCCGCACTAAAGCCCATTCATTGCATTTCCAAGATGTGGTTTGGAGCCCTGCGATGAAGGTTAACTTCAACGACTTTGGCGCCAAAGCTATGTCGGGCGCCTTTGGCATGCCCAACGATCTAAATTCGCCTCTTGGCAAAATGATGCAAGCCAATCCAGACCTTGCCGCCGCCTTCCAAAATGGCATGTTGCAGGGCGTGATGCCCTATGTGCTCGCCCCCCAAAGCGTGCAGGACATAGATAACGACATCTACTACACCACTCGACTGCGCCTCAACCTTAAGGCAAAAGTATGGGATAACGTCAGCTTTGCTGGCCGTCTCAGTATGTTCAAAAACTGGGGCGACTCCACAGGAGTGCAAGTGTTTGACTCTTGGCGATCTTTCACTATGGATGGCACCAGCAGCGGCAATACCAGTGGCGACTGGTTGCGGGTCGAACGCGCCTATTTTGACTGGAAAAAAATCAACGGCTCCGAGTTTTATCTCTCCATTGGCCGTCGCCCTTCAACCTATGGCCCACCAAGCCACTACCGTGAAAACGAGCTACGTGGCGGCACGCCTTCAGGCCATTTAGTTAACTTCAACTTCGATGGCGCCACCCTAGGTTATAACCTAGGGGAAATCACCGGGGTTGAAGGGCAAGTTGTCCGTTTTTGTTACGGCCAAGGCTTTGAATCCCAATGGGGCAATGGCGAAATGTTTGGTGACATAGTCACTAAAGATACCCACCTCGGTGGTTTTAATATCGATGCCATCAACGATGGCACCAACTTCCTCCAGTTCACCCTGTTTGGCGCTAAAGATGTGAATGACGGCTTTAAAGGCACTATGGCCTTCCCGACTCAGCTGGCGGGCATTTTCGCTCCGACCATGTACCAAGATATGCAAAAGTTCGACAATTTTAACTTTGTTACCCGAGTACAACCCAGCGGTGTGATGGGTGACATGTACCTAGGCGGGATTGGCTTTGCACGGGAAGAAGCAAACGATATTAAATGGTTTGCCTCACTCGGCTGGACTCGCGCCGAGCCCAATGGCAACGCAGGTATGTTTGGTGGCATGTTATCCGATGCTATCTTCGAGGCTGAGTTAAATAGCACTGGTACTGAGATCATCATGGTGCCTAAAACCAGTGACGATAGTGATACCAAAGACGGTTACGGCATTTATGTCGGCGTACAAATTCCTGCACCCTACGGCAAGTTTGGTCTGGAATATAACTATGGTTCTAAATATTGGACACCCTTCACCCAAGCCCAAGACGACCCTATCGGTAGCAAACTTGCCACCCGTGGTCATGTGGCCGAAGCCTATTATATCTTTGATATCAATCCAAAAATGTTTATCAAATTGGCCGGGCTTTACTACGACTATGAATACACAGGTAGCGGCACACCTGTGGGTGCTCCGCAAAAAATTGATGATGTGTTAGCAGGTTCGGCTTACTCCATGTTGCCTGTGGTCGATACCGCCTTCGACATGAACGCCTCACTCACAATTAACTTCTAATCCGTCATAAATAACAGCTATCAGCCCTCGGTCAAGCCGAGGGTGGGAGTAAAAAATGAGAAGACTCTTACTTATTGCCTTGGCGGGTATGACATTAAATACCTATGCCGCTAATCCCCATAAAGAGGTGCTCGAGGGCCCCTTTGCGACGGGTACGCAAGTCACGGCACAATGTTTAGTGTGCCATGAAGACCAAGCCACAGACGTTATGAAAACCTCCCACTGGACTTGGGAGTTAGAACAAAAGCTGCCCGACAGAACCGTACTTAGGGGCAAAAAGAACAGTATCAATAACTTCTGCACCTCAATTTCAGGCAACGAACCTCGCTGTACCAGCTGCCATGCGGGCTACGGCTGGAAAGATAACGATTTTGATTTTAAAGATAAAACTAAAGTTGATTGCCTTGTCTGCCACGATACGACTGGAACTTATGTAAAAGATCCTGCAGGCGCGGGCGAGCCAATGGCAAAACTCGACTTAGCTAAAATCGCCCAAAATGTAGGTAAGCCAGTTCGCGACAACTGCGGCAGTTGCCACTTCTATGGCGGTGGTGGCGATGCGGTGAAACATGGCGATCTTGACTCTTCCATGTCTTACCCAGACAAAGCAACTGATGTGCACATGGATAGCGACGGTAATGACTTTCAATGTCAGAACTGCCACACCACTGAAAAACATCAGATATCGGGCAATGCGATGGGCGTATCTCCCGGTGGTGTAGATCATATTGGTTGTGAAAACTGCCACGACAGCGCACCGCACAGCAATAAGAAGCTCAACACTCATACGGCAACGGTTGCCTGTCAAACCTGTCATATCCCCTACTTTGCTAAGAGTGAACCCACAAAAATGCGTTGGGATTGGTCAACCGCAGGTGAGGATAAACCAGAAGCCGTAGACCAATACGGCAAACACACCTACCAGAAGAAAAAAGGCAACTTTGTCTGGGAGAAAATGGTGAAACCTCAATATGCTTGGTACAACGGTACAGCCAATGCGTACATGACAGGCGATAAAATGGACCCGAATGCCATCACTAAACTCACCTACCCCATAGGCGATATTAATGATGCTAAGGCTAAAATTTATCCCTTCAAAGTTCACACTGGTAAGCAAATTTACGACAAAAAACTCAATGTCTTTGTGACCGCTAAAGTCTATGGCAAAGGCGGTTACTGGAGCGATTTCGATTGGGGCTTAGCTGCCAAACTCGGAATGGAAGCCAACCCGACTATGGTAGAAAAAGGCCTGAAATACAGTGGCGAATATGGCTTTGCTGAAACAGAAATGTGGTGGCGTATCAACCATATGGTGTCACCTAAAGCACAGGCCTTAAATTGCAACGACTGCCATAACAAAGGCTCAAGACTCGATTGGCAAGCCCTAGGTTATCAAGGTGACCCAATGAAGAATAAACAAGGACCGAAACATAAACAACCTTAACTAGCCCGTTCCCTGCAATACCCTTTGAGATCTTAGTGTTTCACTAAGATCTCTTTTTTATGATGTTGCCACTCTGGCACAAACGCAGACATTTAGACTCAGCCAGTCTTCTACCTTGCCCCAGTTTGTCTCACTGGGTGACGCTTCACGGTAGTTTGACTCTGTCTATCCGCCAAATCATCTGATTTTTATGGCATTTATTTTGCGTAGTCATAGCGTGTTCAATTACGGCAATCAGTATGACCTCGGGCAAAATATCCCAAACAGTATTCCATCTTTCATTCAACCGTTTACTCGGTGAAACCAGTGGTGCCTTTGCCGACTTAGGCACTTTTTTGCCTTTGGTGTTGGGGCTGATTGCCCTCAATCAATTTTCACCCAAAGGAATTTTCCTAGGCTTTGGGCTATTCGCTATCTTAAGCGCGCTGTTTTACCGCCGCCCGATTCCGGTGCAACCGATGAAAGTCATCGCTGCACTGGTGATTGCTCAGGGCTTAACCCCAGGCATGTTGCAGGCAAGCGCCATGTTAATGGGTATTATCCTGTTAATTCTGGCCTTTAGCGGCGCCATTACTTGGTTAGCAAAACAGTTATCCCAAGCTGTGAGTGTGGGCATTCAACTCGCCATAGGTCTGCAACTGATGTGGATGGGCACTAAGATGATGAGTGAGTTTTGGCTGATTGGCGTGGGGGCATTTGTACTGTTATTTATCAGTAAATTTTTGCCGCTGCGCTACCTTGCCATGCCCTTAGTCATAGCAGCAGGGATGATTTGGCAGGCAAGTACACAAACTAATTTTGCCACTAACTTTGATATTCAAGCAGTGACAGCGCCATTTCAATTGGCGTGGCCGACGTCTGTTGAATGGACCTCTGCCGCCATTTTGTTGGTTTTGCCACAACTGGCATTAACCTTAACCAATGCGGTCATTGCCACGTCTGTAATGGCACAGGAAAAATTCCCTGAAGATGCCGCCAAGCTCACACCCAAAAACTTCGCCATTAGCTCAGGTCTTGCCAACTTATTGCTCGCGCCCTTTGGTGCCTCGGCCATGTGCCACGGTGCAGGGGGACTTGCGGTGCAATACCATTTTGGCGCCCGCACTTATCTGGCGCCGTTAATTTTTGGCAGCACCTGTTTAATGATCGCCCTGTGCTGGGGTAGCAATATCGCTTGGCTATTAAGCCTTATTCCTATGGCTATCCTCGGCAGTTTACTGACCACTGCTGGGCTGCAACTGGCGTGGTCGAAACGCTTAATCGATGGCAAGCCCTTCTGTATCTTTGTGATTTTATCCACAGCCGTCACTTGCCTTGCCATCAATGCCGCAGCGGGACTTGCCGTGGGGATAATTCTGGAGCAAGGTCGCCGCACTTGGGCCATGTTAGCCATGCGTTAATCGCTTTGAACCCGCAGTAATAAGGTTCCCAAAATCAAACAGCGCGTTATACAACGCGCTTTTTGTTAATCATTCAAACCTCTTCCAACTGCCATCAACGAGAGCGAGAGCGAGAGTGATAGCAGGCTAAAAGGTTCTTGCAGGATTGGTCGGCGTGTCCTTTTGCGCCAGCGCCCATTTAGCAATGGCATCTTTACGCATAAAGCCTACGTTAGTGTGACCTTTAGCGTACTGAATAAACTTATCTAAAGCGGTCACCAATCCAGGAGCGCCACCAATACGGTCGTGCACACTGATCGACATCATACGTCGCTGCGTCGAACCTTCTTGATAAAGCATATCGAACTCATCCTTTAGTTCCTGCAAAAAGGCCGCGGCCGTCATGGCCGTGTTGCCACCAAAACGTCCGATATCATTGTTACGTAAAGTGTAAGGCACAACCGCAAAAGGCTTATTTCCTACTGGGATAATTGAAGGCTCGTCCCGCGATAGGTCATCAATGTGATAAATAAAACCTAAGTCCTGCAAAATATTTAGGGTCTGAGTACTATGGCGCATCCAAAAGGCATTAAAACCTAAGGGGCGCTGACCAGTGATCCTTTGCAGCGTATCAATACTCGCCACATAGGAGGCGCGCTCCTCTGCTGGCGACATGCTGTATTGTGGCGTCCACGTTTGTCCGTGGCCAGAAATCTCATGCCCCTCATCTGCAACTTGTTTGGCAAGTTGAGGATGTAGCTCAGCGGCGCGCCCAACCATGTGAGAAGTCACCTTGATATTGTGCTTACGCCACAGACGCAGCAGCCTTGGAATGCCTTCGTTCATACCGTAATCGTACCAAGTCGGGGTGATGGTATCTGGATAGCCCTTTTCCATCGGCGGAAATGGCCCTTCGGCATTTTTATCTTGAGCACCTGCTTCAAACTGCATTGAGATTGAAATCACTAACTGCTCACCACTTGGCCAAAATATTTTGTTCATACCACTGTCACCTGAACTTTTGGAGTCATTTTCTAAGGTATCTAATGTGGGTAAACCAATAGCCAGTGCTGTTTGGCTTAGGCCGAACCCCGCAGCGATGGCGCCACCTGCCATTAAAAATCGTCGACGTTGATTCATGATTGAGCCCCTGCAGCTAATTGAGAAAATAGCGTTTGATAATCTTCGAGGTGCCAGTTATCTGTAATGAAACCATCCCGTACTCGATACATGTCAACAGCACGAAAATCGATTTTCTGCCCTTGGCCTTTTTGCTCACCAAAAACACCAGTGAAGCGGCCATTAAAACGCAGACGTACCACTGCACGATCGCCAACGACTAGCAAATGCTCAACTGAAACAGAGAGATCGGGGACCGCTGCCCTAAATGCCTTTGAGGCTTCGAGTGGACCCGTGATTCCCTGTGCGCGGCCAGCGGGCAGAGTACGGTCGATAAAACCAGTCGCCAATGCGCCGTGGGCAAAACTTGCATCGCCCGTATGCCAAAAACTGGCATATAACAAAGCGGCGCGGGCGATAGCTAGTGCCTGCGGTGATTCATCAGAAATCGTTTCCATTGCCGCCACTTTTGGCACTAATGTCGCTCGCACTTTAGCACTATCCTGTGTTGTTGCCCCTTGAGCAGCTAACGCATCCATGCTCAGACTTGCTAAGCTAAAACCCACAATTACAATACCAATAACGCCTGAAAACCATAAGCTTAGACTGAGCCATGCGGGATATCGCTGCACAGATAAACGGTTAACCCGATCCATTATGCCACCTCATCGTCAGCGGATCGGATGACGGCTCTCAATGCTTCGTTGTGTGTAGGATAATCGGTATAACCCGCCGCACTGCCGCCAAACAAGGGCCCTTTGTCGAAAGCAGATAAAGGCAATTGATGCATTAAACGGTAAGGCAAATCAGGATTGGCAATAAAAGGACGACCGAAGGCAACTAAGTCCGCATAACCGCTATCAATCACCTCATTGGCACGCGCTACATCGTAGCGACCCGCAACAATAATGCTGCCCCTAAAGACTTTACGCAGCTCGACTCTAAAGGATTCTGGCACCTTGGGCGCATCATCCCAATCCGCCTCTGAAAGATGTAAATATGCCACGCCCAATGCCGATAAATGCTTAGCCGCTAACAGAATAGTGTCTACAATTTCAGGACACGCCATATCTTTAAACGTCACGTAAGGGGCGAGGCGAACCCCGACTTTATTGGCACCAATTTTCGCACTCACGGCTTGGACAATTTCGAGTAAAAAACGAATGCGATTTTCCTGAGAACCGCCGTAGGCATCAGTTCTGTGGTTTGAATTGGTGCGTAAAAACTGGTCAATCAGATAACCATTGCCGCCGTGAATTTCGATGCCATCAAAACCCGCCGCAACCGCATTCACTCCCGCCTGTGCAAAATCGGCCACAACGCGGTCGATATCGGCTTGCACCATAGCCCTAGGTTCTGGGCAATCCACCATTTGCCCTTCAGGATGCGCTTCATCCACAATCCATACTTTAGTGCCAACGGGCGCAATGGCCGATGGCGCAATAGGGGCATTACCCTGCTGAAAAATCGGGTGCGATACCCGGCCAACATGCCAGATTTGATTGAAGATTTTACCGCCAGCCTGATGCACTGCCGCAGTGACTTTTTTCCAGCCCTCAATTTGCTCAGCGGTATACACGCCCGGCGTAAATGAATAGCCTTGACTGTCATCGGAGATTTGTGTCGCTTCTGTAATGATTAACCCCGCCGAGGCGCGCTGGGCATAATATTGCGCCATCAAGTCATTAGGAATATTGCCTGGCTGCATGGTACGCGCCCGAGTCATCGGGGCCATCACAATGCGATTGTTTAGCGCCAGTGACGCTAATTTGTAAGACATGAATAAACTCATACACACTCCGAACCAGAAATTAAGATGAAATATCAGTGGTGCAATTGTGCATTAGTTAATCTATGTTGATAATTAGGCTATTATTAAAATCATTTTCAAAAATAATTTGATATGTATCATTTAAACGATCTGCAATTAGCGCTGCGTATCGCAGCCTTAGAGAGTCTCTCGGCAGCCAGTAAAGAAATCGGCATGACGCCGGCAGCGGCAAGTGCCGCGCTGCAGAGATTAGAGAAAAAGCTAGGATGTCAGCTATTTGCTCGCTCAACGCGGCGCTTACAGCTCACAGAAGAAGGGCGGATCTTTCTCGATTCGGCGAAACCCGCACTGGCGATTCTCGAAACCGCCAGCGCCAATTTAGCCGAACACAGGGGTGAGCTTAAGGGCGAAGTGCGTCTCGCCTTGCCTTCGGATATCGGTCGCAGTCAGATCCGTGCTTGGCTCGATGAATTAATGGACAGCGCCCCAGAACTGACAGTGCAGCTGTATTTTGGCGATCATATGACAGACTTAATCGACCAAAATATCCATTTGGCTTTGCGCTATGGTCAACTTGACGACTCAAACCTTAAAAGGCGTCAGCTAGCCATGACCCCAAGGGTACTGGTCGCCTCACCCGCTTATCTGGCACAACACGGCACACCAAGTACACTAAATGAACTCAGTCAACATGCTGTGCTGATTTTAAATCGCGGCGGTGAGCCGTGGCAAAAATGGAAGTTAAGTCATAACGGCGCCCCCGTTGAAATCGAAGTCAAGGGTAAACGTTTCTGTAACGATGGCGCAGTGATCCGCGACTGGGCACTCTCAGGTCGTGGAATTGCCTATAAGAGTTGGCTCGATGTGGCGCAAGATGTGACCGAAGGCAGACTTCACTTAGTGCTAGCCGATAAAATAGCCCCACCGATCCCACTGCAATTGGTATACCTACAAACCGATTATCCCAGCCATAAGGTCCGTCGCACCATAGAGTTTTTAGTAGAAAAGCTTGGTCAGTTCGCCCAAAACTATCCACTGCCCTAAATTGCAAACGTCCAAAGTATCCTAATAGAAAACCACGATAAACAAGTGGTCATGTGAAGAAAATAACCACCATCAAGTCGTTGCTAGATGATAGAAAACTAAAAGTAAATATGCTTTATAGGTTTAATGTCGTTGAGATGATGTAGTACCTGTGTCAACCAAAATGTAAGGCCAGAATACTCGAAATCAACGTCACTAATAATGCAAACGTAATGATAAAGCTAAAACAATATCAAGCAATTACCACCCAAGTTGTATAAAAACCACTACCCTGTCAAAACAAATTCCTATAGCATCATTCACACCAATTAACATCGTCGTAGTAGCCAAGTCGAACAAGTGATTTATGTCTCGCAAACAACGCTACACATTAATACTCAGACGTTAAGTGAAAGCATTAATTCGAATATGGATAAGAAAGCGAAGAAAATATTATTCTCCACCTACTGGAAAAATGGATGGATAGACTCAAAAGATAGACTCTTATCTGATGGAGATTTTGAGTACGCAAAGTCACAAGGATTGATGTTTGATCCGATTTCGATTTCTCATGATGACTGCATAGATACCATTGCAAAAATAGTAAAAACAATATCCAGAGCACAAATTGCTAAAGGTTTTTTAAGTAGCCTGACAACTCGCCGCTTAGACTTAAGATCTTCTTTATCATCCTATTCAATTGCCAAAAATATCCCAGAGCATAAATATACACCCGTTATATCCGGCACTTCATATTCCGACGGAAAACCAACTTCACACTCCTACACCTGCGGTGTATGCCGAGACAGCAAATACGGGATAAGGGGCAGTCACAACTATAACAACACAGATATAAACGTATTGAATTTCGAGCGTATCAAATGGGGTGGTGTCCGTCATGGCGATATTTTATATACATATTTTGACTTAAACCAATTTATAAATACGGATATCCCTGACCCAACTGATGAAGACTTAAATTGTTTCAAAGAAATATTAAGCACTATCGAAAGTTCGGAACCTACTGATTATCCCAGTGCCCTTGAAAAAAGATTGGCTAAGGTCGTAAAGTCCAGTAAAGCAGAAAGGCAGGTATTAATAGAGATTTTAGCCAGTATTGGAGTGTTACGACCAAGGAGCTACAATCGCCCTTCTAAAGGCAAAAATGACTGGGTGTTCGCTGAGTATTGGCGAGGTGAAGATAAATACTGCCATAAAACTGTCGATGAATATTTTGGTAAATATCTACAGTTATGAATGAAGTGGATCAGAGATCAAGCGATGGCTTTCCCCCCAAAAACTAACCGCAAATAAGGCGCGGGAATGACTAGCTGTATCACAAAAGGTGCGTAATGCGTTTAGAATTAACTCTCAAGAACATGTTGGATAAAATTGAATCTTTAGATTGGAAGTGGGATGTATATATACCTTTTAATAAAGAAATTAATGACTCGATATTATGTCTTGTACTTGACGATGACACAGAAGAAGATCGTGGTAGTGATGATGAACCAATTTACCCAACATCTATTGGTTATAAAAGCTTCTTAAGTGTGTCAGATTTGCAAAGTATTAAGAGTAATTTGCTGCAACAAAATTCTGAAGCTGGGCTAAATGAATTAATTAGTGCAGCAAAATATTATTATGAAAATGATGCTTTTATTAATATTAACCGCTAACCAATAAAGGCTGTCGGATGCTCCGCTAATGCGCACATTAAGGGTTGCTCATAAGTGTATAACCCTATCCCTTGGGAAGTACGACTGTCACCACACAGCCCTGTTGCCAAGGCAGTAAAGCTTGCGTGGATTGCTGACAGTTTTCGATTTGAATGCTGCCGTGATGGCGGGTGACCACATCCTTACAGATGGCTAAACCTAGGCCTAATCCCGCATCTTTGGTTGAGGCAAAAGATGCCATCAACTCACTCGCCTGCCCCTGTAGCCCTTCGCCATTATCAATAACTAAAACTTTGATTTCATTCGGATGATAATAGATATCGATCCATAATTGACGCACACGATTATCGCCGCAGGTTTCTAACGCATCTAAGCTATTTTTTACTAAATTGACCCACATTTGACTTAAACCAACGCTATCGCCCATCAGTTCAAAGGGCTCACCCTGCACTCGCACATTCACTTGTACATTCGCTCGGTCTAGCTCGCGCCGCAACAGAGCTAAAGCTTCTTTCACCACTGGCACTATATCTAAAGGTTCGGTCTTTGCCTGACGCCGCTTGAGTAAACCGCGAATACGATGCACAACCGCTCCGGCGCGAATCGACTGCGCATTAATTTTACCGAGTACATCATAGAGTTCCGGATTATCTTGCCCAAGCCTTTCCAGTTGCAGCATGGCACCTTCGCTGTATTGGGTAATGGCGGCTATGGGTTGATTGAGTTCATGGGCAAGTCCTGCACCTATTTCCCCAAGAATCGCCGCACTTTGCAGTCGCTCAAGCTGCAGTGCCTTGTCCTTTAATTGGCGCTCAGTGCTAACTAAAAACTCACTTTTCTGGCGAAACTTATATTCAAGCCACAGGTGATAAATGGTGGAAATAATGAAAATTAACAACAGTGCGCCACCCCATTCTTTATTTTTTGCCATCCATTTGTATACGGTTTGATAAAGTGGTGGTGATGCTCCCTGTAGTTGTAATTCTTTAAATAACTCAATCACTTTTAACTGGCTTACGGGCGCAGTCCAGCCCAAAGTATCGGCGGTAATTGCTGCAATATGATCGGCGGGTAAATCGAATAAGGCGCGGGTAATCGCCATCGTCAGCTTAGGAGAAACCGTATCCGCCGCAGCGAATGACCAGTTTGGGTATAACTGAGTGCTGACCTCGCAATCATATCCTGAAGGGTTAGTCGGATGGATCACCCGATAATCGGCCTGATTAACGAGACCCGTTGCGATCATTTCCTCTAAGGTGCAAAAAGGCGCAATGGCGGCATCGGCGCTGCCGTCACGGACTTGATAGACAAGCGGCTCCAATGGAAAACCGAGAAAGCGCACTTGCCCAAAAAACTGTTCGGGTAAAAAGCCCATTTTATGAAGTAGCCCCATGGCCGCCTGATACCCGCCTAATGCCTGCGGATCACTAGCTACCACATTGCGCCCGCGCAAATCCTGCAGGGTGCGGATTGGGCTATCGGCGCGGACGATAATGGTTGCGCCTATGGTAAAAGTGCTGCCTTGATGCTTGCGGCTCTTCATCGTCGCAAGCCAAGACAGCGGGAAGTTATTGCTTAAATGCAGATATTGCCCGGGGTTGGTGACGATAAACTGCAAATCATGGCCGAGTAACTGGCTACGCATGCCATTAAAGTCGACGGGCACCACTTCAAAATGGCTATTGGGCACTTGTTCAGTCAGATAATCCATCATAGGTTGCCAACGCTGCTTGGCTTGTAACACACCGTGATTTGCCAACACTCCGACTCTAAAGTGGTTCACCTGCGGCACGTCATCGGCATAGGACTGACTGAGCCCAATGACACTTAGGCATAATCCCATCACTACCGCTTTACACCAAGAGCCCGTCGCCATCGCCGCTATTACCTTGCCTTATATGCTATTAAACGACTTTAACTCGCAGATAAAAATCAAGCTGTGAAATGCCGCCAAACTCTGGTTTCTGCCCTAAGATAATCGGCTAATTTAGTGATGCACCTCCCAAGACCTAGGCTTAAAATTGAGCCAAGCACAGACGCGGCTTAAGCTGATATAGCTCTCCCGCCTCCATAAGGAAATCCATGTCTACAAAATTGCCACTGTATTTAGTTGATGACGATGAAGCGATTCTGGATTCACTGGGCTTTATGCTCGGACAATTTGGCTATCAAGTGCAAACCTTCAACAGCGGCCGCGACTTCCTTGAGCACTGTGCATTATCACAGGCGGGCTGCGTGATTTTAGATAGTCGAATGCCGGAAATCACCGGCCAAGAAGTGCAGCAAAAA
The DNA here is from genome assembly GCF_031932135.1 of Shewanella vaxholmensis. NCBI lineage: Bacteria > Pseudomonadati > Pseudomonadota > Gammaproteobacteria > Alteromonadales > Shewanellaceae > Shewanella > Shewanella vaxholmensis. The sequence continues at coordinate 80,019 of NZ_JAUOEV010000016.1, forward strand.
TTATTGGAAACCCACAGCCCGCTAGGCGTGATATTTCTCACTGGCCACGGCGATTTACCTATGGCGTTAAGCGCCTTTCGAAAGGGGGCCTGCGATTTTTTTCAAAAACCCGTATCGGGTAAGGCATTAGTACAAGCGATTGAAAAGGCGCAGCGTGAAAGCCAAGCGGCCTTCGAGCAGCAAAGTCTGCAGCATAAGTTTGACCAACTGACCGAGCGCGAACAGCAAGTGTTAGCCCATGTGATCCAAGGAATGACTAACAAGCAAATCTCGGAGGCGATGTTTTTATCCTTGCGCACGATTGAAGTGCACCGCGCAAAAATCATGAAGAAACTCGAAGTGAATAATATGGCAGAGCTAGTGCAACACTTAGGCAATCTACATTCAGTCTTATAAGTCAGTGACCCATAGTCGCTAAACAATCGCGACGCCTTCTCGCCACGCATAAGGATTTAACCGTTAAACCCTTTTTACCCCGACCATTCAAGATACCGTAACTACACAGTTTTCATCCAGCCTGCGACAAGCTGTCGCAGTTTGTGCATTTGGCTTTGTTAAATATCGTATCAGCCCGCACAATCACGCCATAGGTTCCTTCCTTTGTGCCCCGCAGGCGCTCAAGAAATCCACTGCTTTTTGAACCTCCACCCGAGGGTAACTATGCCCTCGGGGATTTTTTCTCCCATCCGCGAATGCCTTACTCCGAGATAACAACCAAAGTGGAAATGGAACATTCCAGTTCTAGCTCCGTCTGCAAAGCAGTTATATACTTTCCAACCGTCTCAAATAATAAGAATCATGGAAGAGCGAATGTTCAAACCTTTAATATTACTCAGTTTTAGCGCCTTAGCCTTGACCTGTATGAGTGGCTGCGTTGGGCCGCTTAATTCAAAATGTGATACAAATTCCCCCTACAGCAAACAAGAATGCAATGCAGCCGATGCCGCTGTTTATGTTGCAGCCGCCATATTAGAAGGCCCAGATAAAGGTCAAACGTGTAACGATATGTCGGGCAAAGCAAAACAAGACTGCCTCGCTCAGCAACAGGCACTAAAAGAATCACTAGAGAAACACGCTCGAAAATAGCATTAAGGAAGATAAATGAAAGCCTCCGTTTTTATTGCCGCGACCCTCGACGGCTATATCGCCACTCCCGATGGGGATATCGACTTTTTAAACCAGCATCCCAGTACAAATCCCGATGAAGACTTTGGTTATCATGCCTTTATCGACACTGTCGATGCGATTGTAATGGGACGTAAAAGCTTTGAGAAAGTCCTCTCCTTCGATTGTGATTGGCCTTATGCAAATATCCCAGTATTTGTATTAAGCCGCAGCGGTGTAACTGTGCCGTCGGCGTTAAGTGAGCACGTACAAGTGCTAAATGGCGATGCGGCAAGCATTAGCGAACAACTCAAAACCCGTGGCTTTAAACATCTCTATATCGATGGCGGCCAAACAATCCAAGGCTTTTTAGCGGCAGGGCTAATTCAGGAACTCACTCTCACTCGCATCCCCACTTTACTGGGTAAAGGTATTCCCCTCTTTGGCGACTTAGCTCAAGCGCTTCAATTAATGCCCATCCACACACAGCAATACGACAATGGCTATGTACAAACCCGCTACCGCGTCATAGACGAAACCGCTTTATAAGTCGTTTACATTCGGCAGATGGCATTGAAAGATGAAGTGATGGCTTGCCATTTTGCGGCTTGCCCGCTTCTATTTGAGTTCATGTAACCAAAACGTTAAACAGAATGTTAAACAAATAAATACTATCAATGACTTACTGATTGCGAATCGAAGTTCCGTTAGAATACCCTCCTCTAACAGATAGGTGAGCAATATGAGTCGTTTGCAGTCATCGAAGGGTTTTACATTAATAGAACTGGTTGTGGTCATTATCATCCTTGGGATCTTGGCCGTGGTCGCAGCACCACGGTTTTTAAACCTAGGCCAAGATGCTCACGATGCCAGAGCCAAAACCGCATTTGCGGCCTTTACCTCTGGTGTTAAGCTTTACCACAGTTGTTGGCTTGCGGGCGGTCACTCTGGTTATATCCAAGATCTCGCCTGTTATGGTGATGGAAAAATAGATTCAACCTCCACTGGATTTCCACTCGGTATCGATACAGCAAGTAGCAGTAATGCAGGAACCCAATTACAGGGCGAGTTTTGCGGTGAGCTATGGCACAACCTAATTGGAAACAATGAATTTGTCCTAGCTAATCACTTCGACTGGCAGCAAGTACCCAACACTGACATTGTTTATTGGTACAGTGGCGGCCCAATAACTAATCCAAATACCTTTTGCTATTTCAATTATGTCTCAGATGATCGTCGTTTAGGCAGTGAAAACTGGGATTTAAAATACTATCCCTTCGATGGCCGCACTATTGTAGGTCGATCCACACTTTCCCAATAAGCGCTTATTTTTATTGCTAAAGGAGCGCGAAAGTTCGCAAACTCCTTTGGCTTTTCTCGCTATAACTTGAATTATTGTCATCTATCCCCATATCTACTGCATCATCCACCGCATGATTTGTCATTGCGGGCCAGAGAAGAGGATTCATTGTGACCACTATCGTATCAGTACGCCGTAATAATCAAGTTGTCATCGCCGGCGATGGCCAAGTCTCCCTAGGCAATACCGTGATGAAAGGTAACGCCAAAAAAGTGCGTCGCTTATATCACAACAAGGTACTGGCTGGTTTTGCAGGCGGCACCGCCGATGCTTTCACCCTATTCGAGCGTTTTGAGGCCAAACTCGAAATGCACCAAGGCCATTTATTGCGCTCAGCCGTTGAGCTCGCCAAAGATTGGCGTACCGATCGTATGCTACGAAAACTCGAAGCCATGCTCGTTGTTGCGGATGCCGAAGCCTCGCTGATCATCACAGGTAACGGTGATGTCGTACAGCCAGAATATGACTTAGTTGCCATAGGTTCAGGCGGTAATTATGCCCAAGCTGCGGCGCTCGCCCTACTGCAAAATACCGAATTGTCTGCGCTAGAAATTGCTGAAAAGTCCTTAACAATTGCGGGCGACATTTGCGTATTTACCAATCAATTCAAAACGATTGAAGAACTCAATTACTAAACAGCCCGTGAGGAATATTATGTCTGAAATGACCCCCCGTGAGATTGTCCACGAGCTGGATGCACATATTATTGGTCAACAAAAGGCCAAACGTTCTGTCGCTGTCGCTCTACGTAATCGCTGGCGCCGTATGCAACTTGATGCGGATTTTCGTCAAGAAGTCACCCCAAAAAACATCCTGATGATTGGCCCAACTGGCGTAGGTAAAACTGAAATTGCCCGCCGTTTAGCAAAGCTCGCCAACGCGCCTTTTATCAAAGTTGAAGCGACTAAGTTCACCGAAGTGGGTTATGTCGGTAAAGAAGTCGAGCAAATCATCCGTGACTTAACCGACATCGCCATCAAGCTGACCCGTGAACAGCAAATGGGTAAATGCCGTCAACGCGCTGAAGAACACGCCGAAGAGCGCATTCTTGATGCCTTGCTGCCTAAACCTAAAAATGACTGGGAAAGCACAGAAACCGATTCCAGCTCAAACACCCGTCAAGTGTTCCGCAAAAAACTGCGCGAAGGTCAATTAGACGATAAAGAAATCGATATAGATGTGGCACAGCCACAAATCGGCGTCGAAATCATGTCGCCACCCGGCATGGAAGAAATGACTAACCAGCTGCAAAGCCTGTTTAAAAACATGGGCCAAGCACCGGCAAAACGTCGCAAAATGAAAATCAAAGAAGCGTTCAAGCTGTTGATCGAAGAAGAAGCGGCAAAACTGGTCAATCAGGAAGATTTAAAAGAGCAAGCCATTGAATTGGTTGAGCAACACGGCATAGTGTTCCTCGACGAGATAGACAAAATCTGTAAGCGCGGCGAAACCTCAGGCCCAGACGTTTCCCGTGAAGGCGTGCAACGTGACTTACTGCCGCTCATCGAAGGCTGCACTGTTACCACAAAACACGGCATGGTAAAAACCGACCACATACTGTTTATCGCCTCTGGCGCATTCCAGATGTCTAAACCGTCGGATTTAATTCCTGAATTACAAGGTCGTTTGCCGATCCGTGTTGAGTTAGATGCACTATCAGCCAATGATTTTAAACGCATTCTGACCGAGCCACACGCCTCACTCACCGAGCAATATATCGCGCTGATGAACACAGAAGGCGTGAAAGTTGAATTCAGCGAATCGGGCATCGACAGCATTGCAAAAGCCGCATGGCAAGTGAACGAGCGCACCGAAAATATCGGCGCCCGTCGTTTACATACTGTGATGGAAAAGCTGATGGAAGATATCTCCTACGAGGCATCGGAAAAATCGGGCTCCGCCTTTGTTATCGACGCCGACTATGTCAGCGCCCACTTAGACAACTTAGTCCAAGACGAAGATCTCAGCCGCTTTATCCTCTAGTGCAAAACCCGTTCACCGCCAAGCCCAAACGACTTGGCGGTGAACGGCGACTCAAATGCAAAAGTGTGACTCAACCGAAAAGTCGGCTTCAAACGCTAGGCGACCCTAGCTTACCCTTTGTATCCTTGGCCGCCAGCGGTTACATTAGTCAGGTGTTATTTTAATGAGTCGTTATCCTATCCTTAGCATTTTCTTGGTAGCCAACCTATGACCACAGCAACGCCCAATGTCACCGATCTTAAACTGAAACGTAAATCACGCATTCTAGAAGTCAGTTTCGACAATGGTGAGCAATATCAGCTCAGCTGCGAGATGCTCAGAGTCTACTCGCCCTCGGCAGAAGTGCATGGTCACGGCAATCCAAAGCTGGTCACCCACAAGAAAAACGTCAACATCAGTGCCATAGAACCCGTCGGTAACTACGCAGTAAAAATCGTCTTCGATGACGGCCACGACACAGGCCTATTCTCGTGGAAAGTACTCTACGATCTCGCCACCCACCAAGTGGATCTATGGGAAAAATACCTCGCCCGCCTACGCGCCGAAAAAGCCTCCCGCGAACCGCTGATCGCAATGAATATAAAGTACAACTAATCGAATTAAAGTCGTGGGGCTTCACCCCACACCCGACCAAGGAGGACTGCTCGTCCTATCCTCCTTGGATGCTCCAAGACGCCCCCAACGGAGTTGAAAGCCCCTTGGGCATTTAGCGTTCTTATGCTATCGCGTCAGACGCTCGTCCCTGATTCGACTGACGCTATCTCGGCATATATGGACCCATCCGGTTTGCAAGACATTCGATAGCGATTTTGAGAAGAGTTCATTGCACCCATATATTCGGCCTGTTATTGAGGTATGCCTCTGGCCCTGATGGATATCTGCTTCTACTGTCCTTATCATCCTTGCGGCTTCGTAATGAGCCTATGCCTCCGTAAGGTTTTCAGTAGATCAGTCTGACTGTCTCATCATCAAATCAAGTGTCATAGCAACTTGCTGGTTGGTTAATCATTAAAAATAAATGCAGTTCTATACTGGAAGCCGATACTCTTCGTTACGCGCCGCGATAACCCATGCCATTCTCGCGAGCTTATTGGCGACGGCCACACAGGCTCGGTTAAAACCTCGGCGCTCTGCTAACTGGATTGCCCAGCAACTAAATTTATCCTGTTTATGACAACTGTGCTGTAACACAGCTCTGGCGCCGTGGATGAACAGGGTACGTAAGTAAGCATTTCCCCGCTTGCTTATTCCAAGGAGGTTATCTTTACCTCCACTGCTGTGTTGCTTGGGAACCAAGCCACACCAAGCTGAAAAGTGTCTACCATTACTGAAATCTTTACCATCACCTGCGGCGGCATAAAAGGCGGTAGCGGTGACTGGACCAATACCTGGGATAGTTTCTAAACGCTGGCAAATCACATTGTTTTTAGTTTCAGTGAGCACTTGTGCATCACAACCCTTAAGCCGTTTCTCTATATCACGAAACTCTTCATATAACTGATAAAAAATTGCCCGACCTTTGGTGGTCAGCGCATTGGTTTCATCCGCTAAAATATCTGGAAACTGTACTTTAAAAGCCGATTTACTCTTGGCTATCACAATGCCGTATTCTGCTAACATGCCTCGCACTTGGTTGATTAAGGCAGTTGATTGCTTAGTTAATCTTTCGCGCATGCGGTGGAGCAGTTGCACATCTTGCTGCTCGACGCTTTTGGGGTTTACAAACCGCATGTTGGGTCGCTGCGCAGCTTCAGCGATGGCTAGCGCATCGTTGTAGTCATTTTTATTACCTTGCCGAAAAGGCACCACAAATTGAGGTGCGATTAGCTTGACGTTATGGCCCAACAGCTCAAATTCTCTGGCCCAGTAATTTGCTCCACCACAGGCTTCCATCACAATCAGACACGGCTCAATTTGAGCAAGAAAGGGAAGTAAGTCCTTGCGTCTAAGCATTTTCTTTTTGATTAACTTGCCTGCTTTATCGACACCAACAGCATGAAAAACAGACTTTGCGATATCTAAACCAATTGTAGTAATCTTCATAAGTGGACCCGTCCTCTTTCTGATGAGTTTTAGCGACTACATCGTGGCCCACTGTGAGGCCGATTAAAAGTGGATGGGTCCATTCCATTATCCATGACCGGACTCACGCAACGAACGCTAATGCCCTGCGGCAACTCCGAGGGGATGTGTATTCTGTAACTTCGGTGTTGGCCGTAATTCCAAGAGAGTTATGCATGCCCTACTTTTATCCGAGAAATAAAACTAACCATTAACCAATGGCCTTTAGAATCACCAGTTCGTAGAATTTTAATCCCAGTTTATTGATTGACGCGCCCCCGAAATCTCCGAAATAAGAGCCTCCCATTGGCAAATTTAGCAATCCAGACATAACTAATGGTTGGTAACCCAACTGTGCCTGTTTCCCCAAAATCTCCTCTTTACCCTCATCATTCAAAGCTTCATCAACTTGAACTTGGTATTGATAAAATGCTTTAAGCCTTGGTATACCTTCGAACGGGTGTATGGAGTCAATACTGAACATCAAAGAATTATATTCATCAACTGAAAACTTATAATTTACAAAGGTTTCAACAAATAACTGCCCAAGTAGTTTTGCTTTAAGCACATCATGATAGCGGTCAATATAAATCAACGTATTTTCAGTTATTTTTTCAATAACATCAGCAGATAGCACATCTTCATTTAGCAAAAGTACATCTTCTTTAGTTATATGTTCGGCTGAAACTTGACCAATAAAGCTCGCATACTTCTTAAGAAAATGTGCATTATGAACCGAGTTCCACACACTATTGGCAGCAACCAGCCATTTTATTACAGGAAGCTCTCTAAGAAGCTCTTGGTCTGCTGCAAATTTTTTCATTGTAGTATCAAGCGATATTTCAGCTATGTCGGATAAAATGTCCCTATTAACTTGCGTCAATGATTGGTCAATAAGATTCGATTTTGGCTTTTTGCTCATACAGTTAAAACTCCAATCATAGCTTCAAACCAACTTTAATCTTTACGTGGCAATCAAAGCAACTCCCTGTCCGTAGAAACCAATAATGAAAAATTGTTTTACTTAGGCGCCCATTGTTAAATTTTAGAAAAATTGAGTGTTGGTGCTCTTTTTAAATACGAACAAACAACACTAAACCTTAAGAAGTTCACCTTCCCCTGCGAAGTTGCTGAAGGGCGTTGAAGACTCTTTATTAAAAGGATAGCGCGTGACGCAGACAGGACGTCTGCGTAGCTTTCGGGGGGAAGGGACGCCCCATCGGAAGCGTTAGCGATTTTCGAATAAGCACGAAACCAGTAACTAATGCATGTAACTCCGTTAGGGACGTCTTGGCTGATGTGAAAACAATAGGCAAGGAGGATAGGACGAGCAGTCCTCCTTGGTCGGGTGTGGGGTGAAGCCCCACGACTTTGCTTTAAAATAATTTAACCTGATTAGGTATTCAAAGAAGTTAAGCAATCCCAAATCACAACTATAAAAACTTCCCCCTGTAGAGCTACCTTCAGATTGATCCCAATCCCCCATTTAACCGTAACCCTCAATTGAAAATTGTCATTCAACGAGTCCACTTAATGCAATTACAGCAATTCCATACAGTCAGGTTAATTTTAGGCGATCAACTCAATGCCCAGCATTCTTGGTTTAACCGTGTTGATGAGCAAGTGCTGTATGTGATTGCAGAATTACACCAAGAAAACACTTATGTGACCCATCATGTGCAAAAGATATGCGCCTTCTTTGCGGCAATGGCGCAATTTGCCCAAGAGCTGCGGGCGCAAGGGCATCAAGTGCTCTATCTCACCCTTGATGACACCTTCAATAACACTCAGGGCTATAGCGATCTACTGGGGCTCATTCAACATCAAGTGACGCAGGTAGGCGCGATCAAGTTTGAATACCAAAGGCCAGATGAATACCGCCTGCTTGAGCAATTGAGTCAGCTTAAGCTCAACACCGCCGTGGTGAACTGTGTCGATACAGAGCATTTTATCTTGCCGTTTGACGAAATCGATGCGCAGTTCCCCGTCGGCAAACACATTATGATGGAGCACTTTTATCGCCGTATGCGTAAACGCTTCAACATCTTGATGCAAGAAGGAAAGCCACTCGGTGGGCAATGGAACTTTGATGCCAGCAACCCGTCAAAAGCTTAAAACTCAGGATATAAAAGTCTTGCCTGAGCCATTAATGTTTAGCCTCGATGTAACTGAAATTCTCGCACGTCTTGAGCGTCACCAAATCCCGACCATGGGTCGCATTGATGCGCCATTGCTGTGGCCGATAAACCGTGCGCAAAGCCTCACACTATTGACGTATTTTTGTCAGGTTTGCTTGCCATCCTTTGGCCGCTTTCAAGATGCCATGACAGCGCAACATCCCGCCAAGTGGAGCTTGTACCATAGTCGACTATCATTCAGCCTTAACAGCAAATTAATCAGCCCGTTAGAAGTCATCAATGCGGCCATCGACAGCTATCAAACCAATGCTGAAATTGATATCGCCCAAATCGAAGGATTTGTGCGGCAGATATTAGGTTGGCGAGAATACGTTCGCGGCATTTACTGGGCCAATATGCCGCAGTACGCCAGCACTAACGCGCTCAATGCCCATGGGACGCTGCCCGATTATTTTTGGCATGGCGACACTAAAATGAACTGCATGCGACAAGCGTTATCCCAATCATTAGATTTTGCCTACGCCCATCATATTCAGCGCTTAATGGTGATCGGCAATTTTTGTTTATTAACCGAAATCGAGCCAAATCAAGTCGATGAGTGGTATTTAGGCGTATATGTTGACGCCATAGAATGGGTTGAAATGCCCAACACTCGCGGCATGGCCTTGTTTGCCGACGGGGGTATTGTCGGTACTAAACCCTACGCCGCCAGCGGTTCTTACATCAATAAAATGAGTGATTATTGCAGCGGCTGTCATTACAAGATAAAAGAGCGCAGCGGCGCACTTGCCTGCCCGTTCAATAGCTTTTATTGGCGCTTTATGGACAAACACCGCGCAAGATTGTCGCAGAACCCCAGGATCGGCATGCTGTACCAGACTTGGGACAAAATGGACGAGTCCGTAAGGCACGCCATATTAGCCACAGCCGAACACAACCTCGTTAATCTAAACCGTTTATAGCTGAACCATTAGCACTGAGTGTTAGTGCTTAGCATTTGTACTAAGCCTAAGCGTGACTCTTGGATATAGAGAGTTTGATATGGAAAGTTTGATATAGAGATTTGGATAGGGAGAGTTTGCTATGAAAGTACTTATCGTCGGTGGAAGTGGGGGTATTGGTCAAGCTATGGTTAAGCAAGTCCAAGAGACATATCCCGACGCCACAGTGCACGCCACCTACAGGCATCATCTTCCCCAAGACAGGCAGAATAATATCCAATGGCATGCGCTAGATGTGACCAATGAGGCCGAGATTAAACAGCTGAGTGAACAACTTACTGAATTAGATTGGCTTATTAACTGTGTCGGGATTTTACACACCCAAGATAAAGGGCCAGAAAAAAGCCTACAATCTCTGGATATCGACTTTTTCCAGCACAATTTAACGCTCAATACCCTACCCAGCGTCATGCTGGCTAAGCACTTCTGCCATGCCTTAAAACAAAGTGACTCAGCAAGATTTGCCGTGATATCGGCGAAAGTCGGCAGCATTACCGATAACAGATTAGGTGGCTGGTACAGCTATCGCGCCTCAAAGGCCGCGCTGAATATGTTTCTCAAAACACTGTCGATTGAGTGGCAGCGGAACATGAAACACTGCGTGGTGTTATCCCTGCATCCGGGCACCACAGATACGCCATTGTCTCAACCCTTTCAACAGAGTGTGCCTCAAGGCAAACTGTTTACACCTGAGTATGTCGCCAACTGCTTGCTGCCGATCATTGCCAATGCCACTCCGGCACAAACAGGCCGTTTTTTTGCCTACGATGGCACTGAGTTACCTTGGTGAAATAAGCTGAACAGTGAGCCAAGTCGCGCGACGCGGGCGGGCTCTTGCAACGAACATATTTCAAAGGGCATCTTTCAAATGGCTCTTGCAAAGTGCATTTTTCAAAATGAATCCGGCAAAGCGATGGATCTTTGCCCTTAAAAAAGGGTTATGCCCAAGAGTACCGCTAATCCTTAAATCTACCCACTTAAAAATCACCCACCTAGAAATTACCCGCTTAACCTCGCCAACAGTTCCAGCCTAAACCAATGAAAATTCATCAATAAAGCACTTTTTACAACTCACAAAGCCCGCCATTTGACTAGGCTAAATCGCTATTACCCAAAAGTCCTAATTCAAATTTAAAAGCACCTAAATGAATGCTGAAGATAGTTCCTTTGTACGATTGTTAACACTTTTACATTTAAATAACATCTAGAGTCATGCGGTTATTCACGCTTTGCACAGAATACAAATCTGAGAATTCCCGCCTGAGCAGCAGCTCATTCTATTCGGCCATGGCAGAGGGATGCCGACGACCCTGTAGAAATTACAATAAAAAAACGCTCGCCCGAGCCAGTTAAGCAGTATGGCATTCCAACGTTAATGACAAACGGAAAAAGGATTTTAAGCATGATGCTAAACAAAAAACTGTCGCTACTCTTCATTGCTGTGTCGGCCACGTTAGGCACATCAGCATTTGCTGCTGATGTTGTCGATGTCGGCACACTCAGAAGCGCGTCTTCAAGCAATAACTTAGTGTCTCAGTTCAACTTAGACGCAGGTAGCCAACTCAAAGTCGAGAAAAAACTCGACCTAGGTCAAGGCAAGCAGAAACAACGTTTACAACAATATTTCCATGACGTGCCTGTTTATGGTTTCTCTGTTGCAACGTCACAATCGAGCATGGGCTTCTACAGCGACATGTCTGGCCGCGTATTAAAAAATATTGAAAAGTCGGCTGATTTTGTCAAACCCACTTTAACGGCTAACAAAGCATTAGACATTGCCATTCGTGGCAAGTCTGAGAAAGCTGTTGCAGGCCTAAAAGCTGAAAACAAACAAGCTAAATTATGGCTTTACCTGGATGATGCGACTAAAACTCGCCTCGTTTATGTGACGTCTTTTGTGGTATATGGCGATGAGCCAAGCCGTCCATTCACTATGATTGACGCGCACTCAGGTGAAGTGCTCAAGCGTTGGGAAGGGATTAACCACGCCGCGAGCGGTACAGGTCCTGGCGGTAACATCAAGACTGGCCAATACGAATACGGTACGGATTTTTCTTACTTAGACGTTGAAGTGAGTGGTGACACCTGCACCATGAACTCACCTAACGTGAAAACCGTTAACTTAAACGGTGCCACATCAGGCGCAACAGCCTTCTCTTATAATTGCCCACGCAATACAGTTAAAGAGATCAACGGTGCTTACTCGCCATTAAACGATGCGCACTATTTTGGTAACGTGATCTACAACATGTATAGCGAGTGGTACAACACTGCACCGTTAACTTTCCAGTTAACCATGCGGGTTCACTACAGCAGCAACTACGAAAACGCCTTCTGGGACGGCAGTGCTATGACCTTCGGTGATGGCGCAACGACCTTCTACCCATTAGTGAGCTTAGATGTCTCGGCACACGAAGTGAGCCATGGTTTCACTGAGCAAAACTCAGGTCTGATTTACGATGCTCAATCTGGTGGCATGAACGAAGCCTTCTCAGATATGGCGGGTGAAGCTGCTGAATTTTACATGCACGGCACGAACGACTGGTTAGTCGGCGCTGATATCTTTAAAGGCAATGGCGCACTGCGTTACATGGCAGATCCAACCTTAGACGGAATCTCAATCGGCAATATCGACGATTACTATGATGGCATCGACGTACACCACAGTTCAGGTGTCTTCAACAAAGCCTTCTACACACTCGCAAACTTACCGGGCTGGGATACACGCACTGCATTCCAAACATTTGTGGTTGCTAACCAATTATATTGGACGGCTGACAGCTTGTTCTGGCAAGGCGCTTGTGGCGTTAAATCTGCGGCGACTGACTTAGGCTTAAGTGCTGACGATGTGGTTACTGCGTTTGCTGCAGTAGGTATCACACCTTGTGAAACGCCACCACCACCGCCACCACCAGAAGCCACTGAGCTCGCGAACGGTGTCGCTGTGACAGGTTTAGCGGGTGCATCTGGTAGCAAACAATACTACAAACTCGACGTAGCGAGCGGTGCAACCAACCTGAGCTTTAATATGTCAGGCGGCACGGGTGATGCGGACATGTATGTTAAATTCGGCCAAGCTCCTACCTCTAGTAGCTATGATTGCCGTCCATACAAAGCCGGTAATGCCGAAAGCTGCCCTATCGATCCAGCCCAAACAGGAACTTATTGGGTCATGGTCAGTGGCTATAGCAGCTACACAGGTGTGAGCCTAGTGGGTGCTTATGACGGTGGCGATGAGATACCAAACCAAGATCCAACAGCGGGCTTTACGGCAAGCTTTGCCAACGGTAACGGTAGCTTCACTAGCACCAGTACTGACAGCGATGGTGATGTCGTTGCATGGAGCTGGAGTTTCGGTGATGGCACGACTGCTTCAGGCGCAAGTGTAAATCATCAGTATGCTCAGTCAGGCAACTACACAGTGACATTGACTGTGACTGACAACGATGGCGCAACAGCAAGCACTTCTGAAGAATTTGCAGTTGAAGTGCCAGAAGTGGCGTTAGAAATGACAGTGAAAAACGCTAACAAATCTCGTCGCGGCAGCATTCGTGTTGCACTCGCATGGGAAGGTCATAACGCTGATGAGTACACTATCTTCCGTAACGGCGTTGCGGTAGGTACTTCAAGCAATTCGTCGTTTATTGACCGTTTCACTGACCTAGCTGGCACTAGCTTCAGCTATAAAGTGTGTGAAACTAACGGCCCTTGCTCAAACGAAGAAACCGTTAACTTTTAATCGCATAAGATAATCGTATCGTGGTGCTAGCGTAAAATCCTAGCGCCAATTTATCGATAAACTTCTCGTTTCTTGTTAATGCCACTCAGCCTTTTTTGAGTGGCATTTTTTATGCGTAAATGCGGTGCACTAAGCCGGCCTCAATCCCGTTAGCATCCTTATTTCATGTGCTTGAGTCAGCTTCACTGGCCAGCATGCGAGAATAATGCGTTACTTCAAATGTCCACTTTCACCCACAGGTTTTTTGAGTAACTTACGTTGTAAGGTGCGACGATGCATCCCCAATTGGCGGGCGGTGGCGGACACATTGCCTTGGTTGGCATTAAGTACTTGCTGAATGTGTTCCCACTCCAAACGCTTAGGATTGAGGGGCGAGTCATCGATTTCATCCTCTTGAAGGGTATGGGAATGCCCTGCCATTTCCAGCGCGGCGAGTAAGGTTTGAGTATCCACAGGTTTAGCTAAATAATTATCGGCGCCAAGGCGAATCGCTTCCACCGCAGTGGCAATACTGGCGTAGCCGGTGAGCAACACCATGGTCACTTTAGGCAGCAGATTACGCAGTGGCACAATTAACCCTAAGCCATTAGCTTCGGCAAGTTTCATGTCCAACAAAATGTGGCTAGGGCGAAACTCCCGCGCCACCAGCAGCGCATCGCTGGCATCATGGGTTAGGCGGCACTCAAAGCCGTGGCGCGTGAGCCGTCGGCCTAAAATACTCGCCAGAGAAAAGTCATCCTCGACGATTAACAAACGTTTCATGATCTGACTCCGTCAGCAGCCTTAGTGTTGGGCGATAACGATGCCGCTTTGTCCTTGAGAATCGTAAAGCGAATTTGTGCCACAGTTCCGCCTTGGGGATGATTGGCCAGAATCAATTCTGCGCCCAAACGCTCTAGGCTCGCGTGACTGAGTAGCAGCGCAACACCTAAGCCCTTGGGACTCTCAATTAATAAGGTACCCAATTGCGGCAATAAAGAGGGCGCGATACCAGCGCCATAATCACGGATCTGCAAGTAGATCTGAGCTTCACTTGGCGCTATATCTAAGCTGATATCCACCTGCGGCGCACCTAGGGTTTCGACACTAGCGCGGGCGGCATTTTCAATCAAAGCCATGATCGCAGGCGTTAGACTCATATCGGTCAGAATGCTTTGCTCTGCCAGTTGCTCAGGCGCACAGGTAAACAGCCAGTTCAGTTCGGTCTGCGGCATGAGCAGCAAGGTTTTCTGCTTTAAACCGTCCACCAGCTCAGCGATCTTTTGTGGCCGCTGGCGGCGATCGCGGATCGACTCCGTCGCTAATCGCAGCTCGGTGAGTGTATGTTCACAGCGGCCTAACGCAGTCTCCATCTCGACAACCGTTATCGAAGTGCCGCTCATATCTTCTTTGACTTCATCGAGTAACAACCTCAGGCTCGAAAGCGGTGTGGCTAATTGATGCGCCATCTGCGCCGATGCCGTGCCTAGGGCCAAGAGTTGTTCCTGACGTAATTGCCCCTCGCGCATATAAGCTAACTGTGCGTCTTGGCGGCGCATACGTTTAGTGATTAACGCCACGCTGGTTGTCATCACCAAAGCTGAAATCACAAAATTAAACCACATGCCTAAATAGTGGGAACTCATGTCCATACCGTGGTGCTGCATGGGGGATTCGGGCACAGTAAAAATCATCAGGCTGTAGGCTAAGGTTGAAATAGCCGTCAGTGCCCAAGGCGCCCAGATTGGCAAAGTCACAGCCGCAAGTGCAATCGGCAGCAGTAATAACGAGATAAACGCATTAGTCGCGCCGCCGGAAAAGTGCAGCCAAGAGATCCAAAACAGTGTGTCTAAACTGAGCGCGATAAAGAGGCCACGCTCCTTGGCAAACAAGGGTTTACGTAGCGCCAATGTGAGTGACAGGTATAACACCTCCAGCACTAACACATGCACTAACGGCTCCATTTGCAGGCTAAGACCAAAGGTGTCGGCGGCAAACATGGTTAAGCCAATTTGCAGCAGCAAACCTAAGGTTCGCAGTAATGCGACTTGGTCGGCGGCCTGTAGACTGGTCCCTAAGATCTTAGCCATAGCCATTCCTACAGTGTGAGTCCGAGTGCGGCCAGTGCGCCACTCGATTGCGTTAATGCTTGGCGAGCACCCGTGGCGAAATCAATGTCGGAGCGAATACCGAGCGTCGCTAAACGTGCACAACTCAAGCTACAGTCCCTTGGCCGTTTGGCATTATCCGTCGGTGTCGACTCAGGCGTTAAGTGCGCCGTACTGAGTTGGAGAATATCCCCAAGAGTCAGTAGCATCTGATACTTAGTCATAGTCTCTGCGGCGCTAAAGTGATAAATCCCCTGCACGATAGGCGCTTCAATATGCTGTGCAATCATCTTGTCTATGGCTTGGGCAATATCGGCGGTCGAGGTTGGACTTCGCACGGCCCAATGATCGACACCCTGAGCCCGACGATCAATCAATTGGTTAACCAGCACTAGCACAGCAGATTCACTCAGCTTCTCTACTTGGCCGTAAAGGATTGGCAAGCGTAGCACGGCAAAATCAGCACTCGTGTTAAGCACTATTTCTTCGCCCTTTAGCTTAGATTCACCATAAAAATTAACAGGATGAGTGGCAGCATCTTCGGCGTACTTAGGCTGAGTGCCATCGAACACATAGTCGGTGGAGATATAGATAAGCCAAGCATTATTGGCCTTAGCTGCCATAGCGAGGGCTTGGCTGGCGGTTAAGTTAAGTGCCAATGCCGCCTGCGGATTTTGCTCCGACACATCGGGGCGACGCTCGGCGGCGCAGTGCACTATGACTTGCGGTTGCTCGCGGGCGATAAATGCCTCGACAGCCAAAGGGGCTGTCAGATCGAGTTTATGCACTCGCTCACTTGCGCGGCTAAAACCTGTGGCCACAACCTCATGTCCCGTTAATTCAAGCTGTTTTACAACAGCTCGGCCGAGTAGCCCAGTCGCGCCAGTTACCATGATCTTAGCCATATTGCCCCATTCAGTTTCAACTCATGTGTATGACTGACAATTCTAAAAGCTTTTCATATTCAACGCACTTGTTTACTCTTTTAAACCAAACTTACTTAGGGTTAACTCACTTGAGATTAACCTGAGCACCAATAGGCTGAATTTGAGTCCGACACTTCCTCTGATATTGGCAGGCCCTATGCTGCGCCACTGCGATGCCACACATTTTACCTTGTGGTTTGTGAGTCGTGAGCCATTAACTGATCTTACGTTGCGCCTAGGTGAACATGAGGTTCCGTTGCAGGATGCCGATGTGCACTATGTGCCACTCGGGCAGCACGCCCATCAATATCTGATCATGCTGTCGCGACCAGAGTTACTCACGCCGAATCGAGTCACAAATTACCAAGTATCCGCCGCCCAACATGGGGATATTTTTGCCAACATCAGTCAGCTGAACTATGGCGATGCCTCATCGCCAAGTGTGCGTTTTATCCCAGAATTAACCCAAGTATTTCATGGTTCTTGCCGCAATCCGCATCACCACAGTGACGATGCGCTCGTCGCCGCAGATACCTATTTAGCCAAGAGAATCGACACGGGTGTAGCGGACGATCGCCCCGCTCTTATCGTGATGAGTGGCGATCAAGTTTATATCGATGATGTGGCAGGCCCCATGTTAAACGCCATAGGACAAGTCATCGACTTGCTTGGCCTTCAGCATGAGCAATTTGAAGGGGCGAACATAGCCAGTAGTGAAGCGCTGCATTATCAGCCCGCCGATTTATATCAGCGCCATAAAAATCTGCTGCCGCATACTCAATATCCAGCCAAAACCGCGCTATGGCGTTGGTATCGCAATCACCCGATTTTCACTTCCTCCATCGCTGAGAATCATCTCGTCAGTCTGAATGAAATCATCGCCTTGTATTTACTCACTTGGTCGCCCGAACTGTGGGAATTAGTCAATATACCCAAGGATGTCGATGGCTTAACACCCGCCAATAGCGCCCGCTGGCAAAATGAGTGGCAACACTTGCTCGGCTTTAAAGCTGGGCTGACGCAGGTGAGGCGCTTTATGGCGCACATTCCCGTTTATATGATGTTTGATGATCACGATGTTACCGACGACTGGAACCTGACCGCTAAATGGGAACTCGCAGCCTACGAGCATGCATTTTCAAAACGCATTATTGGTAATGCACTAATTGGCTATACCTTGTTCCAAGGACTTGGCAATGCACCCGATAAATTTACCGATGAGATCCGCCCGCTGCTCGATGCCTTTTTTGCACAGCCACAGAGTGAAAGTCAGGATCTGCTCATCGAAGAATTACTCAAATTTGAGCAGTGGCATTACACCTTAGCGACCTCACCCAAACTTGTGGTGCTCGACACCCGCACTCGCCGCTGGCGCAGCGAATCCAATCTCGCAAAACCATCCGGCTTGATGGATTGGGAGGCGTTAATGGATTTGCAGCAAGAATTGCTCGGCCAGTCTAAGGTCATTATCGTCTCGCCTGCACCTATGTTTGGGGTCAAACTGATTGAGGCGATACAGCGCACTGCCACGCTGATGGGCGCTTCTTTGTTGGTGGACGCCGAAAACTGGATGGCCCACCCCGGTGCAGCCAACGCGCTACTGAGTATTTTTATGCACCGTAAAACCCCAGAGGAATTTGTGATCCTCTCCGGCGATGTGCATTACTCCTTTAGTTACGACATCAGTATTCGCTTTAGGCGCAGCAGCCCTAACATCTACCAGATCACCTGCAGCGGCATTAAAAATCACTTCCCCGAGAAGCTGTTACCGATTTTCGATAAACTCAATGGCTGGCTTTACGGCCACTTTTCACCGCTTAACTTACTGACAAAACGAAAACGCATGTCGCTGCGCGGCAGAAGACCGAATGGTGCACCGAGCAAACGTTTAGTGAATAAAAGCGGTATTGGGATTTTGGAACTTGCGGATGATGGTGCGCCAACAAAAATTGCGGTTTTACATGGTGATATGAGCGAAACTTTGTTCGAACCACCCAAACAGGAATAACAGCTTAAACAGGTTTATGATGTTTAACCGTTTCAGGTTGAGTGGCACCAGAACCCGAATCCAGCGGCGGAAGATTTTTAGATAATGCTTCATCGGTGTCGACTTTCTTCGGCTGTACTTGATTGAAAATCAACGCCTCTGGCTGCGGCTTACCTGCTGGTTTCTCATGTACCATTTGATCCCAAATCACCTTCGAGTCTTGGTCCACATCATCAGCCTCAACGACCGATGCAGCAGACGAACTCGGTTTCTTCGGTTCAATCACCGCAGCCCCCTTACGGATCTCAGCGGCAATATCCTTCAAATAAGGTTGTTTCGTCCAGTCGCCAACAAACATGGCTGCCACTAATACCGCAGCGCAAAGTAAGATAGAGATCATCGCAGATTTGGTCATTTTACAATCCTAACGGGCTGATAAAACGCAGTCTTGATAATTTAGATTGCACTTATCATAACCACACAAAAACCAATTAGACCAGCGGTGAGCTTTATACCCTATTAGCAATCAGTATCAAAACCTGTACACAGCAGGCATTTAGCGCATTAAGCTAACGCTACCAAACATAATCGAAACTGACTTCAACAGGTACCCCTTCAATAGCAACAGGTAAAGCCATTTCAGGTTTTAAAGTAATCTGCAGCACAGGCTTTTCTCCATCAAATGGTCCAGAAAGCTGTTTAGGTAAACGCCCAACTAACTCAGTTGGTTCGGAAATGCTCGCTCTAAAACGGTCACCATTTGCTAAAGTAATTGTCGCTTGCTGGCCAATTGTTGTGTAATTCAAATATTTAGGCTCGAGAAATGCTAAAACGACTGGATTATCTCGTCCTGCAAGCAAAGCTAATGGACGATCTTCAACAATATGCTCTCCAGATTGCACCAGAATATCCACGACCCGAGTTGCCGTTAGTGCCTTAATTTGTAATTGTGATTGCTGCGCCTTAAGCCGAACTAGTTGCAACTCAATACTGCGACGGGACTGCGTGACCACACCAGCACTCAACTCCACGAGCTGCTTTTGCTTGGCCTGCATTAAATCGACCTTAGCTTGCTCCAATGCCATTTTGGATGCTGTATGGGCTTGTAGTACTGTCGCCATATCAGACGTTGGTACAACTCCCTTTCGCTGAAAATTCTCATAACTTTTCAGCAAAATATCCTGTCTAGTAACCCCCTCATTGGCAACATCGATACGTGTCTGTAATTGCTTCAAAATCACTGAGTTTAAGCTTAGGTCCTCAATATTAAGTTGTGCCAACTGCCGTTCTAACTCACTTATTTGGGCATTCAGTTGCGGATCTGAGATTGAGAGGATTGGCGTTCCGACATTCAACGTATCACCAGGCTTAACCCTAATAGTGCTGACGTCACCAGTACTCGGAGCCCGCACTTCTAATGGCTCAGTCGTCACTATGCCACTCGCCAACACAAATAAATGTGGGCGCAACAATATCCAACCGACAATGGCAACTGGCGCAATGACTAACAATAACAATAAATACCAACGCCCCTTGAATCCACCACGCTTAGCGGCAGCATAGCGCACTCCAATACCCTTATCTTCAGTCGGATTTAGCGCCTTGTCACTGGCTTGATAACTCACTTTCATTAAAACTTTCTCCCGCGTTTTAACACCCACCAAGGCGCCATTGAACTTTCTTCATGTGAACGTCGCACCATTTCGTTTAACAAGGCAAACAGACACACCATTCGCATAAACAATGCATAAAAAGGATATAGCGGTAGCCAAACAGCTAAGCGTAAATCTTGAGGAATTCGCTCAGATATCGCCAGTAGAACCATTGAATAAAAGAAAGCTAAAATGACCAAATAGAAGCCATAAATCGTTAATGCAATAGACAAAATAAACTGCCATGGGAAACTAACAACAATACCAATCCCATAAAAAACGATCACAAAGGGCATTAATACGTTCTGTAAAAAACCGTAGAGCAAGGTAAATACAAAAGTACCGCTACCCAATAGCTTGGGTGTAAATGCTGGCCAGTGTTTACGAAAATATAAAAACAATAAATCGCCATCCCAGCGTAGCCTTTGGCAGACTAAGGTTTTTAGATCCGCAGGTGCGTCCGTATGACCAATAGCCAGTGTAGCAAAAGGGATCCGCCAATCAGGATGTCGTTTAAAGTACTGTTTTATTCTTATGGTTAAATCAAGATCTTCTGCAGTGTGAGTGTCCCAGCCACCAATTTGGATTAAAAAGGTCCGTCTGAAAGCGCCAAAAGCACCAGAAATATTGTTCAGCAAATTCCACTGCCCTAACCCTGTTTTACCACCTTGCATTGAGATCAAGTATTCAATAGCTTGCATCCGAGTAAATATGGATTCACTCACATTCCTCACTCGCAATGCTCCACCCACAGCGGGCACATTCGGGTCTTCAAAATGTGGCACTATCTGCGACACCATATCGTTATCAAAGGAAGTATCAGCATCGGCATTGATCACTATCTCACCCGTCGCCGTCGCCAATCCCGCATTTAATGTCGAGACTCGTCCACCCCGCTGCCACTTAGGCAGCACAATTACAGTGCGATTATAAGTTTGGCACGCCTTAGCCGCGGCCATTGCAACACGGTAAGTCAATCCATTTTGGACAGCCCCATCAACCACAGCAATGATCTCTATCTCACCGTCATAAACTTGCTCGATAAAAGAATCAATCGTTGACTTCACCGCCTCACCTTCGGCATAACAGGTAATCACACAGGACACTTTAGGTCTAAACAGCGACTGCTTAGGCACCTGCATAAAGCTGGTATAAAAGAAACGTAAAATGCCTGTCACTACGAGTAGCATTAAGGGGACTTCATATAACAATATCAACGGCACCAACCACACAAAGAACGTTAAGTGCTGTGCAAGTTGATGCCAGATATCCAGCAACATATAAGTGATGGTATTGAATTCACTCATCATCACATTGGCTTAACTTGTAGGAGTTGATCGGTAAGCCACTCACCAACATTGTCACCAATATTGGCTGGTAGGCTAATTGCCTTAACGCTTAATTCGATTTTCGAGGAGGATTGCAGCTCTTTCAAATCAAAAAGCTTGTTATAAATACTCTTTAACTGCTTGATTTCTGTCATAGGCAATAGCATTAACAGCCCATCTTGAGTGTAATTACTGCATGCATCAGTCACCCGGATCACACTGCGTAAACGCTCTTGTAGTGCGTCCAGTTGAGCAAAACCTTTAGCCTCACCCTCTGCACTTAAAAACTCAGCCACATTAAGCATTTGCACCGACAAAATGGAATGTGTCTGATGATGACGTTTTGCCAGTTTGTTCTGCCAATCAAGTAACCAATAGAACTGCTCACTGACCATCTGTTCACCCGGCGCTAAACTGAAAAGCGATTGCGCTCTTCCTTGGCGCACTAAACCGCGTCCATGGGGCGTCAATTTGTAACTGTACACATTGCGTACATGTAAAGAATCAAGCTTACTACTTACCTTACAATGCAAACACTCGGCCTCAACCACAGCATCGACAAATAAAGTGTGGCATGAATTACAGTGATGATTTTCTATTGGTCTATCATAATCAACACCTATGTGTCGTAGGTTCTGCAAACAATTCGGGCAACTCAAGGTATTGAGTTTTCGGAACAATGCTTGATCACCTACATGTCCGCAATTAAAACAATGCAAGCAACTTTGCTGCTCAGTATCAATACTGTGGCATTGCGGGCAAACATCAATGTAATTTAAATGCCCCGAATGGCAACTCGGGCAAAATCGTAAACGATTTGATAGTGTAGATTTCTCAATCCAATTATTTTTTTGTAAATCACTCAACCAAGCGAAACTCTCCTCAGGACTCACACCCCAAGCGTTTAATAAAGGATAATCATATAAATAGCGTCGTGCTGGCACAGAATGAGGTTCAAGAATCGCGTCATGATGACACCACAAATAACATAATAATTTATGTACAATATCATCTTGAAAATTGAGTTTTATTTGCTGTTTTTTTAGCTTATACGACTGATATTGCTCTTTATAATCTTCTCGCCAGATTCCATTTCCGAGAAAAGATGACAATGGACTTTCGCGGGAGACCAATATTAAGCTCAATGCAGTAAGTTCATGTTGCCTCAGCATCATAAGCCACTTGTCTTGCTCTTCTGATTGTACTGATAAGACAATTATCTCTGGGATTCGCCCATTACCAATCAAAGCTTCTACTGAGTTAAATTGCTCAAACCAAGGGTGCCAATCAGCATTTTGATAGCGACCAATCCAGACAAAATAATCATGGGGTAAATCGACACTCAAATTACTAAGAATGACTTCTTTCATATCAATATCCTACATAGATTGCGATCTTGTCTAAGAGAGTTAAAAGACAGTTCAAGAACAACATCCATGTAATAAACTAATACTCTAGACCAAAAATTATAAATAACAGCTAATTTAGGGCTAAATTAATAATCAGTTAAGTATTATAAACAGAAGTTAAATCTTATTGTGGTTAAATCTAATGCATTATAAATGATAATTTATAAACCAATACTTTACAGATAGTTAGTTATCAACGACGGGTTTAACATATTTATACACTTGTTAGTTATACATTTATCATTCGCAATTTTGTTAATAAAAAGATAAATATAAACATCAAAAAAGAAATGATATTGAGCTTTAATTAAAAACCCTCACATTGCACGTCGTGATGGATCCCACTCACAGGGTCAATGAAACGTAAACGCTGCGCCATCAACTTAAGAGGCGTCGCAAACTTATCCGGCCCTTTGGGTAATAAGCTTGGATAAAATCTGTCGTTTAACAATGGCATACCTAAGCTTTGCATATGCACCCGCAATTGGTGGGTTTTGCCGGTAATCGGGCTCAGGTGGAACAAACCAAGATCGCCTTTTATGGCCACTAGGCTGATTTCAGAATGGGTATTCGCCTCGCCTTCAACGATTTTCATGGTAAAACTCGGGTCGCTCGGCTGCATGCGGTTTTTCACCGTCCAATGCAGGGGTAACGTTAAGCTTCCCTGTTGATATTGTTCAATAATATCAGGTGTCAGCTTGGCAATCGCTTGATAGTCTTTACGAATAGCATCGTCGATAAATAATTGATGATAAAGGGAGCGGGTTTCTGGCGCGACTGTCATCAAGATCACCCCTGCGGTTTCACGATCAAGCCTATGAGCAGGCGCGATAGTGTCTATGCCGGTGCGTAATCTCAGTCTATGTACCAGACATTCGTTCACATAATTACCGCTTGGGGTCACAGGTAAAAAGTGTGGCTTATAGGCCAAAATGACATTGTCATCTTGGAATAGGATCTGTTCTTCAAAGGGAATTTTCGCTTCGACCGGCACTTCACGGTAGTAATACACCCGTGCTGCAGGACGATATTCGGTGTCCAAGGCGATCAAACTGCCGTCGCGCCAATGCACTTTTCCATCGAGGATCCGCTGACGCCACACATCTTCACCTATGCGGGCAAAATGCTGCACGAGAAAGGCAAACACTGTGGGTATATCTGTGACATTCACAGGGAGCACTATGTAAGAAGGTTGGGCGGCGCGGGCAGATGCTGTCATATCACAAAAAAAGCGGCTATAGAAAGCCGCTATTCTAGCCTTTTTGTGGTTTTTCAGTCCACATGGGACTTGATAAGTTGCAGCACGAAGTCCAAGGTTTTGTGGCAATCGGGCTGATTCACTAACACGAGTTTGTCTTTATTATACATGGGCAAAACCTCGAGCCAGCGCTGGCTTACCCATGCAGCATCTTCTAAATGCACTTGGGAATAGAGCTCAAACAGATCGGGATTCACCTCATAAAATTGCTCTAATGCGGCGCTTATTAGCTCAAATTCACCTTTAATCGGCTCTTCTTGCCAGTTACGGCAGGGTAAAGTACGCGCCATCCACAGCTTATCTTTTGCCTGCGCCGCCGAGAGGATGCTGACGCGCTGGCGCCCTTCGAGCACTATGCTGAGTGAATCGTCTTCTAGCTGATTAAAATCGATAATGTCGCACTGGGTGGCGGTGGGATAACAGGGCGGACTGCCGCGGGGTCTGATGGTGGCAAAGGCGAGCGCATACTTTCCTTTAAAGACATCGGCCACCATGCGCAGATGACCGGGGTCGACCACACGAACCTCTACCCGTCCCTGTGGCAGCAACAAGGCATCGCGCATGAGTAACGCCATTTCTCGTGTTTGCATAGCAACCTCCAGCCCCTCAAATAGAAGGAAACGAACATCAATACATTCGTATTCCTTATTACCTTAGAGTGTAGCAGGTGGAATAATTTCCTTCCTGAAGCCGTTGAGTGCAAAAAATAAATTGGCGACCCAACTAGGCTAAATCAGGGCATTTCAAACCCGTCATTTCAAACCAGAGATTTTAAACCCCGTTTTCTGGGCCACCTCACTTAAAACTAAAAGCGCTCTAGTCGCTCCAGCACATTTCCCTTAGCAACAACCTCGGCAAACTCCTCGGCCAGACGTTCACTCAAGGCAACCGCTGTTCGCCAATATTGCATCCGCTGCGCCGTATCCAGTTGTTTAAAATCTTCGCGGTCAGGGATTTTACCAAAGGGTAATGAAGCCACAAATTCGGCCGTTGGCGCCAACACGAGTGCATTGTGATAATTGGCTCGACCTTGACGCCACTTCAAGGATTTATCGAACCATCCTGGGCTGATCGTTGGATAAAAATGCGGATATAGCGTCAAGCCAGTTGCGTGGGATAAAGGCAAATCGAAGTGATAGTCGGTAATGCCACCATCGTAATATTGCCCATCGGCAACGCCCTCAATTTGCGGCACTGGGGCTAGCAATAACGGAATCGATCCCGTTGCTAACATCACAGCATCGACATTGGCCTCGGTTAATTCGGCCTGCTGACTGGGTAAATCATTGAGCTGCAAAAAGGGGGATGCTACAACTTGTTGACTAAAGACCACACGTTCAAAATGCCAGCCTAAACTTCGGCGGCTCAATAAGTTGGTCGCCGCCGTCATCGCCAGTCCGGCAGCGAGTGGCAGCTTTGCCGTTAAACGATTTAAATGTTTGCCGCGGCACACCACTAAATGACTGTGGATATGAGCGTTATTGACGATCTCACTAGCACCACTGGCGCCTAAAATCCCCTGCACTACGCCTTTAACTTGTGCACTGACTTCCTGCGGGGTTGGCATGCTGTCGTAACGCTGACCAATATAAAAATCCTCTAAGCGGCCATAGGCTGCGAGGGGATCTTGCTGCGCCAAACACGCTAAACGCCACGCCCCTGAAGACGCGCCGAGTGTATAAAGCGGCGTTTGTCTGACTTTGAAAAACTCAGAAAACAGATACTTATCTAACCCAGCGATACCAAGCCATTTGGGTCCACCAGAGGCGGCAAGTAGCTGGGTAAAATGTTCAGATTTAAGACCTTGTTCTGCCAAGGTATTAAATGCCGTTGCTCCCGCGAGAAATCGTAACGCTGACAAATCTGTGTTCCTTCAAACAAATGCCATCAAAGCGAAATAACGCATTAAACCACGATGGCGCACGTCAATAAACAATTCATATCATCGACTTAACTCGCTCGCCATAAATATATAGCGAGCGAGTTAAGTCTTCAAAACACCCAAAGCACATCTGCCGATAACAAGGTTTCATCCATATATTCAACTGCATTTTAAACATTAACTAGAACACTCGGCTCTGAGTTAGCACATTTATGTCTAGATGTAACAATTGTTACAGTGATAACCTTCTCCACATTGAATTGTTACGTTATCTTTAATCTGCACTCCTAAATTCGAGTATCGGGTTACAAACATCATTGAGAGGTTTTTATGCGTCTAGGGATTATCGCATTGGCAGTGTCATCCACACTGGCCATTCCAGCTGTTCAAGCCGAAGAACAACAGCCTGGCTTCGAGAAAATCGAGATCATAGGTTCACGCATAGCCCTGCGCACGGCAACTGACAGTGTTGCCCCTGTAGACATTATCACCGCCGAGCAGCTCGAATCGACCGGCATGACTGAAACCGCTAAAGCACTGCAATTTGCCGCTCCAAGCTACAGCTTCCCATTCTCCTCAGTGACTGACGGTTCAGATGCGGTGCGCCCCGCGAGTTTGCGCGGCCTGTCGCCCGACCACACCTTAGTACTAGTGAACGGCAAACGTCGTCACGGCTCAGCGCTCGTGCATTTAAGTGGTACTGTGGGTAAAGGTTCATCTAACGTCGACTTAAACGCTATCCCTATGACGGCGATTAAGCGCATCGAAATTTTGCGTGATGGTGCCTCGGCACAATACGGCTCGGATGCGATTGCCGGCGTCATTAACGTGGTGCTTAAGGACAGCGACCAAGGCGGTAGCATCTCGGCTCAAGCAGGACAAACCTACATAGGTGATGGCGAGCAATGGCGTGTGGGTGTAAACCACGGCATCAGTTTAAGTGACGATGGCTTTGTGAATGTCTCCCTAGAGGCCCATCATAAAGACAGCACTAACCGCGCCGGATTGGACCCTCGTCAACAGTATGAAAAATTACCCGATGGCTCAGCCGATCCCCGCGAAGCCACATTCAACCGAAAGAGTCACCAGGTCGGCGATGCCGAATATGACAACTTAGGTCTATTCATCAACGCTGCCCAGCCCATCACAAAAGATGGCAAGCTCTATGCGTTTGGTGGCATCAGCCAACGTGAAACTAAGTCAGGCGCCTTTTACCGCCGTGCACTCGACGCCCGTAACTTAACCGAAATCTATCCAGACGGTTTCTTGCCGCAAATCAATCCTAAAATTATCGATGCTTCCTTAGTGCTGGGGTATGAATTCAGCTTAGGCGAGTGGAATATCGATACTTCGGCTGGCCATGGCGAAAACTCATTTAACTACAATATTGTTAATACCTTAAACGCCTCTTTAGGCCCAGATAGCCCAAACGAGTTTGACGCGGGCACACTCACGACCCGTGAAACCAATCTTAATATTGATGCTTCGCGCTACTTTGCCTTTGCCAATGACTCTGAAATCCTGTTTGCGACGGGTGTGTCGTGGCGCCAAAACGGCTATCAAATTGAAGCTGGCGAAACGGGTTCATACATCAATGGGGGTTACGACAACCGCGCTGCAGGCAGCCAAGGTTTCACCGGTTTTACCCCTGAGTCGCAAGTGGATGAAACCCGTGATAACACTGGCGTTTATATGGAACTCGAGAACCAGTTAACCAATGAGTTTTACTGGGCGGCGGCGCTGCGTTATGAAAACTATTCTGACTTTGGTGGCAACACCAGTTGGAAATTAGCGGGTCGTTACGACTTCACCGATAACTTAGCCCTGCGCGGTACCATCAACACTGGCTTTAGAGCGCCGAGCGTACAACAACTGTACTTCAGCAATATCTCGACGCTGTTTAATCCCGATCCTGTGACTGGTCAGCTGGTGCCTATTGAGTCAGGCACTTTTAACACCCTATCGCCAGTGACCAAAGCACTGGGTATTAATGAGTTAGATCCAGAACTATCCCAGTCATTCAGTTTAGGATTGGTGTACACCAATGACACAGGCTTAGCACTGACATTAGATGCCTATCAAATCTCCATCGATGATCGCATTATTCTGTCGAGCTCAGTGACGCCTAATGATTCACCCGCCGTAGCGGCCGCGTTAGCGGGCACCAATGCAGAATCGGCGCGCTTCTTTATCAACGCCGTCGATACCCGCACCCGTGGCGTAGACCTTGTAGTGAGCCAAGATTTTGATATCGGCTCTTGGGGTGATTTACGGGCTAACTTAGCCTATGCCTACAATAAGACTGAAATCCAAGATATTAATTTCCCAGAGATTTTAGACGGACTCGGCCCTAAACTATTCGATAGCATTGAACAAACTCGCATGACCTCGGCGACACCGCATAACACGGGTAATTTGGGCTTGACCCATGAGCTAGGCGACTTTAAGACCAATATTCGCCTCAGCTACTTTGGTGATTACACTGTCGGCTATTCAACGGGCGATGTGAATTACAGCGATCAATGGGTGATGGATCTGTCGGTGAGATACGCGGCAACCGATGCGCTAAGTTTCACCGCTGGGGTACAAAACCTGTTTGATGTGTATCCAGAAAAACGCCCTGATGACAATAACTTCGGAGGCATCTTCGTCTACCCATTAACCAACACCCCGTTTGGTTTTAATGGTGGCTATTACTTCTTAGAAGCTAAATACACTTACTAAGCGCGTCTTAGCGAACAAAGTGACACTTGATATAAAAACAGGCCATGCTACGGCCTGTTTTTTATGTCTAAAGCTTATGTCCTAACGGCAGTGATCTGATTATAATCTTTACAATTCACTCATTCACATCCGCCATGTAGAGTAACCGATGATCGTCGATACCTTAGCAAACCGCCATATTTATCAATCCCTAAGCCCTCGGCTTGCCACAGCATTAGAACATCTTGCCACCACAGACTTTAGTCAGCTGCCCGTGGGCAATTATCCCCTCGATGGCGACAACATTTTTGTGATAGTCAACGACTATCACACTAAGCATAAATCGACAGAACCCTTTGAAGTGCATCAAAAATATATCGATGTGCAATATGTGTTCAGCGGTGAAGAAGAGTTTGGTTATTTGCCACTAGCGGGCCAAACACCCTCAAAGCCCTATTTTGACAAACACGATTACGCCGAGTTTGATTACGAGACAAACAAAGCCAATGCCTCTTATGTGCAACTCAAAGCGGGTATGTTTGCGCTATTTTTTCCCGGTGACATGCATATGCCTGGCACGGGCGATATCGCCACAGCAGTGCGTAAAGTCGTGATAAAAGTAAAGATCTAACCCTTAAGCCATCTTCGCCTAGCCTAGGCTCGGGATTTTTAGCGTTATAGCGTCTTAAGCGCGCAGTGATATGCGCTTTGGCTATTTCCGATCCGAGCCAAATATTGCTAAAATTGCCACAAATTTAAAGGAGAGTCCCTGAAATGCCTATTTACGTTGTCGGTCACAAGATCCCCGATTCAGATTCAATCTGCGGTGCTATCGCGTTAGCCTATTTAAAAAACCAAATCGGTGAAGAAGCCATTGCCGCACGTTTAGGTGAATTGTCACCCGAAACTGCTTTTATTTTGGAACGTTTCGGCTTCGAAGCACCGGAATACAAAACCAGCTACGCTGGCGAGCAAGTGTATATCGTTGACCATTCAGAACTGACTCAAGCACCGGATGATATCGCCCAAGCGACTATCGTCGGGATTGTCGATCACCACAAGCTAGGCGATCTGACCACAGATACCCCGTTAGAATGCTGGATCCGCCCAGTAGGTTGCAGCAACACAGTGATCAAGATGATGTTCGACTTTTACCAAGTCGCTATCCCTAAAAATATCGCTGGCATCATGATGTGCGCCATTTTGAGCGATACCGTGATTTTCAAATCACCGACTTGCACCACTGCAGACATTCGCTGCGTTGAAGCATTAGCTGAGATCGCTGGCGTTGAAGATTTCAAAGAACTGGGCATGGAAATGTTCAAAGTGAAATCAGCCGTGCAAGGCACACCTGCACGTGACTTAGTAATGCGCGACTTTAAAGACTTCAACATGAACGGTAACTTGGTCGGTATCGGCCAGTTAGAAGTGATCGACCTGTCAGTATTTGACGATATCAAGGCCGAGTTAGAAGCCGATATCAAAGCACTGAAAGTGGAAGGCAATCGCCACAGCGTATTGTTACTGCTGACTGACATTATGAAAGAAGGCTCAGAGCTGTTAATCGTGTCTGACGATAGCGACCTGACCCAACGCGCCTACGGTAAAGATACCGTCGATGGCAAAGTCTGGTTAGACGGCGTATTAAGCCGTAAAAAACAAGTCGTTCCACAGCTACAAGCGGCATTCGCATAGTCGCTTTTTCGTCGCGACGGTAGCACCGATATTAAGGCCGAACTGAGTTCGGCCTTTTTATATTCCAGTGTCCCGTCCTGAAATACGTTGACATAAAGAGGACTTCTTTATGACAACATCAATTAACTCAAGCCGTAAGCGCACACAACGAGATTACACCTTAGCCTTTAAATTAGGCGTTGTAGAGCGTGTTGAAAAAGGCGAAATGACGTACAAACAAGCCCAAGCCCGTTTTGGTATTCAAGGCCGTTCAACTGTACTCGTTTGGCTTAGAAAACATGGTAGACTCGATTGGTCGAAACCTTTTCAGCATCCCCTTATGCCTAAGTCAAAAGAAACCCCT
Source organism: Shewanella vaxholmensis (assembly GCF_031932135.1). Lineage (NCBI taxonomy): Bacteria > Pseudomonadati > Pseudomonadota > Gammaproteobacteria > Alteromonadales > Shewanellaceae > Shewanella > Shewanella vaxholmensis. The sequence goes on from NZ_JAUOEV010000016.1 coordinate 110,675, forward strand.
GCCGAAACTATTAAGCGCCTTGAACGTGAGTTAGCAGAAGAGAAACTGCGTAACCAAATCCTCAATGGCATGGTTGATATCATGGACAATGAATATGGAGCTGGCCTCAGAAAAAAGTACTTATCCGGTACGTCTGGCAAGCAAAAGGCAACGGAGAAATAAACCTCGCAGCTGCATGTCGTGCTGCGGGTATGTCGAGGCAAGGTATCTACCAGGCAGTTGCTCGAATGGAAAGTCGTAGAGCTGAGCTATCGGTCATCCAAGACTGGGTCCAGTACTGGCGTAAATATATGCCAAGGTTAGGGGCCCGTAAGCTCTACACGTTGATAAAATCCAAGCTGGTTGAGCACGATATTAAACTCGGGCGAGATGGGTTCTTTACCTATTTGAGAAGTGAAGGTTTACTGGTTAAACCGAAGAAAAGCTACACAAAAACCACGTTCAGCAAACACTGGATGAAGAAGCATCCTAATCTGCTGAAAGAGGAAGGACTGCATGATGCAGGGCATGTACTGGTCAGCGATATCACCTATCTTGAGTCAGACCAAGGTGTGCACTACCTGTCACTGGTCACCGATGCCAGTTCTCGTAAGATAGTCGGTCATCACGTGAGTAAAGACATGAAAGCCGAGAGTGTGGTGAAAGCGTTAAAAATGGCCATCAAAGATAAGCGCTATATCGGCAACGCGGTGCATCACTCAGACAGAGGCTTACAATACTGCTCAGCAGTTTATCAGAATGCGCTTCAGGCGAGCCAAATCCAGCCGTCAATGACGGATGGTTATGATTGCTACCAAAATGCATTAGCAGAAAGAGTGAATGGCATACTGAAGCAGGAGTTTTTACTGCACCGATGTAGGACATTTGCGGAGCTGAAGATACTTGTTAGAGAATCGATAGCAATATACAACGATATGAGACCGCATCTGAGTTTGAATATGGCAACCCTAATCAGGTGCACAATAGAAAAGGCCAGCTACTGGAGCTGGCCTAAAAACTGTCAACCTATCTTAGGACGGGACACAGGTAAAAACTGAACCCCTGCCTTACGCCTATTCACCGCCACTAACTAAAACTGGCATGAAACTTTGCTCATAAATCTATCCAGCCAGAGAAGTTGGCGAGTATGATGGGCCAATCGTCACACTGATTTGATCACTTTCATCCATGCCAGAAGCGCTACAACATATCATCACCGAACTCACCCCTTGGCTGCAGCAATACGGCTATGTGCTGCTATTTATCGCGATTGCTGTCGAGGGTTTTGGCATTCCAGCGCCTGGGCAATCCTTATTAGCTGCTGCAGGGCAAATGTCACTGCCATTGGTGATGATCGTCGCAGCTTGCGCTGCACTCTGCGGTAACAGCTTGGGATATTTTATCGGCTGGCGCTTTGGTGATGTGTTGCTTAAGAAGGGCTGGATAAAACCGCAATTGGAAGACAAAATCCATGGCGTTATTGGCCAATATGGCATTGCCGCTTTAGTGCTGAGTCGTTTTGTTGAGGGATTAAAACAATTTATGTTTATCGGCTGCGGTCTCGCTAAAATGCCGCTAAAGCAATTTGTAATAGGTAATGCCCTAGCCACCAGCATTTGGGTGGCACTTTTTGGGTTAGGCCCAGTGTTAATCCGCGATGAAATTGCTCCTATGCTGGCATTTTACCACCAGCACAAATACCCCACATGGGCCATTGTCAGCCTAATACTCGCGGCGCTAATCACTTTTACTTGGCGCAGGTGGCAAACCAAAAATCCGCAGTAAGCGATTTGGCTTTGCTTGCAGCTTGAAATGGTTAAGTTGACGTTAGCCACATACTAATTGCGTTTGTTGCTTACAGGCATTTTGAGATTGTTCCGTCGACTCATCACCTATACAAAAATCTAACCTTATGGTTCTTTTTTCAGAAGTCATTACGTTCGTAGCGGAAGTGGGGACCCAGTTCCATTTTTTTAATATCTGACTTGAGTATTTGCCCAGTGATTTTTGAGGAACTGATTTAACGACTTCGATATTTTCGGCCTTACCCGATTCTGAAATATCAAAAGACATGACAGCACAACCAACAATGCCAGATCGAGCGAGTTCTATTGGATATAAAGGTGATTTTTTATTTTCACGCTCCCAAATAAAACTACTCGGTGGTTGTATATCTGTAACTTGCACATCCCCATACACATTAAGACTTTTTGCAAAACCATAGTTTGATACCGCAAAAATAACCAAGGCGGATAAAATTGAACACTTCATATACACTCCATTGTTTAATGAATTAAAATAATGCTTTATCACTAATTATTTTTTGATTAATAACCACTAACCCTGACAGTACTTAAGTTGTAAATAACGTTAATATACCTAATACTTATTTACTCAAACCAATAACTCTAAATAAATATTAAGCCAAAATTGATTTCAGTTTGCAAGATAACCTACCGAACTTAGCACGCCATCGCAAGACTTGACGATGAATGTCGAAATATTTGTTTTTGATTTTAATGAGTAAAATAAATTTACTCATTAACCACTTTTTTAAAAGTGGCGCTTTCGCATTGTTTGGAGCACACATTAAAAGCACTTCCAAAACAAGGTCAAGCTATTTAGCACTCAATCACTTTATACCTTCAGTCTCAACCTTAGGTTGAGGCTCTGCGCCGTCATTTGGCTTAGCCTCAGGTTTTGCTTCTAGTTCTGGCGCTTTGATTGGCGCGGGCGGTGCCTCAGTAACGGCAGACTTAGCTTGTTCCTGTGATACGTTTGGCTCCTGCAATGGTGCATTGACCTCAGGCGTCGGTGAACCTTGTTCTTCAGGTAAGGGCTCGACAATCATCACCGGCTCTTGTGGCACAGGCGCTTCACCTTCCGAGGATATTGCAGCTTCTGACTCTGGCGCTAAGGTGCCGAGATCTTGGTTGGCGGGACTTTCTACCGCATGTTTAGGTAATTGATTTCGATACAAATCAATCATACTCATCACTTCAGACAAGGCTTTGGCATGATCCGGTGTAAGAATACCATTGTGTCCTGAGACGATTTCATCCGACACCGCCAGCACCCACACGGCCTGCATATTGGCATCGGGACAGGTTTGCACGGTACGACGGGCCTGCAGACGAGCACGAATTTTCCAACCAGAATGGGGCAAGGTCATCATACAGCCAGGGATTTGATCGTGCGCCATCAAGGCCGACGGCATCTTCATTGGCGTAGTGCAATTACCACCTGAGCATTTGTCGATATCGTGGGTAATAGCCCAAGAATTACCAACGGCGCGCTCGCCATCCTTGATGTAATTGAAAGCTTCTTTCACCGCGAAATCGCCCTTCGACTGCAATACCACCATACTTGGTTTTTGCCTATCTAAGCTCACCAAGGTATCGAGTGGCTGGTACTCCTTCGCGGGCACGGCAGGATTTAACAGTAAGAATAAATTGGGATTATCCTGCTGATGATCGATAGCAGCCTTGATGCGGTCTTTGCTGGCATGCAAAACAACCGCTCCGCCAAGACTATGACCAATTACGGTATAACGCAGCAGTTTATGCTCTGTCACTAAGCCATCGAGCTTATCAAGCAGTTGAGATAAACCCAGCTGACCTATGCGTTTAGCAACCCGTTTACGCTGTAAAATGGTGGGAAAATCTAAGGGTTCAATCCAGCTTTTCGCATCATCTGAGCCATCGATCCAGAAGGGATCGTATTTATCGCCGCGCCAGCCAATATACAAACCCAATAAGTTGCGCTGCGTATCGGACACCGCCATCTGCTGATAAAACTGCTCGAAGGCGATAAAGTTTTCATCTTTAGGCTCTGCACTGTGGTGCCAGCCGTGGACAAAAATCAATAGTTCAGGGATTTGAGCAGGCTCTGGCTGGGATATGCGCGCCTCTAAACCTTGCCATTGCTTTTCGTCATGGGGCTGACCTTGATCGTTAAACTCAATCACATGGAAGTTTTGCTTCGCGATATCTGGGCCGGGAATGTGGTAAGCCTGATCAGGAATAAAAGGGAGTAAGACACAAAGCGATAACAACATTAAAAACAGTAACTTGTACTGAGTAAACTTTTTCAGGCTCATTTATAACAACATAATTAACGGCCAAGCTAGGCCAAAATAGACGTGCTGAAAGGGGCTAACAGCAAAAGTGCCGAAATTATACGCTAACCCCATTAACCCAGCTAGTGCCTAAATAGCTTTTCACCACAGCTTATGAGCTGATTTAACGCCAGGTATCAGGCAGCGTAACTTGGCTCCACAGCTCTTTACATAGCGGCTGACTATCGTGCCAATCGCCGCCATCAATCCATTTAACCAGCGCATCCCCAACCTGAGGATAGGCAATCGGATTAGGTGATGCGGTTTTCAGCCAGCGCTTCACGACGCTCACATCGAGACTCATCATGCTGTCTGCGGCCGCCAAGAGTTGCAGCGCCGCCACATTCGATAATTGCTCAAACTGGCCAATCAGTGGTTTCACTAACAACTTTTTACCTAAGGTTAATGCTTCGCTGGCAAGCTCAAAGCCCGCATTGCCGATAACACCACCGCAGCTGGCAAGATGTTGCTTAAAGCCCTCACGATTAAAGCCATGCCACTTAATGTGTTCCGCAACTTGTCCCGTCGGCTGTTGGCTGTGATACACCAAAAACTGATAGTCACTAAAATGCGACAGGAAACGGGCAATCACATCCGCATCCTCAAATGGCAAATAAACTAAAATCTGATGCGTGTGTTCGAATGGGCTGGCATCCACTTCGACAAAAGGCGGCAAAATAGGGAAGCCAAAATGATGCCAATGACACCCCAGCGCCACATCCACTGGTGCAAAATAATTGAGCAGCATCTCATTAAACCAAGTGCTACCGAGTTTTGGCACCGGATGAGTTAACGCCGCCTGATGGCTAATGCCAATGGATGGCACGCCTTGGCGCCGCGCAGCCCAAGCAGACACAGGTTCAAAGTCGTTGAGTACTAAATCGTAGCAACTAAGATCTAATGCTTTAATATCTTTAAATAACGACAAGGACAAATTTTGCCGGACTGTTTGTGGCACATTCACGCGCCCGGAGTGCGTCGCAAACGTCATTCCCGCGTGAACGCGATAATCACCAAAGCACTCCATATCGAAAAACTGATCAGGCTTGCGCCCCGAAAATAGAAAGTCAACTTCAATATCTTGTTTCATCAATGCTTTAGCCATGACGCGTGCACGACTTAAGTGGCCATTCCCTGTGCCTTGAACTCCGTAGAGTATTCGCATTACGTATCCTTAAACTGATGAGTGAAGGAGAATTCCCACTAATGAAATGATTAACAGGCGCATATTTGAATTAAATCACTGGATGAACCAGCAATACCGACCCAATCCCCAATGAGGCTCCCGCCAGAATATCTAAGGGATAATGCACGCCAAGTGCAATACGTGAGCCCCCTATGCTAAAAGCCCATAAATACGCCACAGGAGCCGCCGCTGGATAGATTTGCGCCACACTCGTTGCCATCACAAAGGCCGCAGCTGTATGACCAGACGGTAAGCTGAAGCGATCCGATGGTTCAAAACCATTCTCAAATCCCACAAGCGCATGGCAGGGTCGTGTACGGCGAATACTATTTTTCAATAGTAAATACAGCGGTAACTCAACCAAAAAACTCGCTAACATCAAATTAAATAGAGCCTGTCCTTGAGCGTGCGTCAGCATCAAACCCACGGACAAATATAAATACACATGCCCATCGCCACTCGCTGATACCCGCTTTGCATGGGCATATAAACCATGGTGCTGGGTGAAGCTCACGATATAGCAAAACATTCGCTTATCTAAGTCTGCAACGTAACTCAACATAAAACAGGCTCCATGCTGGCATACCAGCGAGTTTTACTGTGATGTTAATCTGTGCATTCTCTCGACGACGCTTAGAGTGCTTAGTCTGAAACCGACCAACTCACCAAGGCTCTATTCACGATTGAATTCGTTATTGACTGCTCACGGCTAATTTACTGTTTGCTAATAGTTAAACCTAAACCACATTAGCTAAAGCACTATTAGATAGCTTGAGACTAAGAAAGACCTGTGACGGCTAAGTGACATCTGCTCGAAGGTTTTATGACAAGAAGCATGGCTGAGGTTTTGATCTAGAAGGATTCTAGGGACGTTATGCTGGGGTTAAGGGATTTATTTAGGAATAGCGATAGGACTGAGGCAGAATATTGTGTTGCTCTAAACGTTAATCTCAAGAGCAACACAATCCAATAAAACTTAGGCTGCGGCGGGAGTATTTGCCTTAGCACGGTAAATTTTTGTCAAATGGTAAATATTAATACAAGCAACAAACGCATTCATGCCGGCCACAGGCCAAGCAGAAATAAACACCCCATAAACCACAAACAGAGTGCATCCTACAAAATTCAACCATCGCAACCAAATGATATTCTTCATCATTAGAGAGATCGCCACCATTATAGAGGCAAAATAACCAATAATTTCAATCGTATTTACAGCTTCCATAGGCACCTCTCGAAGGCCCTCTACCGTCCATAAGCGTAACGGGGGGTCCATGCCCCTAAAGCAAATTAAGTTAAGTAAGTTAATTTAAACTTGGGATATAATACCAAAGTGCGCAACAGAGTTGTAATAAAAAACCGTTATTTAATGACCAATATCAAGTTTTACCGAATAAATTCTATAGTGTGACGAAAATTTACTACAGATGTGTTAACAGCCAAGTGGCAACAATACCGTGATTGATAACACTTTTCTTTTCAATAATCCCTTTTATACTGGCGTAAACTCGCTAAACTGTACGCAACGCGGATCAATAGGAGTGTAAATATGGAATACAACACCTCAGAACTATGTGACATGTACTTAGATGTCGTAGATGTAGTCGAGCCCATGTTCAGTAACTACGGTGGTTGTAGCTCTTTTGGCGGTTCTATTAGCACCATCAAGTGCTTTGAAGACAACGGCCTAATTACCGAAGTCCTACAAGAGGATGGCCAAGGTAAAGTCTTACTCATTGATGGCGGTGGCTCATTACGCCGTGCGCTGATCGATGGTGCTATCGCTGAACTTGCGGTTAGCAACAACTGGGAAGGCATTATCGTTTACGGTTCTGTACGCGATGTGGATGCATTGGAAGAATTAGACATTGGTATTCAAGCCCTTGCCTCTATTCCAGTGGGTGCTGATGGCAATTCAGTGGGCGAAGTGGAAATTCCCGTCAATTTTGGCGGTGTGACTTTCTTACCCGGTGATCACATTTATGCTGATAACACAGGTGTGATTTTATCACCTGAACCACTCGACATTGAGTAATCTCACTCTTCAGTCAAGAAAGCCAGCTAAGCTGGCTTTTTTATTCACTATTTTCAGCGTTTCCCCATTGAATCCTCGCCCTACTCTGGCCACAATAGCTCGACTCTGGCCGAATAAGAATATCAATCTATGCCTGAATTTATTCCTTTTACCCATACCGATATCGCCTCACTCGTCAGCACAAGAACGGGCGAAACTAAGCTAGGCCAATGCGTCCATCTGGCCAATCACGAACACACGTTAGAGACCATACTCGCGACTGCAAAAGCCCACGGGGCAAGCTTTGCCATTATCGGCGTTGGCGAAGATATAGGCCCACGTGCCAATTTAGGCCGCGGCGGTGCAACCGATGCGTTCACAACCAGTATGCGCCAATGGCTCAATTTACAATCGAATCGTTTTCTTTCTGGCGCCGAATGCCTAGTGCTAGGCCAAGTGAACACCGCCGATCTGCAGCAACAAACTACGAGCAATACAACAGCTAACAGTGACGTCACCTTAGATGAATTACGCGATGCAGTGGAACAACTCGATGAGCGTGTGATCCGTATCGTCAGTGCTATTTTAAAAGCGGGTTTAGAACCCATACTCATCGGCGGCGGCCACAACAATGCCTATGGCTTGTTGATGGCAACCTACGGCCACTACCAACGCCAAGTCGCGGCGGTGAATCTCGATCCTCATTCGGATTTTCGTTTGCTTGAAGGCCGTCACAGCGGCAATGGTTTTAGTTATGCAGCCGACCGCGGCGCCTTAGGTTGCTACCATGTACTGGGTTTACACGAGTTAAAAAACAGCGAAGCCAACCTAAGCCAACTCAGCGAATTTGGGGGCACTTGGCATAGCTTGCAACAAATTTGGGTGCGCCGTGAAATCAGCCTTAGCCAAGCTTTACTTGAAATCGCCGCCAAACTGAATGACACAGGTTTGCCCGTAGGGCTGGAGCTCGACGTCGACGCTATCGCTAAGATGCCCAGTAGCGCCTCAACGGCAGCGGGGGTGCCATTGCTAGATGCGGCGCATTATGTCAGTTATATCGCCCGCCACTGCCCTTGTACTTATTTGCATTTAGCCGAGGCTGCACCAAGTTGCCACGAAGCGGGGATTGAAGCCGGATTTAGGGATGTTGGCCAAAGCCTCAGCGAGCTTATCTACGCTTATGTGCAGGCTCGAATGCAGTTTTTGGCGCAATGAGCGCCACCAGTTACCGCCAACTGGGCGCTAAGCTATTCACCAAATCCTGATATTGTGGTCTAATGCCAGTCCATTTTACGTGGTCGACAAGCACTGAATCCTACGACTGCTAGGGAGTGCCTCAAGCTAAGGCATTACAGTTAGTTTACTAGCTCGATCACAGAGTGATAGATCAAAGATTCAGCAAATGCAGGCGATGGCTTACACTCGCAACTAATACATTGCAAAACAATAGGAACACATTGATGTCTGAGGGCGAATCTAAAAGTACCCACTTTGGTTACAAAACCGTAGAGGCCGATAAAAAGGCCGAACTCGTTGCCGGCGTGTTTCATTCTGTTGCCGCTAAGTACGACATAATGAACGATGTGATGTCCTTCGGCATTCACCGTTTTTGGAAGCGTTACACCATTGAAGTCTCTGGCGCACGCCCTGGCATGAAAGTGCTCGATTTGGCTGGTGGTACAGGTGACTTAACCGCAAAATTCTCTCACTTAGTGGGCGATAAAGGTGAAGTGGTTTTAGCTGACATTAACGATTCCATGTTGAAAGTCGGTCGCACTAAGTTGCGCGATAAGGGCATAGTCAACAATGTCAGTTATGTGCAAGCCAACGCCGAAGCACTGCCGTTTCCCGATAACCACTTTGACATCATTACCATCGCCTTTGGTCTGCGTAACGTGACCGATAAAGATGCGGCGCTGCGTTCGATGAACCGCGTACTTAAGCCCGGTGGCAAGTTATTAGTGCTTGAGTTCTCTAAGCCTCAGCATGAAATCATGCGCAAAGTGTATGATTTATATAGCTTCAAAGTCTTACCTAAGATGGGCGAACTCATCACTAAAGATGCCGACAGCTACGAGTATCTGGCTGAATCGATTCGTATGCATCCAGATCAAGATACATTAAAGCAAATGATGGTAGATGCAGGCTTCGAGCAAGTCGACTACACCAACATGACCGACGGCATTGTCGCATTGCACCGTGGTTATAAATTCTAATGATGCCGCAAGAAGTTGTGCTGCTGGTCTGCGCCGCAATTGAAACGGGCCTGAAAAAACTTCAGGCTCAAGCGGGTGACGACTATTCGCGCCAGCGCCAGTTGCATGGCAAAGTGTTTCGTATCCAATTATCGCAGCTCAGCTGGCCACTCTATTTGGTGTTTGCCAAAGAGATCCAAGTACTGAGCCGCTATGAAGGCGATATCGATGTCAGTCTGCATGCCGATGCGACCACGCTTTATCGCGTGTCCGAAGGCGCAAACCTGACTGAACTTATCAAGCAAGATAAGCTCAAGCTTGATGGCGATCTCAATTTATTACAAAGCTTTAGCCAATATCTACGCGGCATCGAGTTTGATTTTGCCGAGCCAATTTCGCGTTATTTAGGCGATGGTCCCACCCACAAGCTCATCAGCACAGGCCATCAGGCAAAGGGTTTTGCACTCGAAGTGTTGCGTAAAACGCGCTCCCACTTAGGGCAACTCGCCGTTGAAGAGTATCGCCTCGCACCGCACCCAATTGAGTTACTTCATTTTCGCGATCAAATGGATGATTTAGTTGCCGATACCCGCGCGATTGAACAACGGATTGCCCAATTAAGAGACCAAATTAAACCATGACCCTTGCCAGTATCCGCCGTGGTTACCATGTCATCAAGACCTTGCTTCAGTACGGTTTAGATGACGTATTGCCGCCAAAGATGACACCTTGGTACTTTAAACTCGCCCGTAATAGTCTGTTCTGGATCCGCAATAAGCATAAAAATAAGCCCGGTGGCGAACGCTTAAAATTGGCGATGCAGGAACTCGGCCCCGTTTATATCAAGCTTGGGCAAATGCTCTCGACCCGCCGCGATTTACTCAGCGATGAATGGGCCAGTGAATTGGCCATGCTACAGGACAAGGTGCCGCCCTTTGATGGTGCGCTGGCCCGCCAAGCGATTGAAGCTGAACTAAAAGCGCCGATTGAATCCCTGTTCGATGACTTTAATGAAATTCCATTGGCATCAGCCTCTATTTCGCAGGTGCATACCGCGACCCTAAAATCTAACGGCAAAGACGTCGTACTTAAGGTGCTACGGCCGAATGTAGAAACTAAGATTCAGGCCGATCTGCAGTTGATGTCGCAAACAGCCAAACTGATTGAATACCTCCTAGGTGAAGGCAACCGCCTGCGCCCTGCAGAAGTGATTGAAGATTACCGCGTGACAATTTTAGGCGAGTTAAACCTTAAGCTCGAAGCCTTAAATGCAGTCAAGCTACGCAATAACTTCCTGAACTCAGATGCGCTCTATGTGCCTTATGTGTATGAGGAATTTTGCTATCCGCGCCTAATGGTGATGGAACGCATTTACGGAATTTCGGTCTCGGATATTGCCGCCCTTAAAGCGCAAGGCACCAACTTTAAGTTATTGGCTGAGCGCGGAGTAGAGCTGTTTTTTACCCAAGTGTTCCGCGATAACTTTTTCCATGCCGACATGCATCCGGGCAATATCTTTATTTCCCGCGATCATCCTGAGAACCCTTATTACATAGGGCTCGATTGCGGCATCATGGGCACACTCAGCGAAGTGGATAAACGCTATCTCGCCGAGAATTTCCTCGCCTTCTTTAATCGCGATTATCACAGAATCGCTCAGCTCTATATTGAATCAGGCTGGGTGTCGGAAAAAACCGATCTACAGGCCTTTGAACAGGCAATCAAAGTGGTGTGTGAACCTATGTTCAACAAACCGCTCGATGAGATCTCCTTCGGCCATGTGTTGCTGGAATTATTCCGCACCGCACGCCACTTCGATATTGTGGTACAACCGCAATTAGTATTGCTGGAAAAGACCTTACTCTATATCGAAGGCTTAGGCCGTCAGCTGTACCCCCAGTTGGATTTATGGCAAACCGCCAAACCGTTTTTAGAGCAGTGGATGGCCGACCAAGTGGGACCTAAGGCTATGTTTAAAAAGGTATCCACAAAACTGCCATATTGGGCTGATAAACTACCAGAATTCCCTGAACTGATTTACGATAACCTTAAATTAGGCAGGAAATTGCTGAGTTCTCAGCAACAAATGCTAGATAAGTATTTGAAATACCAGCAGCAGGCACACAAGAGTAACTACTTGCTTATCACTTCTGCAGTTTTATTGATCTGTGGCACGTTATTGATCAATAGAGACGCTACACTATGGACCCCTTATGTTTGTCTAATTTCAGGCATTATATTGTGGTTTGTCGGATGGCGATCTAGGCCAAAGAATCGCAAATTTTAGCTAGCACTAATTAATCATAGGTTCATAATAGAACCGATATCAATTAAGAGGATACCTTCATGGGTGGTATTAGTATTTGGCAACTTCTTATCGTTGCGTTAATCGTTGTTTTGTTGTTTGGAACTAAGAAATTACGCTCTTTGGGCGGCGATTTAGGTGGTGCGGTGAAAGGCTTCAAAAACGCCATGTCTTCAGAAGAAGATAAAAAGGCATTAGAAGACACCGAAGCGGCTAAAACAGCACAAACGACTCAACAGGCGACTGAAAAGAAACCTGAGTCTAACAAAGAACAGGCGTAACTCTTTATGTTTGACGGTATCGGCTTTATGGAGCTGCTGCTGATCGGTGTTTTGGGGCTAGTGGTTCTTGGCCCCGAACGTCTACCGGTTGCGGTACGTTCGGTAACGAGTTGGATCCGTGCGATGAAACGCATGGCAAACTCGGTAAAAGAAGAACTTGAGCAGGAGTTGAAGATCGAGCAGTTGCATGCCGATCTAAAAAAAGCTGAGAGCAAAGGTTTATCTAACCTCTCGCCGGAACTCAAAGAGTCTATTGAACAACTGAAGCAAGCGGCACAGTCAGTGAACCGTCCTTATCAAGTTCTGGACCCGGTAAAAGACACGCCTGCGTCAGAGAATCAAATACATTCTCCAGTTGCGGGCACAGTTCACACTAGTTCAGCTCAAGCGAGCCCAGCTAATCCGACTGCCACAGTAGAGGCGAGTCCAACATCGGCATCTCCCACTACGCCAAATGAGCCAACTCAGGGCGCGGATACCCGTTCTAACCCGAAAGCCAACGGATAATTCATGTCGCAACAGCAGCCACTTATCAGCCATTTGCTTGAACTTAGGTCCAAGCTGCTAAAATCCATTGCCAGCGTGTTATTAGTGTTCATTTGCAGCGTGTACTGGGCAAATGACATTTACCATTATATGGCAATACCTTTAATGCAATCTTTACCCCTTGGTGGCAGCATGATTGCGACTGATGTCGCAGCCCCTTTCTTCGCGCCTTTTAAATTGACCTTAGTATTATCGTTTTTTGTGGCAGTGCCCTATGTGTTGTTCCAGATCTGGTCTTTTGTCGCACCGGGTTTATACAAACATGAAAAACGTTTAGTGATGCCTCTGCTGTTTAGCAGCACCTTATTGTTTTATCTCGGTATCGCCTTCGCTTATTACATAGTGTTCCCCGTCGTTTTTGGCTTCTTCGCCAATACTGCACCTGAGGGTGTACAAGTCGCGACTGACATTACCAGTTACCTTGATTTCGTCTTGAAGCTGTTCTTTGCCTTCGGTCTATCCTTTGAAATCCCTATTGCCGTTGTTTTACTCTGCTGGGCAGGCGTGACAACACCTGAAGATCTCAAGCAAAAACGTCCTTATATCGTTGTGGGCGCTTTCGTTGTGGGCATGTTATTAACCCCACCGGATGTAATTTCCCAGACTATGCTTGCGGTACCAATGCTGTTATTGTTCGAAGGCGGTTTATTAGCGGCTCGTTTCTACAGTAAGCAAGGTGATGACGAGTCAGATGAAGATAGCGAACAAACAAACGACTAACGTCCTCGATGGCGTTAGGGGAATAATATAATAAGGAACATTCTCATGCGCTTAACTCTTATGGCAGCAGCAATTATGCTGGTATCAGTCCAAGCAAATGCCAGCATTGAACAACAGTTAACCCAATGTGCTGCAACCGCCGATAAACTCGACCGCTTAATTTGTTATGACAAGCTAGCCGAGAGTGTCAAAGGCGTAACCTCAGCTTTGGCGAGCACTCAAGCCGAGCCTGCGACCGTAGCGACAGTTGCAGTTCCGACTGCTGTAGCAGTAGCGGCCACCGCGCCCCAAGCACCAGCCGCTAATATTGTCGATGACTTTGGGATGGAAGCTAAGCGCGTTCAAGAAAATACGGTCGATAAGATTTATCTGGAAGTGCAGTCTATTACTGAAGATCCCTACGGTGCTATCAAAGTAACATTCACTAATGGTCAGGTATGGAAACAAACCGACGGCCGTAAGTTCAACTTAAAGCAAGGCGAAAAAGTCTACATTGAAAAAGCAGCCCTAGGCTCTTTCTTAATGGGCACGGATGAGCGCAATGCCAAGGCACGGGTAAAACGCCTAAACTAATGCCCTCATACATAGATATCGCTGTCAATTTACTTGGCAGCGCACTCGAGCCAGACACAGCATCAATAATACAAGCGGCGGCGGACCAAGGGGTTTCGCCGTTAATTGTTATTGGCAGCGATTTAACTGAAAGTGCAGCGGCCATCGCGATTTGCCAACAATATCCCAATCAACTTTATTGCACTGCTGGCGTACATCCTCACCATGCCAGTGGCTGGCAAGCTGACTCAAGCAAGCGACAAGCCGAACTCTGCCAAGCACCGCAAGTGGTTGCCATTGGCGAATGTGGCTTAGACTACAATCGTGATTTCTCTCCTCGTCCCATCCAGCGCCAAGCATTTATTGCCCAACTCGCCTTAGCCGTTGAACTGCAAATCCCCGTGCTGATGCACGAACGCGATGCCCACCAAGACTTTATTGCTATCCTGCGGGAATATCGCCCACAGCTTAGTGGCGCGCTTTTACATTGTTTCACTGGCACTCACGCCCAAATGGAAGCCTATATCGACCTCGATTTGCATTTAGGCATTACAGGCTGGGTTTGCGATGAAAGACGCGGCCAAGAGTTAGCGCAACTCGTGCCATTTATTCCGCAGAGCCGCATTTTAATCGAAACCGATAGCCCGTACTTATTGCCTCGCAGCATGCGGCCTAAGCCTAAATCGAGTAAGAACAAGCCCGAATATCTCCCCTACATCGCGAGTTATATTGCAAACTTGCGCGGTGAAAATGCTGATGAGTTTGCAGCGCGTTGCTACCAGAATAGCGTAGCTTTTTTTAATTTGGACCGAGTCCATGCTTAAACGAAACTCGTCACTCATACTCTTGCTGTGGCTATGGATGTGTTCAACACCTTCATTCGCAACCCTATTAAGCATCGATGAATCAACGGCAACCCCGTTAAACCTTACGCCTTGGTTGATGGTGAGCCACCCCACTTCGGCGAAGGAATTTACCGAGATCCAAGCCTTGCCAAAAACGGATTGGCATAACTTCACCAATAAAGACATTCAAAAACTCAGCGGCCATGATTTTTGGCTGAGTTTCAGCTTAACCAGCCCAGACGATGCACTTTCACGCATTTTAGCGTTAGATAACCCCTTGTTAGACAAAGTGACTATCTACCATTTAGTCAATAATAAGCTCGCTAATACTGTGCTTATGGGCGACACCTTTCCCTATAACGAACGGCCATTTTTGAGCAATATCTTCCTGTATCCTTTTAAGCTCAACATGGATGATACCCATACTTTTTATTTGCATATTCAGACCGAAGGCAGCGCTGCGGTATCGTTGAATCTCTGGTCATCTAACGACTTAGCCCAGATTGCTGAATCAACCGCCGTCGAACATGGTTTCCAACTCGGCGTACTGGCCGCGATTGGTATCTTTAGCCTCTTTATTGCCATTGCATCGGGCTCATTCAGTTACAGCTATTATTCCGGCTACGTGCTGAGCATGACCTTACTCGTCGCTACCATCAACGGTTTTGCCTTTCGATTTCTCTGGCCCAATTGGCCGATATTACAGCAAGTTATGGTGCCATTTTTACTGCCAATCGTTATGGCGTTTGCGCTGATGTTTACCGAAAAAATATTACAGCTCAAATATTTAAACCGCCGCATGCTGCTGACTTGTCGCTATAGCGCTGTGTATATCCTATGTATTGGACTCGCCACGCCTTTTATCCAATATGGAACGGCGCTCTATATCGAGATAATTTCCGTTGCAGTGCTCAGCCTGGTACTGATGGTCTTTGCCATTACTCAGGCTATCAATGGCCATAAACTCGCACGTATGTACACTATTGGCTGGGTGAGTATGCTGACAGGAGCTTGCATCAGTAGCTTGTTGTACCTCAGCGTGATTGACCTCAATTTAAAACCGCAAACGCCTGTCATGCTCGGCCTGACGTTTGAAATTATCTTCATGTCTCTGGTGCTCGCCATCCGCTATAACGATGAGCGCAAAGCTAAACTGCGTATCCAGCAAGAAGCCTTGAAACAAGCACAGAAAATTCGTAGTGCGCGGGAAGAAGCCCTAAAAGCAGAAGCCGAGAGCAATGAGAAACTCGAACAAATGGTACAAGAGCGTACTTTAGAACTGGAAATCACCCTCAGAGAATTACATGAGGTAAACCAAAAGCTCACCGAACAAAGCACTATCGACAGTTTAACTGGGGTTAAAAACCGCAGTGCTTTCGATAAACGTTTGATCGCTGAAAGCCGGATCAGCCGCAGGCAAGAAACACCCATAGCCCTGTTGATGCTCGATATCGATCGCTTCAAGCTGATCAACGATAGATTCGGCCATCTTGCAGGCGATGAAGCCTTACGAACCATAGCCCAAACATTACAGCAACATTTAAAGCGGCCAACGGATCTCGTATCACGTTATGGAGGCGAGGAGTTTGCTATCATCCTGCCTAATACAGCAGAAGATGGTGCACTCCAAGTCGCTGAAACGATAAGAGACGCAGTTGCCTCAATCAATTTCGAATGGGAAGGTGTAGCGATACCTTTGACTATCAGTATCGGAGTCAGTGCCGATATCGTCACTAACGATCAGCACAGCACCAAATTATTAGAACAAGCGGATAAAGCCCTCTACCAAGCGAAAAATGGTGGACGTAATCAAGTCAGCTTATTTTCATCAGTTCAAGCAGGACCAGTACCTAATTAGGAGTCAAATGTGAATATCATTACCAGTGCCTTCCCTCAGCGTAGAATGCGCCGCATGCGTAAACATGATTTTAGCCGTCGTCTCATGGCCGAAAATCAACTAACGGTCAATGACTTGATTTATCCCATGTTTGTTCTAGAGGGCACCAATCGCAGTGAAAAGATCGCCTCTATGCCAGGTATTGAACGTTACTCAATCGATTTGCTACTAAAAGAAGCCGAAGAACTGGTTGAGTTAGGCATCCCATTAATTGCGCTCTTCCCTGTGACGCCTGCAGAGAAAAAGACCTTAATGGCAGAAGAAGCTTATAACGCCGATGCCTTAGTGCAACGCGCTGTACGTGAGCTTAAAAAAGCCTTTCCACAGCTTGGCATCATGACAGACGTAGCATTGGACCCCTTCACCACTCATGGTCAAGACGGCATCATAGATGAGACTGGGTACATCCTAAACGACATCACTAGCGAGATTTTAGTGAAGCAAGCATTGTCACACGCCGAAGCCGGTGCAGACATAGTTGCACCGTCGGACATGATGGATGGCCGCATAGGTGCTATTCGCCAAGCGTTAGAAGCAGCAGGCCACGTAAACACCCAAATCATGGCTTACTCAGCCAAATACTCCTCAAGCTACTACGGCCCGTTCCGTGACGCAGTAGGCTCGGCTGGTAATCTCAAAGGTGGTAACAAACACAGCTACCAAATGGATCCTGCAAACAGTGACGAAGCCCTCCACGAAGTTGCACTTGATATTCAAGAAGGTGCCGATATGGTCATGGTTAAGCCAGGCATGCCATATTTAGATATAGTGCACCGCGTAAAAACTGAACTTGCAGTGCCTACATTCGCCTATCAAGTCAGTGGTGAGTACGCCATGCACATGGCCGCTATCCAAAATGGTTGGTTGGCCGAAAAAGCCATCGTTATGGAATCTCTACTTTGCTTTAAACGCGCAGGCGCAGACGGTATCTTAACTTACTTCGCTAAACGTGCCGCACAGTGGCTGAAAGAAGCTTAGACCTCGCGATAGCTGTGTATAAATTGAAGAAAGCAGCCTTATGGCTGCTTTTTTGTATCTGGTCATTGATAGCTATGGGAACTAAATCAGCACATTTGGTGTTATGGAGAGAATGACGGGAGAAAAACCTATACCAACGCCATGAATTAACTGGTCAGAACATTTCACTGGCTAGTACGCAACTCTATCACTCTTACTTTCCTCTCATTCCATGCGATAGAACACTGCTCGACAATGTCGCCATAGCCACTAACACGACGATTGGCCAACACATTTTGACCCAGCCATTGCCATACCGGCTCCATCGGATTCAACTCCGGTTCATAAGGAGGCAACTTGAGGAGGGTGAGATTATCAAAGTTATCGGTCAAATCCTGTTGATGCCAGCCAGCTCGGTCCATGATGACCAGTGCGTGGCGTCCGAATGCCGTTGCGGTTGAGATACCTGTGAGGCTCTGAACCGATTAGATATTTAATCTTAATGATATAAATTGAGAACCAACTAGGGTGATTATACCATTCCGCATTGAAGTCTGATCTAATAGCAAGCAACCCAACAGCTTAAAATTG